>JBDRSE010000321.1:0-7326 GCA_043825095.1 bacterium
CTCGAGGGTGATCTCTACTCCTATCTCTCCGACGGCGGCTACTGCACCTTCTGGGTGGAGTTGGCCACCTTCTCGGCCCCGGCCTACGACACGCTCCGCGAAAACATGGAGTCTGCCCAGGAGGTCTGCCGCACGGCGCTGGCCGACTACACCTACGACGGCCTCACCACCGCGGCGGGCGTGACCGGCGCCGAGGACGACTGCCACAGCGCCCTGGACGAGCTGGTCATGGAGCTCCAGCACCACACCGACCCCACCATCGAGGGCCTCACCCTCACCATCACCTACCTCGAGCCCGAAGGTCAGATCGACGGCGGCATCGGCCTGCCGGAATACCCGTAGAGCGGGCCCTCCGCCGCCCCTTCGCCGCCCCTCCGCCCGCCCCCATCCGGACCCGCCGGTTGTTCCAATTCACCAGGTGTTTCTATTCAGGATATTTCCGCTTGTATGACGATGTTGACTTGTAGTTCAAAACAGTTGCAGTGCTCTCGCTAGTAAGGTAAAAGATAATAACTAATGGTCGAGAGGCATCATGCCCTGGGGTTTCTACGGTCGGCAGGCAGAGCTTGAGGAGCTGACCAGGATCCTTGGCCGTCGCCGTTGGTTCTTTGCGCGGATCACTGGTCGCCGACGGATTGGTAAGACGACGCTGATCCAACGTGCCTTGCAGGACAGCGGGGATCGCCCAGTCCTCTACCTGCAGATTCCGGACTCCGCCCCAGCCGGTGTCCTCTCGGCGGCCGCGGACGCGATGGACACCTTTGGCATGGACGAGGCGCGGTTTCCGAAACCGACCAGCATGGGTGAGCTGGCAAGGCTCATCGGGTCGTTGGCGCGCGCCGGATTCATCGTCGCCTTGGACGAGTTCCAGTACTTCAACCGAAAGGTTCTGAGCGGCTTCACGTCGCATCTGCAGGCGGTCGTGGATCAGCTGTCAATGGTCGCCGACCAGGTCCCTGGGGGGCTGTTCGTCCTGGGATCGATTCACACGGATCTCGTCGCCCTGCTGGAGGATCGGCAGGCTCCGCTGTACAACCGGATTACCGATCAGATTGAGCTGAACCACCTCGACGTGGCTTCGATCATGACCCTGCTCCAGGAGCACTCGGACAGCGATCCGGAGCGTTTGTTGTTCCTTTGGAATCTGTTCGAGGGAGTCCCCAAGTTCTATCGGGATTGCTACGAGCAGGGCGTGTTGGCGGCGCCCCGCGAGGAACTGCTTGCCGGGATGTTCTTTCGGAGCTCGTCGCCGTTACGGACAGAGGCTGAGCATTGGTTCCTCGGCGAGCTGCGGGGCCGCTACGACGTCGTGCTGAAGTACGTCGCTCGAAATCCCGGATGCACGAACGGTGCCCTGATGGCTCACGTGCAAAGCGTGAGCCGCGAAACCAAGGAGCAGGTCGGGGGGTATCTCAAGATCCTCATCGACCGATATCGAATGGTCGAGAAGCGACTCCCGATTTTTGCGAAGCGAACGGCAAGAAGCGGCAGATACTACATTCGCGACAATTTCCTGCGCGCTTGGCTGAGCGCGCTTTCCAACCCGCTCTCGGCCGTCAACTTCCGGCCGGAGTCCAAGCTCGTTTCACTGGCCGATCAGCGCTTGCGTGAGGCAGAAGGGTTTGGACTCGAGCGCCTGGTCGGGCAGCTCTACGAGGAGCGGAGCCGGAAGGGTGTGGGAGCGTTTCCGCTCACCCGGCGCATCGACGGGTACTGGGATCGCGGGGACACGGAGATCGACCTCGTCGCCCTGAACGAAGACGAGCGACGGATCCGGTTTGGCACCTGCAAACGGACGGCGAAACGGCTTCCGGCCGACCTCGATCGCTTCGACGGGCACGTTCAGCGATTTCTGGATCTCCATCGGCAGTACCAGGGCTGGACAATCGAAAAAGTCGCCGTGGCCCCGGTGCTCGGCGGAACGCTGCGCGCGGCCATCGAGCAAAGAGGCTGCCTGGCTCAGGATCTGACCGACCTGACGACTGGGCTCTGAATACTCGGGAATAGATCTCTACGCCGATCCGGAATCGGAGATCGGAAGTCTGGAAGTCTGGAATCTGAAATCTGAAATCTGAAATCTGAAATCGGAGGTCGGAGAGCGGAAATCGGAGAGCGGAGATCGGAGATCCGAGAGCATTCGAGTAGGGCCGACGTCTTGGGGAAACTACTTTCGGCAGTCTCGCATACCGACTTGCATTGAAAGGCTAGGGCGCGGCCCAGATGGGTGCGGAGACCAGCTCGTCTCCGTCGGACTGGAGCGCCCGGGCCACGACGTAGGTGGAGGACGCGACGGGCAGGGTGTAGGTCGCGGTGCAGGTGAGCTGGCCGTTGCAAGGCGTCGACTGGAGCAGGGCCTGGCCGGGCCCGTAGATCTCGATCGTGTCGAAGCCGTCGCCCACGTCGGTGTCCGTGGCTTCGACCTCGAGCTCGATGGACGACACGCCGGAGAGCCTGGAGCCCATCCAGCAGACGGACTCGGCCAGCATTCGGATGGCCGCGTTCTTGTCCCGGGTCATGAACGTGCGGCGCTCCTGCATGGCGGTGTGGACCGCGGCGCGATTCAGAGAGGGGAGATAGAAGCCGGCGCGGCGGTCGTTCGCAGTGCCCCAGTTGGCGCTGTGGTTGTCCTGGTTGTAGACCGGGGAGAGGTGCCAGCCGTTGTCCAGCGCCGTGAAGAACAGGTTCCACGTGGGGCCGCCCCCGTTGAACTCGAACAGGTTCATGTTGGCGTCCACCGCGGCGTTGTACGCGAAGTCGTCCCAGGTTTGTGACGGGTCGTCGCCCGGGTGGTTGAACTGGCCGACGCAGTCGGGGCAGGCGATCATTGACAGGTAGAAGTCCTGGAAGTCGAGCTGGATCCACGGGAACAGGTAGTCGACGAAGAAGACGTTGGCGTGGCCGCTGGAGCCCGAGAGGCTGAATCCGCTGCCATACTCGTAGCCGCACATGGCCACGTAGGTGCCCGGAGTGTCGGCCGCGTCCGCGGCCTGGCGGCACTGCGTCCAGTCCGTGTCCTCGGTGCCCCACAGGGTGTAGAGCTGCTCCACGTGGTCAGTCACCACCATGATGTCCAGCAGCCCCTGATAGCGGGCCCAGTCAAAAGCCTCGGCGGGCGTGCCGTCGCCGTCCGAGTTGCTCGTGTGGGCGTGCAGGTTTCCGAAGTACGGCGTGAAGCTCCCCGTGAAGCAGCCCGTGGGGAGCCCGGTGCCCGCGTCGCCCCCGGCGTCCGGTGTGACCGCCGCGTCGAGCCCCGCATCCCCGTCGGCGGACGCATCACTCCCGCCGTCCGGGGGATCCAGGCCGGCGTCGGAAGCTGCGTCCTGAGCTCCGGCATCCACGGGAATCGCGCTGTCCGCCTGGGACTGGGCATCGTGGGAATCCCCGCCTGGGGGCGAGTCGCCACAGCCCGAGAGCAGCAGCACCGCGAGGACGGTGACGGCAGGATAATATCGTCGCATGGAACTATCTTCGCAGGAAATCGGGCCTCCGCGCAACGAAAGAATCGCAGGGAAGAGGGGCCGGCCGAACGACCGATGGCGTAGTGCGGCCCACCCCGGGTATACTGATCGTCGATGGCAGTGCGGGATATCCATCAAAGGGGCGTGAGCGAGATGACGACGAGCAAGGGTTGGACGAAGCGGGTGCTCTCGGTGCTGGCGGCCGGGGCGCTGGCGTGCGCGGCCTGTGGGCCGCGGGCCGACGACGACACTGCCGACGGCGGCAACGGCGGCAACGACGGCGGGGGCGGGAGTGACGCCGCCGTGACCGGCGACGGCGCGCTCGCCGACGCGGTGGTGTGCGACGAGGTGGGGTTCAACATCGAGGCCCTGCCGCCGAATCTGCTGATCCTGCTCGACCGCAGCGGGTCCATGAGCAACGACGTCCCGGGCACGGGCCTGAATCGCTGGGAGGTGGCCCGGGCGGCCATCATCCAGGTGACCGGGACCTTCCAGTCCATGATCCGCTTCGGGCTGGCCACCTACTCGTCCTGCCTGCCGGGGGGCTGCTCCGCGGGCGCCGTCCGGGTGCCCATCGCCATCGACAACGCCGGGGCCATCGACACGTTCCTCTCCTCCACGGCCGGCGAGGGCAGCAGCAACGGCGCGCTGCTCAACGGCCAGGGGCTGATCCAGTACCTCTGCGACTCCGGGGATCCCGAGACCAGCACCGGCGCGTCCCTGCAGGCCCTGGTGGGTGAGCCCACCCTCGCCTCCACGGACCGCGAGAACGCCGTCCTGCTCGTGACCGACGGTGAGGAGAGCGGCTCCTGCGTGGTGGGCGGCAACGACGGCCCCACCGCCGCGGGCCACCTGCTCGCCCAGAACCCCCCGGTGAGCACCTACGCCGTCGGGTTCGTGGGCGCCAACGTCACCGAGCTGCAGAACGTGGCCACCGCGGGCGGCACCGGGCAGCCCTACTTTGCCGACGACCCCGCCGAGCTCGAGCTGGCGCTGCAGACCATCGCCGGCGCCATCGTCTCCTGTACCTACGCCCTCCCCGGGCTGGATCCCACCGCGGACACCAACCAGGTGAACTTCTACTTCGACGGCGCGGTGGTGCCCTACAACGACGGCTGCGCCGGCGGCGGGGGCGGTTGGACCTGGACCGACGCCTCCCACACCCAGGTAGAGTTCTGCGGCCCGTCCTGCGTCCAGCTCACGGGCCACCAGATCAGCGACGTCAGCGCCACCTTCGGCTGCCAGACCGTGGTGAACTGAGCGCCCGGGCGCCAAGCCGGGCGTCACCGTCACCCCTTTGGGCTCACTGCCAGACCCGCTACGCCAAGGGATCGAGATCTTCGTGCAGGCGGGAGAATGAGAGGGCGCGGATGTCGTCGGCGAGGGGAAAGGTCGTCGCCCCCGGATGGACGACGTCGAGCCGGTCCAGCTTCAGGTCGCGCAGCGCGTGGTGCATCGAGCGGGTCGTCTTCGGCGCGCTGGTGCGCTTGAACTCGAATCCCAGGCGGCGCCTGCCGTGGGTCACGAGGAGGTCGAGCTCGGCGCCTGCGTGGGTCGCCCAGAAGAAGCACTCGTCCGGGCGGGCGCCGAGGCGGGCGATGACCTCCGCCATGGCAAACCCTTCCCAGGAGGCGCCGACCTTCGGATGTCCCTCCAGGTCCCGCGCGGTGTCGAGGTTGAGCAGCGAATGGAGGAGACCGCTGTCGGAGAGATAGACCTTGGGTGACTTGACCTGACGTTTTTTGAGATTCTCGTGCCAGGGCTGGAGCTGCCGAACGACAAAGGTCGAGGTCAGCAGATCCAGATACCGCTTCACCGTGGTGTCGCTCACCCCGAAGGCCCGGGCCAGGTCCGAAGCGTTCCAGAGCTGACCGTGGTAGTGCGCGAGCATGGTCCAGAAACGGCCCATGGTGGCGGACGCGATGTTGACGCCGAGCTGCGGCAGGTCGCGTTGCAGGAAGGTCTGGATGAAGGCGCGTCGCCACTCGGCGCTCGCGCCGTCGCCCTCGGCCAGGAAGGAGCGGGGAAAGGAGCCGCGGAGCCACAGCGTATCAGCCCGCTCTGCGCCGACCTCCTCGACACGGAAGCCAGGCAGCTCGTGGTAGACGATGCGACCGGCCAGTGACTCGGACGTCTGCCTGAGCAGCTCCGGCGAGGCGCTGCCGAGGATCAGGAAGCGACGCTTCTGATGGTCCTTCTCGGACTGGTCGGCCAGCACTCGAAGCACTCGAAACAGGTCGGGCTGGCGCTGGATCTCATCGAGCACCACGAGGCCGGAGAGAGGCCTGAGTGCGAGCATCGGGTCCGCTAGGCGGGCCTGATCCGTGGGATCCTCGAGATCGAACGTCGTCACCCCATCTTCACCTGCCGCAAGCGCTTGAGCTAATGTTGTTTTTCCGACTTGGCGTGCGCCGATGATGGCGACCACCGGATGACGTTCCAGCAGCCCCCGAGCTGTTTCAAGGTGCCTGATCCGGGGAATCATGTAGGCATTTTACCTTGAAATATCTGCACGCGCCACCGAGATTTCAAGGCAAATTACCGGCCCACATTGTCTGCCCCGCGTGGGCGACGCCGATCTTCGAGTCGATACCGGCTCGTCTTTCCGGTGGGGTGTTGCTGTCCGGATCTCCTGTAGGAAAACAAAAAGACATTATTTGTAACATGAACTACAGATATTTTTGAGAAATGGGGTTCTTCTGCGCCCCGGAATGAGCGACAATCAAGGACATTGTCCCGCGGGAGCTTGCCTCCCATGATTAGGAGTAAGGGTTGGGTCGTTTCAGATTGACGCTGCGTCGCAAGAATCGGATGCCAGGGGCAGGGCAGGCCGTCGAGCGTTCGTTGAGCTGAAGCACAGACGTGGACTGGCGGCCGGTAGGGTGGCCTTTTCGACATCCCACGGGGAGTTTCTCATGAGCACTCAGAGTCGTTCTGGACGTGGACGCGCCCTGCGCGGAGCCCAGGTGGCCTCCGCCGTCTTCGCGCTGATCATCCTCGGGTCGCTGGTTACGCCGGCCCGCGGCGAAGGCGTGGCGCCCATCATCACGAACAAGTCGATCCCGGAAGCCACGGTGTCGGTGATCGATCCCGAGTCGGGCACCTCCAGCGGGGGCGGCACCACCGACGTGAACGTGGGTCCCGGGGACATCATTCTGTTCCAGATGACCCTGACCGCGGTGCCGGACAACTCCATCCACGGCGTGCAGTCGTACCTGACCGACTTCATCCCGGCCAACACCGAGGTGGTGGGGATCCGCCTCATCGACTCCAGCGGCATGACCCTCCCTCCGAACGTGCCGGGCCTGGCGCCGGACGACTGCGGCCAGAACTGCAACAGCTACAACGCCGTGCCTTGCGCGAGCGGCACCTGCGACCTGGACGACGGCTCCCTGGCGCAGCTCTACGGCGACACAGGGATGTTCTACACGACGTCCGCGGACCTGCTCCGGGTTCCGAGCACGGCCTTCATCGCGCTGGAGGACGGGTTGCTGCTGGGCACCAGCCCGCAGCAGGACTCGCCGGCCAACGTGGCCAAGATCGCCTCGCTTTTGTCCAAGCAGACCAACAACTACTACGCCCACGACTTCTGGGACCAGGTGCAGGTGTATGCCTACGGCACCGCCTCGGCGGCCAGCGGGAACAGCGGCACGGGGAACACGCCCTGGGGCTACGGCTCGCCCGTGGCGGGCCCGGACACCCACTACCCCTACCAGGCGAGCCTGGGCACCACGTCCCAGGGTGGGCCTTGCACGACCTCCCACGACTGCCGGACGATCTGCGCCGTGTCCGAGTGCGGCTGCTCCGGCGGGCTGTGCTACCCCATCGAGTTCAACGACGAGAACGGCCCCTGGGAGCGGATCGCCTA
>JBDRSE010000322.1:0-56328 GCA_043825095.1 bacterium
TGGTCGGCTCAGGGCGTCGAGGCGCCCGGCTCGCAAGGCGCGACGAGGCAGCATACTGCTGCTATGCAACGAGGAGCAACGAAGTGAGCCGGGATGGATCGGCGCCCTGAGCGATCGAGCTGTTGCTGCGCGGGCCCTATGGGAGGCGCTGACGGACCAGGTCCCGGCCGCGTCGGACCATGTTCAGGTACCAGAAAATTACGAGCAGGGCGAAAGCGACCGCGAGGAGCTGCGCAAAGGTCTGAACTGACGGTCGCGCGGACTGGAACAGCAGGTTGATCAGCCCGACCACTGCCAGCCCCACACCGATGAAGATCATGAAGCCCACCGAACCCTGAGCGATTCGGTAGTGCTGGAGCGCAAAGGCCATGTGCCGAAGCAGCGTCGAGAACGCCAACAACCGCGCGACGAAGAGCAGGAGCGCCACCGCGCCCAGGGTGAGCGCCGCGGACGGGATGCGCCCCGGGTCGAATCCGACGGCACCCATCCAGGCGAGCGTGATCACAATCAGCAGCGCCGAGGCCGCACCGATGCCCAGGGTCACCAAGGCAGGCACACGGGTCCGAGACTCCCGCGGCGCAGCGAGACAGAAGACCTCACCGATCACGCCGAGCACGATCCCGACCACGGCGGCCAGCGCTGCGGCGCCGAGCAGCCCAGCGCGAACCATCTCGAGCTTACCCCAGCTCACGCCGAAAAGTGAGAGCACCGTGACCACCGCCGTGGCCGCCACCGCAGCGACGATGAGCGTGACGTGTCCCTCCCAGACAAGCCCCAGTCCGCGCACGACCCGGTACCAGCTGGGGTCGTGAACCATCAGCTCGGACCGGCTCACCCGGGCCAGACGGGACGCGGTGCCACAGCTCGGGCAGAACAAGCGGCCCTGCTCGAGCGGTGTCCTGCACCCGTGACACACCCCACGCTGCTGACCACCGCCAAGGGAGCCCGACTCGCGCTGCGCCACCAGGGGCGCTCGCTCCGCCTGAACCTGACCGCACTGGCGACAAAACCGCGCCCCTTCGTCGGTGGCCGCTCCACAGACGCGACAGGCCGGACCGTCCGTCGCCCCGTGGTCGGCTCGCTCCGGTCGATCCAGCGCCGACCGCGGAGGTCGCTGCAGCGCACCGCAGGAGCCGCAGAACTTCAGTGTGCCGGGACAAGCAGCGCCGCAATCCCCGCACGTTCTTTCTTCTGCCGGTCCTGGGTCCTGCTCACTTGCTACCACGGGCTCACTCACGGACGACCTCCCCCAAAGGGTGCTGGCACAGTAGGATACAGGGATCGGCCGACGCCACAATCGAAAAGTGATTAGTAACCGTTCACGTGGTAGACGGCACAGCGCCCCCGCGCGCAGCGCGGGCTACCCCTTGAGGGGACGGGAGGGTCGTAGCAGGAACAGTGGCTAGAAGGTAAAATGCTGCGCGATTTCCGCCTTGCTGCTACCTTTGTCCGATGAAATCGGACCTCCACCGAGGTGCTCGAGGATCCGATCCTCGACAAACGCACTCATGCTGATTCCCTTCACATCACAGAACTTCTTGACCCGATCATAGACTTCGCCGCGCACCGAAATAGAGCGACGCCGTTGTGAGTTCGCCATGTCAATTCTCCAGGTTATTCACTCCACGCTCACCCGATAAACGATGCTGAGCGATTGGATTAAGAATGAGGACAATCCAGGCTTCCGTCAAGAGAAAAGTCCCGTAATATCCCGGGGGATCAGCAGTTTCTGGGATTTCGTTTCACTCATTCCAAAACGTTACAGCCCCACGGGAACCCACGGCACCATGGATTCGAATCTTATGCTGACGGTCGCCCGGCAGGTGCAACATCCGGACCCCTGGGGCGGATTTCGGAGCGCGTGTGCCGGATACCGACCGCAGCAGGGAGAGCACACCGGACAATCGTCGGGAATCACGGCATTCCGCTCCCGTGGCACCGGCATTGCATCACAGTGGATCGATGTCCGAGCTCGCCGCCATGCCAAAACAGTGGCGACCGCGCGAACGGCTCGACCGCCATGGAGCGGCGGCACTCCAGGACGCCGAGCTGATTGCGATCGTTCTAGGCCACGGCACCCGCGGGCGCGACGCGCTCGAGGTGGCCAGGTCGCTGCTCTCCACGGTCGGGTCCCTGGCGGACCTCGCCGAGGCGGACCCGGCCGAGCTGGGGGTGGTGATGGGCGTCGGGCCGGCCACGGCGGCTCGTCTGACCGCCGCCATCGAGCTGGGCCGACGCGCGCTGGCCCACGAGCCCGGAACACCGCCGTTGATCCGTTGCGCCAAAGACGTGCATCGACTACTTCGACCCTCGGTGGCGGGTCTGACCAAGGAGGTCTTCTGGGCAATTGGACTCAACGCTCGCCACGTGGTGCGGCGTGAGCTGCGTATCGCAGAAGGAAGCCTGGCCAACGTGGACGTTCATCCTCGGGAAGTGTTTCGTCCCTTGATCCGGATGGGCGCTGCCGCGACGATCCTGGCCCACAACCACCCCAGCGGAGATCCCACGCCGAGCGGCGAAGATATCGCTCTCACAATGAGACTCCGGGAGGTGGGAGAGCTCACGGGCATCCCCGTGTTGGACCACGTCGTCATCACGGTCGGAGACTACGCGAGCCTGGCCGAGTTGGCCCTACTATGAGCAAAGACAACGCCAATGCCATGACCTCCGCGGCTCGGAGCGTAGTGGACCTGCTGCTCCACGCATGCTATCTTCCGAGATTGCGTACACGACGAAAACGTCGGGGCGTTCCAACAGCCAGGTTATTCCATGGATGTCCGTTGTGATCAGTGCGGAATAATATACGAGTTCGAAGACGAACGCGTCTCGGAGACCGGTATCACCGTCAAGTGTACCTCTTGCGGACACATCTTCCGGGTCTTCAAGCACGCTGCCAAAGCTGCCGCTCCAGTGCCGAGACCGGTGGCGATCAAGCCGCTCCCGGCCGCACCGCATGAGCCAACGCCTGCCAAGAAGGAGGCGGACAAACGTTGGCTGATCCGCAAGCCGTCCGGGGAGATCTTCAAGTTTCGTGAGCTGACAACACTGCAGCAATGGATCGTCGAACAGAAGGTGTCCCGGGAAGACGAAATCTCTCGCACCGGCAAGGTTTGGGAGCGACTCGGCGCCATCAAGGAGCTCACGCCCTTCTTCCAGGTCGTGGACAAGGCCCTCGCCCAAAATGCGAGCCCCACCCCACCCCTCGAGCCCACGTCTGCACCGATTCGTGAGCAAGAACCGCCACTGCAGAAACAGGCCCCGGCTCGACCGAACCTGTTAGAGGATCGCGTCGAACCCGAGGGCGGTCCCGCTCCCATCGAAACGCTCGAAGGCCAGTCGGAGAAGTACGCGATGGGCGCGACCCTGCCCGCGGCCCGGGACGAGCCACAGTTTCCCACCGGGAAAATCGATTTCGCGGCCGCCAAACAGGGCCAACGCGCCGCCTTCGAGGGGCCCATCACCGCGCGCAGCGCCAGGGACGACGCCACGGACCTGGTCGACCTCGCCGACGACCTGAAAGCGGTTCGGGGGGGCAGCACCGGCAAGACGATCCTGGTGATCGTACTCGGCGTGGCCGTGGGGTTCGGTGGATTCCTGGCCTGGACGAAATGGGACCGCATCAAGGAGCTCTTCTCAGGCAGCCGGAATCCTACCCAGGGGGCCTACTACAAGGGACGCACCGAGCTCCGCGGCGACACCGACGAGTCATTCAAGCGGGCACTGGCGCACTTCCAGCGGCTGCGGAGCTCCACGTCGAAAAAGGTCAAAGCGGCGGAACGCGCCAACGCGCGCGCCGGGCAGGCCGAAGTCTACGCCGCGTGGTCCCAGTATCTCAAGGACGACGCCGAGGATTTGCGAAATCGGGCCACGATGCTCGAAAAGGGCGGTGTGGCCGGCACCCTGTCCACAGACCCCCGTCCACTCCAGGCCAAGGCCTTGTTGTTGGAGCAGCAGGCCAATGAGAAAGCACGTCTCGCCCTGAAGCACGCGCGCGCTGCGCACCTGATGGTACAGAACCTGGAAACAAAACGCGCCGTGGCAGAGGCGAGCCGGGTCGCGGGCCAACCGCTCGGCGAGGTCCAGACCCTCGTGCGGGCAGCAGAGGCGCTGGACCCCGGAGATCCGGAGCTGCACTACACCAAGGCGATGCTCGCCTACGACCTGGGCAAGCTCGAGCAGGCGCAGAAGCTCCTGCGCCTGACCGTCGAGATGTGGAATCAAAAGGTCGGCAAGCCCTTCTTCCGGGCCCAGATGAGGCTGGCTCGCGTGTACTACAAACGCGGACTCCGAACAGAGGCGGTCGCGGTCCTGCAGTCCATCACGAACCGCAACCCGTCTCACGCGAGGGCACAACGTCTGCTCGACAATCTGAAGGCCGGCTCCTCGGTGCTGGCGGTGCAAAAGACCAAGACAGACGCCGGCGTGCCCGACGCGTCCGCCGACATGGACACCGGCATGACCAAACCGGGCACCAAGCCCGGCGAAGGTGAGCCGACCGGGGACTATGACGCCCTGGTGAGGCGTGGCGAGAAGTACTCCTACGCCGGGAAACGAGACAAGGCGCTCACCTACTATCGCAAAGCGCTGCAGCTCAAACCCACCGGTGTGGAAGCACTCACCGGGCTCGGGTACGCCTACCTGGATCTCCGGCAAACCGGTCAGGCCATTCGCCATTTCCGCCAGGCGCTCGGTGTCTCCGGCGCCTACGGTGAAGCACTGATCGGCATGGCCGAAGCCAGCCAGCGCGCCGGGGCCAGAGCACAGGCGCTCAAGTACTACCGAAAGTACGTCCAGCACCACCCGTCGGGGCGACGCGCCATCCTGGCAAAACAGAACATCAAGGAGCTGGAGGACAAGCTGGGTGGTGACACCATGGACCGCCCGGTGCCCATGGACCGCCCGGTGCCCATGGACCGCCCCGTGCCCATGGACCGCCCGGTGCCCATGGACCGTCCCGCTCCCATGATTCGGGAGCCTCCGCCCGCCATGAGCTGATTGGACTGGGAATGAAACCGGCGTCCCTGCGGTTGACCCTGTGGGAACGAAACCAGAAAACCCTGCGAGGTAGATATGCGACTGTGGTTGGCGTCCGTCATCTTGACCACCCTGGTAGCTGGACCGGGGGGAAGCTGTCACATCCCGAGCCGCCAGAAGGCCGGCAAGAACGCAACCACCGGTGCGGCCTCCGTGGTGGTGATCAATCTGCACGGATCTGTCACGGAAACCGGCGATGACGGCTCGCTGTGGAGCGACGCGCGCAGCCTGCGGAAGCTGCTCCGAACCTTCCGGAAGGCGCGCCAGAGCAAGAAAGTGGACAAGGTGGTGTTGCGGATCGGCCGGCTGAGCACCGGCTGGGCCCAGATCACCGAGCTGCGCAAGGCGGTCCAGCTCACGCGCAAGGCCGGGAAGCGGGTGATCGCTCACCTCGATGACGCCGGCAACCGCGAATACTTCCTCGCGACGGCCGCCGACGAAATCGTCATGTCGGCCTCGGGCTCGCTCTGGCTGGTGGGTGTCTCGGCGCAGGCAATCTTTCTTCGGGGGCTGCTGGACAAGGTCGGAATCGAAGCAGAGTTCCTGCACGAAGGGAAGTACAAGGGCGCGGCGGACGCATTGACGCGCAAGACCATGTCTCCGGCGATGAAGGAAGCGTTGGGCGGCATCCTGGACAACACCTACCAAACCCTCGTCGAAGCGGTCGCCGCGTCACGAGGAATGGATCCGGCCCGGGTCAAGACGCTCATCGACCAGGCGCCACTGGCCGCCCCACAGCTCAAGAATCTCAAGCTGATCGACCGCATCGCCGACCACGAAGACGAAACCCGCCGGCTGGCAGGCACCGGCTCCATCAACTGGACCTTCGGCAAGAAACCCAAGGAGCAGGGTACCCTGCGAAGCCTCATGGAGCTGTTCAAGCCCGCGCTGCTCACACGTCCTCCGAGCAGCCCTCACGTGGCGCTCGTGTACGCCGAAGGCCAGATCCTCTACGGGCCGAGGCGCAAAGGGTTCGGAGTCTCTCCCCACGTCGCGTCCCATGACATCATCCGGGTGCTGGACAAGGTTCGCGAGTCCGAGCAGGTCAAGGCGGTCGTGCTGCGGATCAACAGCCCCGGGGGCTCGGCGCTGGCATCGGACCTGATCTGGAACGCAGTGAAACGGCTGGCCGCGACCAAACCGGTGGTGGTGTCCATGGGCGACGTGGCCGCCTCGGGCGGGTACTACATCGCGGTCCCGGCCACCCGGGTTTTTGCTCAGCCGACGACCTTGACCGGATCCATCGGTGTCATCGGCGGCAAATTCTCCCTGGCCGGACTGATGCAGAAGATCGGCGTGTCGAGCGAAACCCTGACCCGGGGGGCGCGTGCCGACATCTTCAACCTCACCCGTTCTTGGACGCAGGCTGAGCGCCAGGTGATCCAGCAGTACATGCACCGCACCTACAAACAGTTTGTCGACCGCGTAGCCCAAGGCCGCAAGCTGACCCCGGCCGCAGTAGAAAAAGTGGCCCAGGGACGCATCTGGAGCGGTCGCGCGGCCCGAGAACACAAGCTGGTGGATCAGCTGGGGGGTCTCCTCGACGCGGTCACCGAAGCCAAGAAGCTGGGCAAGCTCGCGTCGGACGCCAAGACTGCGGTCTATCCCCGACCCATGACCTGGATCGAGAAGCTCCAAGACACCCTCGGCGGAGCGGACGCCCGGGCACAGCTGACCGGAGCGCTTCTGTCCGAGCTCCAGGGGCTGCCCGCCCAACGCGAGCTACGAGGCGTGATCCAGGCCCTTCGTGCGTGGCAGCAGGAGCGCGTGCTGATGTGGCTCCCGATCATCGTCACGGTGCAGTAACCTCAGAGCTCGTCCAGGCCCGCTACGATCCGGTCGGGTCGGCTCTTCTCCAGCTCCTGACGCTCAACCGTTCCCGACGCGACAGCCACACTGCAAAAACCATGGGCCTTCGCCGCAGCCACGTCGCGCGCGGTGTCGCCGACCACCACCACCTGCTGTGGAGCGCACTCCCCGAACTGGGCCATGCCGCGCAGAGCGGCGAGACCCACGAGGGTGGGACGATCCGGGGAATCATCCCCATAGCCACCGAAGCAGAAGTGTGCGTCCAGGCCGCCACGGGCCAGCTTGATCTGAGCAGCCTGCCGGATGTTCCCGGTGGCCACACCCAGGGCGTGGCCTTCCGCCCGCAGCCGGTCGAGGCCAGAGGGAACCCCGGCGAGCAGCCGAAACCCCGGGGCGCTGGCAATGGCGCCCGGTAGGTGGACGAGGTAGCGACGAAGCAGCTCTCCGACCTCGCCCTCGGAGGGCGTGCGTCCCAGAGCAGCACGGAACGCCTCGGCGACGATCATGGGATCGGTCTTCCCGGCGGGCCGGATACCGCGCATGGCGTCCGCCACGCCATGAAGCTCCAGGAATGATCGATCCAGCGCCCGATTCCCCGCCCCACCGCTGAGCAACAGGGTGCCATCGATGTCGATGAGATAGAGCTTCACACCTGCACGATAGCACAGCGCGGGCAATCCAACCGCGACGCGCGGCTCGGGGCCCGCCCCGTCCCGGGACGGGGGTTTGACAAAAGAATCAACTCTTTAATATTCTCCTTCTGTTACGGGGCTCCGCCAACCCGAGGAGGTTCGCTTGTTCAAGTCGCTAATGCCGGCGCAATGGCTCGCCAGGCCCAGGAACCTACTGTTCCTGCTCGGCCTCGTCGCGGTGCCGATGCTGTTTCTCCTATCCGCTCCGGACCGCGCAGACGCCGGAGTGGAGAAAGCCACCACCGGCGCCAAGCAGAACAGCGCAGAGGCCTCCAGGTCCACTTCCCGCTACAGGATGGTGCAGCACTCCTACGCGCCGGGGCTCAAGGCACTCGTGGGGATCACCGGTCGCAGGTCTGCCCAGCCGCTCACCGTGCAGGTGTGGAAGGACGGCAAGCCCGCGGCCGGGGAAACCGTGGATTTCCGACTCCTGTCGACGCCGTCCAAGGCCAAAGGGACGATCCTCGAGGAGAAGCTGGCCGTGACGGACGCCAAAGGATTCGCTCGAGTCAAGTTCACGGTCGGCGACAAGGAGGGCGACTACCTCGTCGCTGCCTACCTCCACGGCACAATCCGCGACCAGCCGCCCGTGGTGACGCACATCAAAGCCATGACCCCGGGCTGGATCATGTTCCTGGTCTTCGGTCTGCTGGGCGGACTGGGATTGTTTCTGTACGGCATGAACCTCGCCGGCGAACACCTGCAGAAGGCCGCCGGTGAGCAGATGCGCACCTGGATCGGCGCACTGGCCCGGAACCGTTTCTCCGGACTGCTGCTCGGCACGGCGGCCTCTGGAGTGCTCCAATCTAGCAGCGCCGCCACCGTGATGCTGGTGGGCTTCGTGAGCGCCACCATGATGACCTTGACCCAGGCGATCAGCGTGATGATGGGAGCCAAGATCGGAACCACCATTACCGTGCAGCTCATCGCGTTCAACATCTCCAAGTACGCACTGGCCATTGTGGGACTGGGTGGGTTGATGATCATGGCCGCCGGTCGGCGGGAGAAGCTGATGCACGCCGGGGCGATCCTGCTGGGCTTCGGGCTGATCTTCTTCGGGCTCGCGGTCATGTCGGGCGCCATGAAGCCGCTGCGAGGGATGCCCGAATTCACAGGCCTGCTGCTCAAGGTCGGCGCGAGTGCCGTGTTGGCCATGATCCTGGGCACGGCCTTCACGGCCATCATCCAGAGCTCCGCGGCCACGATCGCCATCTGCATGGCACTGGCGGCCCAGGGACTGCTCCCACTCAGCGCGGCGATCCCGCTCTCCATCGGCGCGGCCATCGGGACCTGCGCCACAGCCCTGCTGGCGAGCCTGGGCGCCACCAAGGACGGCAAGCGCGTGGCCGTGGTGCACCTCATCTACAGCGTGGCCGCGGCGATCTTGTTTTTGCCCTTCATGGGCCCGTTCGTCTCGCTCACGCGCACGGTCACGGCCTGGATGGGCTCAGTCTCCGTCACCCGTGAGATCGCGAACGGTTTCATGCTGTTCGCGATCATCTCGGCCATGGTCTTCATCCCCTTCGTCAAACAGCTGGAGTGGCTGGTGGTCAAGCTGATTCCCGAGGAGGACAAGCCGCCGCCGTTCGGACCCAAATACCTGAACGAGGCCTCGCTCACCGTGCCGGTCCTGGCTTTGGAACAGGCTCAAAAAGAGGTGGAGCGCATGGCGACGATCTTCACGGACACCCTGCGCGCGGCGGGAAAGGCCATCGAATCCGGCGACACCGAGGAGATGCGCCGCATCAAGGAGGAGGACGAGAAGCTGGACGTGCTGGAGACGGCGATCCGCCCCTTCCTCGCCAAGGTCGCACAGACCGGGTTGTCGTCCGAGGCCGCCGCGCGGGAGCGCGCTTTGATCTACATCACCGAGCACCTCGAAGGTGCCGGTGACCTGCTGGCCAATCAGGTGCTGGCGCCGGCAGAGAAGCTGCTCGCTTCCGGCCAGAAATTCTCCGAAGCGGGCTCCTCGGATCTGCTGCAGTACCACGAGAAGATCATCGCCAAGGCGGAGCGCGTCACCGAGGCGATCCAGAAGTCCGACCGGGTCCTCGCCGCGCAGGTGCAACAGCTCGCGTTCAAGGAAAACCAGCTCGAGCGCAAGCTGCGCGGATCTCATCTGGAGCGGCTGCACGCCGGAGGCGACGAAACCGTAGCTTCGAGCCGGGAGCACCTGGCGGTGCTCGCCGGTCTGCACGGAGTGAGCGGCAAGCTCTCCGAAGTCGCCGAAGAGATTCTACGGGAGATGTAAGATGTCCGAATTCAAGCTGCTCGAAAACACTACGCTGTTCGCCGGGCTCGACAAGGCCCAGCTCGAGCGTCTCCAAGGAATCGGTCAGCGTCACACGTATCGTGACGGGGACGTGATTTTCGAAGAAGGCGATTCAGGACACGACGTGTACGTGCTCCTCGAGGGCCGCATCCAGATCACCGTCAAGATGAGCCGCGACACCGAGCAGGCGCCGGTTCACACCATCGTGCCGGGCTCCGTGTTCGGCGAGTTCGCGCTGGTTTCCGACAGTGAGCGAAGCGCGACGGCGCAGGCGACCAAGGACTCCACCTGCTTCGTCTTCACTCGGGAATCCTTTGAGCAGCTGTCGGAGCAGGACCCCCACCTGGGCTACCGCGTCACGCGCAACCTCGCTGAGATTCTGGTCGGCCGGATCGTCAAGACCACTCGGGATCTCCGCGCCAGCCTGATGTTCTAGGGGGTGTCCCGCATTGCCGGACCGAGTCAGGCGAAGCCATTGGAATCACAGGCACGGAGCGAGGATGGCGCATGCCGGGAGCATGCAACTGACGAGCGACAAAGCCTGTGATTTCAAGAGCGAGCCTGACGATGGGAGGTAATGCGGGACACCCCCTAAGGAAGCTGATCACTCTACTCTCGCCAGGGTGACAACGGCAACGGTGCGGGCGCCTGCCCGGCGCAGCGCTGCGCAACAGGCTCTGACCGTGCTCCCGGTGGTGAGGACGTCGTCCACCAGCAGCAGCGACAGCCCACGCACCGCTCGTCTGACTCGAAATGCTGAAACCGGGAGCCGACGACGGCTCGAAGGGGGAAGGGACGCCTGCGGAGGTCGTCGCCCCTCCCGACGCAGCACGTCGGGCAGAACCGGGGGAAGCTCTGCCCCCGCCCTGCGGGCCGCCGCGACCAGCTCCACCACCTGATTGAACCCACGCCTCCGCAACCCGGACCGGGTGAGCGGCACCGTCACGAGCGCCTCGGCGTCACCGACTTTGGGGAACCGTTGCCCCAGGAGCTGTCCGAGGGGAGCGGCGAGCTCCAGGCGCGAGCCGTACTTGAAGCGTCGCACCGCCCGGGCGAGCTCTCCTCCCCAGAGGTAGCATGATCGAGCGCGCTCGAAGGGGGGCGGGCGACGCTGACAGGAAGCGCAGAGTCCGAAGCAGCCCGGAGCTCCGCACACCGGACACAGTGGCGCCTCGACGGGCAGCAGGGTAGCGCTGCACTCCTCGCAGAAGCTCGTGCCGCCGGCGAGAAGCCGGTCACATCCGGCGCAGCGTGGTGGCGCAAACCAGTCGAGCAAGGGTCTGCCGATGGCTCGTTGGACCTGGATCCACACCGTCATACCCTGATTATCGTCTCTCCGCCCCCCGGGGTTGCTTGGAATCCATCAAAAGTATGTGTTCATGGGGTGCTATTTGCGGCAACTTCCGAGCGCAGCGAGGGCCACCCCCGGAGGGGGCGGAGGGGGCGGAGGCGACAGCCTCTTGACTGATTGGGAAGAATCCTTTCCCCTCCTCAGTACCAGGAAAAACCGATCCCGCGGCTTGGGGCGCCACCGGACCCGAAGCCAGACCCTCGGGGAACACCACCCCACAGGAGATGGAGATGAATCGCAGCATCAGATCGTCGAAACAACCGCTCCTGCTCGTGCTCGTCGCGGCCGCTCTGCCGCTGGTAGCCTGGGCGGCCGCAGTCAGGGGAGGGCCCGCGGGGCCCGTGATCGACACTCGGCTGGGCTTCCTCGTGGATCCGCCCCTGCGCGGGCTGCCCAAGAAACGACAGAAGGTCCTCGAGACGATCCCCGGCGATCCGAGCGCGCTCGTGAACGTCCAGCACGAGCACCTGCCCGCCACCCACGACATGACGCTGCTGGGGAAAGCAGCCCTCCCGGCGCTCGAGCGCGGGCTCACGCACAACGTCAAACCCGGGGTTCGCATGCGGATCGCCTCGGTGCTGACCGAGCTCGCCGACCACCACAGTCGAAACGCGCTCACGGCCGCGCTGAAGGACTGGAACACCGGAGTCAGGAGGCAGGCCGTGCTCGGGCTGGCAGCCATCGGCGATTCAAAGGCGGAGCCGGCGCTGCTCAAGGTCATCGACGACCCGGAAGAGGGGGACTGGGTGAAAAACACCGCAATCCAAGCACTTGGACGAATCGGCGCGCAGAAGTCCGCCCAGCGCCTGCTCAAGCTGCTCTCCCCAAAAAAGGACAAACAAAACACGTCGCAGCAGCGAGCGGCGCTCTCGGCCCTGTGGGATCTGCGCTTCCATTTGAGCAGCAAGCAGGTCCGCCGGGCGCTCATCCACGCCCTGGACAGTGAGGATTCCTACATGGTCGTGTTCGCGGCCGCAGGCGCGGCCGAGCTGCGTGACTCCGACGCGCGGGTGCGCGCCGCGCTGGTCAAGCGGCTCCGAGACAAGAACGCCAACGTTCGAAATCTCGCCGTCTACGCCCTCGGAGAGATCGGGCACCGGGGCTCGATCCAGGCCTTGCGGAACCGGCTCACCACCGCACGATCTGCCCGACTGCTCAACAACATCGCCTTTGCCTTGCGCAAGATGGGTGACGCCCGGGTGATGACGCTGCTCGGGACGCTCCTGCGACACCGACTGGCAATCATCCGCCTCAACGCGGCGTTCGTGCTCGGGGACATCGGCGACCCGGCCGCCATCCCACTGCTGGCCGGAGCCCTGCGGGATCCGAGCGACTTTGTTCGCGCCTCGTCCATCGCGGCCCTGGGCCGGATTGGGAATCGGAAGGCGATTCCCCACCTGACGCCGCTGCTCGGCTCGCGGAATCTCAACCTTCTCCAGGAGACACTCTTTGCGCTGAATCGCCTCACGAAGGGCTCCTACAGCGACCGCATCGCAAGAACGCTCCTGTGGCACAAACGGCCGGCCGTCCGCAGAGCTGCGGCCATCGAGCTCGCCCGCCGCCAGGACCGTCGCGCCATTCCGGCGCTGCAGCTGTGCCATGCGACCCGTCGCTGCAACGCTTGGACCCTGGCCAAGGGACTCGAGAACATCCCCTCCTGGCTCGCGACAGGGCCGCTGGTGACCAGCTACAGCAGGTCCCTCGGCCACTACGGGGGGAGTGCGAATCGCCTCCTGCGCGCCCTCGGAAGGCGTACGCTCAAGCCGGGCCACCGCAGCGTCTTGCGCAGCCTGCTCACCGTCAGCCGCTGGAATCGCTCCCAGCGGCGGGCCCTGCTCCGGCTGCTGGGCAGGCTCGAGGACCGCACCGCGCGGGGGGCTTACTGGGCGCACCTGAAGAGCCGGGATGAGCTCACACGCCTCAACGCCGCCTACGCCCTGGCCAACCAGGGCTACTCCCAGGGAAGGAAGCGACTCCTCACCTCGCTGACCCAGGCGGCGCCGCGGATCAAGCGGGGAGCGGCAGACCTGCTTCGCTCCCTCACACACCGTGGCGCGCGCGCGGCCGTCCGGGCGGAGCTCCAGGGTGTGCTCAAGGGGCACGGCCCCTTCACCCGCCTCGCCGCAGCTTACGCCCTCACCGGATGGGACGCCAAGACGGGGCTGAAAATCCTCATCTCCACCCTCACGAACGAGAGCCGTCAGCTCCGGAACGAGGCGGCGTACTACCTGATGCGCAAAGAGATCCGAGCGCACCGAGCCTTCATCGCCGCGGCCGCCAAGTCCGAGAACCGGCCCGCCGTACGAGGCACCTTGACGCGCATTCTCCGACACATCACACCCGGCACGCTGAAGACCGGTGTCGTTGACTGGGTCAACCTCTGAGTCAAAAATGGGCTCCCCTGCGACACCTCCGCAGCCGCACGCAGCCACGCCACCGCTGACGCCCTGGGTCGCACTCCCGGTGGCTCTGACCCTGCTGGCCACCGGTCTGCTGTGGGACCCCACGACCACCACCTACGGCGCGTTGAAGGGACCGCTGCTGGCGGCCGGGGCCCTGGCGACCGTGCTCACCGCTGCCGTGTTCGTCACCTGCAAGGGTGCCTGGTCCTTCGATCGGCTGAGCGCGCTCGCGCTGGCGCTCGCCCTCTGGGGCGGGCTCTCGCTTCTGTGGTCCCCGTCCCTGGCGGCCGGTCTCTCCGACCTCACCCCAATCCTGGCCGCCCTGTGCCTGCTGCTCGGAGCCCGGGTGCTGCTCGACGGCGTCGGGGCCACCTGGATCGTCGCCGCCGCTATCGCCGTCGCCGGTCTGGGCGCTTCGATGATCGCCCACCTCGAGGCCCTCGGTTCCCTGGACAGGATCTCGGGCAGTGTGGGGAACACGAACCACCTCGCCGCCTATCTCGCGGCAACCGTCCCCGCCTCGCTGTGGCTCGCACTTCGGACCGGCGCACGGCTGCCGCTGATCTGGCGGGCGCTCACTGCGGTAGGGGTTGCGCTTCCTGCCGTATCTGCCGTGGTCCTCACCGGCTGCCGAAGCGCTCTGCTGGCGCTGACGGCGGGACTGATCGCGGCCGTCGTCCTCTCCTGGCGCCGGCGACGGTCCCGGCGAGCGGGTCTGGTGGTGCTCTGTGCGGTCGCGGGTGTGGTCCTGTGGGTTGGTGTGCTGAGCGCCGGCAGCACGAGCTCTCTACGGGGTCGAATCTACCTGGCTCGAATTGCGGCGGAGCTCTTGGGGGATCGCGTGGTAACCGGCCACGGGGTGGGAGGCTTCGCCCTACGGTTTCCAGACGCCCAGGCCGCGCACCTGGCGGTCCACCCGGAAGTGCGGGCACTGTGGACCAATGCGCGCACAGCGCACTGCGAGCCCCTGCAGGCGCTGGTCGAGCTCGGGCTCGTGGGCGGGGTCCTGCTGCTGCTGCTGGGCCTGGAGGTGCTTCGGCGCATGATTGGCGGCCGGGATCCACCCTCGGGCTTCCACCTGGCGGCCTGCTCCACACTCGTGATCATCGCGATCAGCAGCCTCTCCGAAGGGAGTCTGCACACCGTGCCGCTGATCGCTCTTGCCGCAGTGGCGTTGGCGATGCTCGCCCGCTCCGCTCCACCGGAGCGGATCACGTCGACCCAGCGATCCCCCTGGGTCGCCGCGGCGCTGGCCTTCACCTGCTCGGCCGCCTGCGTGCAGCTGAGTCGGTCCTACGGCGCTGATCGACTCCTCGGGCGATCGCACCTGGCGCGCCGCCCGCAAGACCAGATCGCACTGCTTCGGCGGGCCACTCGACTCGCGCCGAATCAAGGCCGAGCGCGATTCTACCTCGGCCTCGCACTGGAACGCCAGGGGCAGCTCGAAGGGGCGTTGGCCTGCCTCCGGCACTCGGCGCGGGATTTCCACAACCTGGGCACCGTCTTGGCGATGGGAAACATCCTGATGAAGCAGCGACACTGGGCCTCGGCAGCGGCGCAGTACCGTCGGGCCGTCCGGCTGAACCCACGCTACGCCGCCGCTCATCACAATCTCGGGTTGGCCCTGCGCCGGCTCGGTGAGCACCGGCTGGCGAGTCGCAGCTTTCGCCGGGCACAACAGATCTGGCCCGGCCGCTGGCTCGAGCCTTGGCGCATTCGCGCGATCCGACGGCTGGTGCGGGCCACCGAGGATCCGTCATAACCTGGCCACGTACTCCCAACGCTGTGATGCCTTGTTTGTTTGTAACCGTTCACCTGGTAGACGGCACAGCGCCCCCGCGCGCAGCGCGGACTACCCCTTGAGGGGACGGGAGGGGAGTCTTCCGCCGCGGAGCGGCGGATCTGTCGCTCTGCGGCACCGAGCAAAGGGGCACCCTTCCGGAGATCGATCCGCCACTTCGTGGCTCAGCTCCCCCCCTCCGCCCCCTTCGGGGGTACCCTCGCTACGCTCGGATGGTGCCGCAAATAGCGCGCCCCGTGAACACATACGTTTGTTTCTTCTAGAGCTCGTCCCAGACGCCACCGAGCAGCTCGTCCTTGAGCTGCTGGCGAAGCCCGACAGCCGTGCCGGGGGGCGGCAGCTGCTGGTAGATGGCCACGACATCCCGCAGGGGCGCCGCCGGTTTCAAGGAGGCGTGCTGCTTGCGGCGAAGCTGCACCTCTGAGCCCGGCACAACGTCCTTGATGAACCCTTTGCGAAGCGCCACTCCCAAGCGGGACGGGCACCGGCAAGGATTCATGGGATGCACGTGCTCGCACCGCGGCGCCAGGTAGTCGACGATCTTCTTCTTCGCCCGGGAGAGCCGCACCTTCAGCGCTGCGGAGCTGACGCCCAGACTCGCGGCGGCCTCCGCGGGCTTGACCCCCATCACCACGACCACCACGAAGGCCATGCGTTCACCCAGGCTGAGGCAATTGAGCACGGCGGTCATGCAGCCCTGCTTGAGCTCCCAGAGCAGCAGGCTCTTCTCAGGATCGGTGAGCACGCCGGTGCGCGTGATCTGGGTGGGGTCTCCCCGGATCGTGTCGTCCAGGTAGTCGAAGGTCACCCGGGAGGCGCCCTCCAGCTTGGCGCTGGCTACGTGCACGCCGATCTTGAGCAGCCAGGCGGCCACGTGCTTCTCCTTGGGGAGCTTCGCCCGGCCCACATAGGCTCGAAGAAACACTTCACGCGTTAGGTTCTCCGCCTGGTCAGTAGCGTTGCTCACCCGGTAGGCGAAGTGATAGACGTCGTCGATGTGCTGATCGACGACTGCAAGAAACTCTTTTTTTTCCACTGCTCCGTGTTTGGGTTCAGCCATGATCGGCGATGAGACGTTGCAGGGCCCACACCACCTTGGCCCGGACACCTGCGAACTGCACTCCGAGCCCAACGTCGGGCTGCACCCAGCGCACGTGCCCCTCCACCTCCACGGGATGGTCCAAATCAGGAAGCTCGAATTTCAGCCCGACCGTCGAGCCGAAGGGCACCGGCTCGGTAAGGTTCAGGAACAACCCGCCCAGCGAGATGTTCCGCGTGGTGGTCGTCAGGACGCGTCCCTCGATGGTCAGCTCAACGGGGATTTCGATGTCGAACCGCTGCTGTGCGCGTCTTCCGGTATCGGTCACTAGGAGCTCCAACAAAGTGCTACGGGGCCCACTATCCGGTCATTCCCTGAGTCAGTCAACCTCACCGCTCTGCGAGGCGGAGGGGTGCCCGTTATAAGCGGAGATCGATCAACGCACGTTGCCGGAGCGTCTTCACCCAGGCCTCGGTCCGCTTCGCGGAACGCAGATTGTACAGCATGGCCTTGAGTCGTCGCTTGACCTTCTCGAAGGGCAACGCCTCGGATTCCTTGCGCGCATGAATGTACATGATGTACAGCCCGGAGTCCGTGAGCACGGGGCCAACCACCTTCTTCACGCCCTGCTCGGCAAACACGGCCGTCTCGACCCGGGGCGGCAAGCTCCCACGACTGACCATGCCCAGGGCGCCCCCTCGCGCACGGGTTTCCGGATCGTCGGACACGCGCGAGGCCAGCTTGGCAAAGGCAATCCTGCCGCCTCGGAGCTGTCGTACGAAGCGGCGCGCGCGGTGAAGCTGCCGCGTGAGCTCGCCATCGCCCTCACTGGACCGATCCACTCGAAGAAAAATCTGGCTGAGCTTCAGCTTGAGTCCCACGCCCATGCTCGCCACCCGCTTCTGGTAGTGGGCGCGCACCTCGTCCCTGGACACACTGACCCGGGAGCGCACGGCGAGGTTGATCGTCTTGAGACGAAGAATCTGCTTGCGCAGATCCGCCCGGTAGCTCGCAAAGGGATACCCTTCCTGGGCCAGCGTCGCGACCAGCTCCTTCAAGGTGAGCTTGTTCTGCCCGAGCACGGTCTGGATCGCTTTCTCCACTTCGGACTGGGTCACACTCAGCTTCCGCTTCGTCCCCTCCTCCTCGATCAAGATGGCATCCACAAGCTTGGTCAGCTCACGTCGCTGCAGCAGCCGCAGCTGCTGCCGACGGGCCTTGGGATCCTGAATTCGCGCCAGCTGCGGCAGATATTCACGCACCCGCGTGTTCAGCTCGGACAGCAACACGATCCGGTCGTTGACGACCGCGACGATTTTCTCGACGATCTCGGCGCGGGCTATGGTGGGGAACAGCACCACACCGCACAGCACGAGCATCGCCAACCCTCGTCCGACCTGTCTGGCCATCCGACCTCTTTCCACTCGCCTGCGCCGGGCTCGCGGCCTCCCGGAGCAGGCTCCTCTACGTCCCGTTTTGGCCCCCCCCGAAGGCCGGGGGTTGCCCAGGACTCGCCTGAGCCCGGTCTACTTCGGGGCTGCCATGGGGCGGCGAATGCGTACAGGGCGTCCGCTTCCCCGCGGCCCCATGCCGCGACCTCGAGGGCCCAACTGGCCCGGCCGCCGCCCACCCATGCGCCCCGGACGCATGCCGCGCATCTTCCCGGCCTGCCCGTGCGGGCCGCGGAATCCGCCCCGCTGCTGGATGGTGGTGTCGATCTTGACGGCCTTTAGCTGCTCGTCATGGATTTTCACGGTGGCCTTGGCACGGAGGTCCTTCTTGAAGCTCTCCAAGGCCTCGCGGCGGCGATCTCGAAGGATCCGGGTCACGATCTGCTGCTTCACCTTGGCGTCATCCACGCTGCGATTGATGGCGGTGCGCCGGTGCGTCAGCTTGATGACGTGCCAGCCTACGCGGCTCTTGACCGGACCGCCCACGTCTCCCCGCTTTTCGAGCTTGAAGGCGGCATCGACCACCTCCTTGGGCACACGCTTGTCGTCCTTGGTGAAGTAGCGCAGATCTCCGGCGCGTCGCTTGGTGGCCTCATCCGTGGAGTGCTTCTTGACCAGCTCCCGGAAGGCTCGCGGGTCATTGCCCTTCGCCTTCACTTCCTTGAGCACCGCATCCGCCTCACCCTTGCTCCGGAGCAAGATGTGGGACACCCGGACGGTCTCCGGCTTGTTGTACTGCGCCTTGTGCTTTTCGTAGTAGCCCTTGATATCGACGTCCTTGATGTCTTCGCGCTTGACCTTGTCCTCCACCACCTTCTGGCGGAGCCGCTGAATCATCACCTGACGCAGCATGCGCACCACATCGGGATGCTTATCAAAGCCGCGCCGGGCGGCCTCTTTTGCAAGCACTTCGAACTCGATCATGGAGTCCAGCAGCGCGCGCTTCTTTTCCAGAGACTCGTAGCGCCCGCGGACGTAGCGGGACATGCGGTTGATCCGCAGTGCGAGGTCCCCCACGGTGATGGTGATGTCGCCCACCTTGGCCAGCTCCAGCTTGGCGTCCTTCGGCGGAATCACGGGCTTGCCGGCCTCCGGCTTGGCAGCCATCCCGGCCGCCATTCCGGCGGGCTTCATGGCCGCCTTGGGTGCGGCCTTGGGTTTCGGCGCGGCGGGACGCATGCCCTGCGCCAACAGCGTTGTAGCTCCCACCAGGCCTCCCGCGACGACGACGGCGGGAATGGCCCAGACGATCAGACGATTGAGATTGCGTTTCCTCATAGGTTCTGCTCCCAGTTTCCTCGTGGATCCCAACCTAGCGCTGGCGACCGTGCGGATCATTGCCGTGGCCCAAACCATGTCCCCTGGGCGCCATCCGCTCGCGCCCGTGGTCACCGTGTTGCGGAGCGGGCGTGGTCATGTCGATCTTCACCAGTCCGAGGCGTCGTTTGAGCTCCTTGTCCTCGGGAAGGTTTGTCTGGAACTGCACCTTCAGCTTCTTGATGAATTCCTGCTTCTTCTCCTGCCACTTGTCCCGCATCACGCGCTTCTTCACGTGCAGCATCGCCTGCCCATAGGTGCGCTTCCGCGCAGGTCGGCGGCCGGTGAAATACACCACGTGGAAGCCCAGCTTGGTCTTGATGGGACCCACCACCGTGCCCGGTTTCTTCAACGGCCACGCGGCATCCACGATGGGCTTGGGCACCGTCGCCATGGCCCCCTGGGCCAACCCGCGCACATTGCCCTGCTGGTCGAAATATCTCAGGTCCCCGGCCCGCGCCTTGGTCGCCTCGTCAATGGAGTGCGTCTGCACCATCCGGCGGAACTCCACTCGGCTCTTGCCCTTGGCCTCGGTGGCGACCTTGTCGGCAGTGGCCTTGTCCTTGACGAGAATATGGCTGACGCGCACCAGCTCGGGCTGGTTGTAGTCGTCTTGGTGTTTCTCGAAGAATGCCTTGAGCTCGGCGTCGGCGGGCTCGGCGGTCTTGAACTCCGTACGCAGCTGACGCATGAGCTTCGAAACCATCAGGTTCTTCAACGTGCGTGAGACGTAGGGGTCCTTCTGCAGCCCTTGCTGCTGCGCGGAGGCGAACTCGAGCACCGGCATGACAAACTCGCGCTCGAGGTACTGCTTCTTCCGGTCGAGCTTGGTGTACCGCCGGCGATTGAACACACTCTGGCGGTGGATCCGGTCGTGGAAGTCACCCTTGGTGATCTTCTCGCCGTTCACCTCGGCCAGCACGACGGCTCGCTCCTCAGGGCTCAGCTTCGGAACCGCTTGCCTGGACGGAGTTTTGCCTTTGGTCTTGGGGCCCGCACCAGGTTGCTCCGGGCTCTTCTTGCAGCCGGCTAGTCCAACGGTGCAAAATATCGCCGCTGCGACGCCGATCAGACGCGATTTTCTCATCGCACCTCTCCTTGAATTTCCTGTCGTTGGCCCCCGTGCCAACCCGAGTTGTCGATCACTCTGAACCCGGGCTACCGGGGGGCTATCTTCTGGATATTTAGGCCGTTTTATCTCGACTGCATTACCTAACACTCGCCAGGAGGTCATGCAAGCTCTTTTTCGCTTCAGAGAGTCGGTCGAGATCCGCCGGACTCTCCAGCCGCCGGACCAGTTTGAAATCAGGAGTGAAAGAGTACGGCGAACCCCGCGTCGTAACCAGATCGCGAATCCAGTCCGGGGACAGGGTCGTAGACTCGTCCAGAACCAGGGTGAGGGTACGGCCCACCAGCTCGACCGCCCGAGCGACCAGCCGACGGGCCAGCGCCTTGATGACCATCAGGTTGGCGAGCTTGATCACTTCCTCCGGGGGACGGCCGTACCGATCGGTCATCTCAGAGACAACCGCCTGGGCGTCGGATTCGTTGGCCACGTCGGCCAGGCGCCGGTAGAAATGCAGCCGTTGCCCGGCCTCGATCACATAGTCGTCCGGAATGAAGCTGGCGACGTCGCTCGCCAGCTCAGGATCGTGCTCACGCTCGAGCGGCTCCCCACGGAGCTCGGCAACGGCCTCCTCCATGATGCGCATGTACTCCTCGAACCCGACGGCAGTGATGTTGCCTGACTGCTTGGCTCCGAGAAGATCTCCCGTGCCGCGGATCTCCAGATCCGCCGTCGCGAGCTGAAACCCGGCGCCGAGATCCGAAAAACGCTGGAGCGCCTCGAGCCGCTGCCGGGCGTCGGGGGTGAGGCCGGACAGGGACGGCACCATGAGCAAACAGAAGGCTCGGTGCTTGCCCCGGCCGATTCGCCCACGCAGCTGATAGAGCTGCGCCAGACCGAAGCGATCAGCGTCCTGAACGAACATCGTGTTGGCCCGGGGAATGTCGAGCCCGGATTCGATGAGGGACGTGCACACAAGGACGTCATGATGCCCGGAGACATACTCCGCCATGACGCGCTCGAGGCTGCGGTCGTCCAGGCGTCCGTGGGCCTCGGCCACCCGCGCCTCGGGCACCAGTCTCCGAATCTCCTCCGCCCACCAGGCCAGTGAGCCCCGCCCAGGGTCGGGTGGCGCGGGCTGCGCGGTCCGCCGGCCCTTGCCCGCCGGACGCTTCCCCGGCGGTTTGCTACCGGCAATGTACGGCACGACGAAGAACACCTGGCCACCGCGGGCCAGCTCCCGTCGGACGCCGTCGCGCACCACCTGTGGTGAGGTGGCGGTCACGTAGGTCCGCACGGCCCGCCGGTCCGTTGGGGGGGTGGCGATCAGCGACAGATCCCGCAGGCCGAGCAGCGACATATGCAGCGTGCGTGGAATGGGCGTGGCGGTCAGCGTGAGCACGTCCACCTGGGTACGAAGCTGTTTCAACCGCTCCTTGTGTGACACCCCGAACCGCTGCTCCTCGTCCACGATGATCAAGCCCAGCTCGCGAAACCGCACGTCCTTGGAGAGCAGGCGGTGGGTGCCGATCACGATGTCCAGCTCGCCGGCGGCCACCGTCTTTAGAATCCGCTGCTGCGCCGCCCGTGAGCGGAAACGGCTCAGGGCGGCCACGCGGACCGGGAAGTTCTTGAGCCGCTCCGAGAAAGTCCCGAAATGCTGCTCCACCAGCACCGTGGTGGGCGCGAGCAGGGCCACCTGACGCCCCCCGAGCACGGCGAGCACGGCGGCCCGCAGCGCCACCTCGGTCTTGCCGTAGCCGACGTCTCCACAGACCAGTCGATCCATGGGACGGGGGGCCGCCATGTCCCCCAGCACATTCTCGATGGCGGTGTGCTGGTCCGGTGTTTCCGCAAAGGGAAAGGTCGCCTCGAAGGCCTGGAAAAGATCGTCCGGCTCCGGAAAGGCGTGCCCCGGGAGCGCGGCGCGCTGGGCATAGAGCTTGAGCAGCTCCTCGGCAAGACGCCGAACATTGTCCGAAACGCGCGCGCGGCTGCGCTGCCAAGTGGCGCCGCCCATGCGATCACGCTTGGGTGGACGCCCCTGGGTGGCCCGGTACTTGTGCACCTCCTTGAAGCGATGCACCGGGAGATAGAGCCGGGAGTCCTCGTGATAGCTGATCAGCATGAAGTCGCCGGCGACCCCCCGCACCTCTTCTCGACGGAGGCCCTCGTATCTCCCAACGCCGTGCATCACGTGCACCACGTAGTCCCCCTCGGCCAGCTCAGAAAGATCCCCCAGCCGCGGCATCCCCCGGCCCGGACGCCGGCTACGACGCACCTTGCGCCCGAAAAGCTCCTCCTCTGCAAAGATCGCGGGGCCCGGAGCGGGCAGCGTGAACCCGCGGGTCAGATGTCCCAGCCGAATTTCCACACGCGCCGGAACACCCGCGGAGCCCCAAGCGGGCAGCGGATAGCCCTGGCCGGGGAGGCGCAACCCGACCGCCACGCCGTGCTGCTGCAGCAGCGCCCGGAGACGCTCTGCGGATCGCTCGTCCGGACTGACCACGTACGTCGGCTGCCCACGCGCCAGGCACGCCTCGATCTCCGTGACCAGAGGAGACAGCACCTCTTGGCCTCGATCGGCCTGGAGTCGGCGCACGGCGTGGGCCAGGGGAGCGTGGCCATCGCTTTGCACGACCACCCCGGCGGTGTCTTCGCCCGCGGCGCGGATCAGATTCAGTCGCCGGGAGCGGCTCAGCTGCTCGGCCAGTCGCTCCGGCGTCGCAAAGAGCTCCCCGGGGGGCACGGCGAGCTGATGATTCTCGAGCCGCTCCAGGTAGCAGGCCTCGTAGTGTTCGAACACGGCCCGGGCCTCTCCGACCAAGGCCTCCGGCTCCTCCAGCAGCCACAGCGCGGTGTCGGGGAGATACTCCCAGATCGGCGCCAGGCGGCGATGGAAGATCGAAACCAGCGCCTCCGAGCCGAAGAAATCAGCCCCCTCTTCGATCTGTCCGAGGAGGAAGCGAACCCTGGAGGACGGGTGGTGGGAAGCGTCGGCCGCGGCGAGGAGGCGCTCCCGGGGCTGGGCGCCGGCCGTGACCACCGTTTCCCGGACGGGGTGGATGTAGGCATGCTCCACCGCCCGCAGGGTCCGTTGGGTTTCGGGATCGAAGAGCCGCATGGAGACGATCTCGTCGCCGTCGAGCTCCAGCCGAATGGGAAAGCGGTAGACCGGCGGCCAGAAGTCCACCACGCTGCCGCGCATCGAGAACGCGCCCTCGTCCTCCACCACGGGCAGCCGCTGATATCCGGCGTGGACCAGGGTCTGGGCCAAGCGCTCCCGATCGAGCTCCTCGCCCATCACCACCAGCTCACAGAGTCCATCATAGACGTCGGGCGGCACCGCCAGTCGCAGCAACGAGCGCACCGAGAGCACCACCGCCCGGCCGGTGAGCTCGTGCAGCAGTCGCAACAACATGGCCTGGCGCTGCATGAGGGTGCGGCGATCCGGGACCAGGTCGGAATAGGGGGAGACGTCCACCTCCGGGATCAGCTGGGCCAACCTCGGATGGAGCGGGTCAGCGTCCAGAGGCCGTGCCGGCCGTCCAAGCACCTCCAGCTCATCGATCATCTGCTGTGCCCGGGCCTCGTCCGGGCAGACGATCACCAGGGGCTGAGCGCTCACGGCCGGCTCGGACAGGGCTCGGGCCGCCACCAGGCTGGCCACCCCGCCGTGGGCTCCAATCACTACTGTTTCCGGAGGGTTGGCGGCGAGTTGCCGAACAATCCGGTCGAAAGGGGCCAGGGGATCCATGGCGGGCAATATAACCGGCTCCCGCCCGGACGCCACGACAGATCGAGCACGGAAGTTTCAGGCTTCTTATAAGTGCCGAAAGACGACTGTGAAACCGGGACGACGGCATCTGTCAGGACAGCCAGTACCGCCGGCGCCTCTGGTACGGAGATTGATCTCCAATCAACCGCAACACTTGCCGTTCGCAGTGCTTTTCGGTATGGGTATAGCAATTCGTTTCGGGACAGAGTGACTCATACCGGAGGGTGACAGAAAAATGGCACGCAATGGAATCTTTGCGATCATGACCGCTGCCCTGCTGTGCTGCGTGGGTTGCGGCGACGACGACGGCGGGACCAACGACAACCAAAACAACGACAACGTAGGCCAGGACGCGGGCCAACAGGACGCCGAGGTCCAGCAGGACGCCGAGGTCCAGCCCGACAGCGGGATCCAGGGCTGTACCGGCGACCCGGTTCCAGACGCCGGGCCCCTGGGATCCTGCTGCAACCGGGACGAAGACTGCGAGGGTTTGAGTGCAGTCTGCAACGGCGGCTTCTGCACGGTGCAGGCCTGTGCCGACGACAACGACTGCGGCACCTCCGCCTGGGGACCGTTCCCCGGCGGTACGGAGTTCCACTGCAACACCAACCAGATCGGCTTCAACACCTACTGCCTCCCGGGAAGCCTGCAGGACTGCGGCGGCGAAAACGACTCACCCTGCCCAACAGGCGAGGTCTGCGTGCTGGGCTGGAACGACGACACCACGAGCCAGACCGGCGAGGCGCTCCGCGGCATCTGCACGACCATGGTCGGAGGAGCGGGCGTAGCGGCCGCGGGGGCGCAGTGTGACGACCACGCCGACCCCTTCTTCTACCAGTGCGAGGGGCCGACCTACCTGCTGACCTCCTGCCAGAACGGGCGCTGCACCGAAGCCTGTGACCCGGCCAACCCGACCGACACGTGCCCGGCAGGCATGGAGTGCATCGGCCCGCTGGCGTTCGACACCAACGGCGGGCTGCTCTCCGGGGGCGGCGTGTGCGGAGGCCTGCTCTGCGGCAGCCTGCAGTTCACCGGCGACGCCACCAGCGACGTGCAGATTCCCGGCATCGACGCCGAGTGTCCGACCGGGGAGGTGTGCGTGCCCTCCTACGTGACCGGCGTGGACGGCGACACCTTCGAGTGGCGGTGCATGCCGGAGGTGGCCGGGTACGGAGATCCCGGAGACGTGTGCGAATCCTCCGAGAAGTTCGGCCAGTTCTGCAAGCACGGCGGGCTGTGCCTGCAGGCCGCCCCGGCGTATGACGGCGGCGGGCTGCTGTGCCTGGAGGACGAAGACTGCGGCGCGAACGAGGTGTGCGTGGCCCACAGCCTGGCGTATCTGCCGAAACGCTGCGCCGCCAAGCCTGACCCGGGGTTCTGCACCAGGGGTTGCCGCACCGACAGTGACTGCGGCGTCATCGGCGGCAGCCCCGCCTACTGCCTCGAGCTCCCCCTGGACATGCCCAACAACCAGGACGGCTTCCTCACGGTCTGCTACCCGGAGAACGAGCTGTTCACCGATCCGCCCACCCACTGCGACACCGAGGCGGACTGCGACGCCGGCCGCGGGGAGGGCTGCCTGATCCTGAGCTACCACAGCGAAACGAAGGTGTGCGATGTCTCCGTGACCCAGGAAGCCACCGGGGTGGACTGCGCCACCAACGGCGTGGGTGACTGCATGGGGGGTGAGGCCTGCGTCGAGGACCCCGACGCCAGCACCATGGCGTGCACCGCGGTGTCCACGGCGGGCGACCCCTGCGACCCGGACGACTCCCGCTGCCTCAGCGGCTGGTGCATTGACGGCAACTTCGGCACCGACGACGGCGGCACCCCCACCAACACCTTCTGCTCGGCGCCCTGCCTGTTCACCACGGACTGCGGCGCAAACCAGGCCTGCGCCAACGTGCTGCTCGCCGACAACGATCCGGCCAATGACGCCGACAACGTGGTGGTCGGCATCTGCCAACCCATGACGGTCTTGACCGGCACCGGTTGTTCCGGCTCCGGCACCTGCCCGGGGGCCCAGCTCTGCGACGTGGGCACCGGCCGTTGCTACACCGCCGGCGCACCCTGGGGTGGCGCCTGCGGCGAGGACGCCGACTGCGAGCAAAACGGCCTGTGCGACCCCGAGGCACCGGGCGGCCTGTGCTACAAGCCCGGCTGCGCCACCAATGCCGACTGTGGCGGCACGGCCGCCACCACCTGCTCCACCGAGAACGTCGTGGGCGTCTGCGCGGAGAGCTGCGTCCTGAGCACCGACTGCTCGCGGAACGCGGCCGGCTACACCTGCACCGGCGGCGCCTGCGCCGCTCCCTGACAGACCCGATGGGGACGCCCTTGACACGGGCCGCCGTGTTCCAATAGCGTCTGCCCGTGACCGAATCCAAGGCCCCAGCCGAAGGCCGGTACCCCGAGCCTGAGCTCTACAAGACGAACCCCCGCGTCACGCTCGCGCTGGTGCTGTTCGCGGTGCTGCTGTATGTGCCCTTTGCCGGCTCCTACGGGCTGTGGGATCCGTGGGAGACCCACTACGGCGAAGTGGCGCGCACCATGCTGCAGCGCAATGACTTCATCACCACCTACTGGCAGGACGAGGTGTTCAAGTCCAAACCGGTGCTGACCTTCTGGATGCAGGCCGCGGGCATGGCCGCCATGGGCCTCAACCGCGACGGCTCCCCGGCCGGGGAGATGGCGCTGTCGAGCCTGCCGGAGTGGGGCATGCGGCTGCCCTTCGTGCTGGTATCCATCTTCTGCCTGCTCGCCATCTACCTGCTGGTGGCGCGCGTGGTGGGACGTCGGGCCGGGGTGCTCTCGGCCATCGTGTGCCTGACCACGCCGCAGTACGCGCTCATCTCGAGGCAGTCGATCACCGACATCCCCTTCGTGGCGCTGATGAGCGCGGCGCTCTGCTTCTTCCTCCTGGGACTGTACGTCGGACAGGACGAGGAGCCCGCCGCCTACCGCGTGTCGCTCGGATCGTTCCGGCTCGAGGTCACCGCCTGGCACCTCTTTTCCGGGGTGCTGCTGCTGCTGGTGGTCCCACAGCTCTTGATCATGACCCTGGACATCGGCTGGCAGCACCACCGTTCGATCTCCTGGGGCACGAGTCGCCTCCAACTCTATGGGCTCCCCTATGTCCTGCCCTGGCTGGCGCTGCTGGCGTTCTACCTGTATTCCACCTTCGCCTCCGGCGCGCGCAAGGCGCGGCACGTCTATGTCCACATGGCCTGGATGCTGTGCGGGCTCTCCGTGCTGGCAAAAGGCCTCGGTGGACTGGCAATCCCCGTCGCCGTGGTGGGCCTGTTCATCGTGCTCATGCGGGACTGGCGGCTGCTGTCCCGACTCGAGGTGCTGCGGGGGGCGGCGATCTTCTTGCTGGTGGCGGCGCCCTGGCATCACGCCATGTGGATTCGGCACGGGCAGGCCTTCTGGAACGAATACTTCGGCCACCACCACTTCAAACGGGCCCAGCTCGGCGTGCACGGCGAGCGCGGCGCCTTCGACTATTTCGTCCATCAGCTCGGCCTCGGCATGTTCCCCTGGAGCGCACTGGTCCCGGCCGCCGTGGTTCGCTGGATCAGCCACGTGCACACCGAGGACCGGCGCTCGCGACTCGTGGCCTTCGCCTTTCTCTGGGCCGCCGTGGCGTTTGCCCTCTTCTCCCTCATGGAGACCAAGTTCCACCACTACGCGCTGCCGGTGATTCCCCCGCTGGCGATCCTCATCGGCCTGTGGCTGGACGACGTGCTGGAGAGCCGACGGACCGCCACCTTGGTCGGGGTGATCGCGGCCGTGGGCTTGGCGCTCATCCTCCTTCGAGACCTGTACAAGGACCCGCAGCACCTGGTGCTGATGTTCATCTACAAGTACAACCGGCTGTTTCCCTACGAGCTCGGCTTCGAGCCGTGGATCGCGACCCTGGGCGGCCTGTGCATCCTGGCCCTCGCCGCGCTGGCGATCCCCTCCTGGCGACGGTACGGGGTGTGGGGCCTGCTGGGCTGCACCACGCTGTTCACCCTGTGGACCGTAGACCGCTATCTGGTCCAGCTCTCCCCCCACTGGGGGCAGAAGAACCTGCACGCCATCTACCACCGGGCGCGCAAGGGTCCGCACGAGCGGCTGATCGCGTGGCAGCTCAACTGGCGCGGAGAGAACTTCTACAGCAAGAACCAGGTGGTGGTACACATGCAGCCCAAGGACACGCCGAAGTTCAAGGAATATCTGACGCGGCACAAGGGAGAGCGCTTCTACCTGGTGATGGAGCAGGGACGACTGGCGAGCCTCAAATCGATCCTGTCCCAGGTGGGAGCCCGGGAGTCCCTGGAGCTCGTCGGGCCCGGGGGCAAGGCCTGGCCCGACAACTGGATCGGTCATTTCCGGGTGGAGCGCACCAAGATCCTCTTTCGCGAGCGCGCGAGCCTCACCCGCCGCTGCCAGGACTACAAGTCCCGGCTGTCGGCCCACTCCGCCCCGGCGAGCGCGAAGAAGTTCGTGGGATCCAAGATGGCCGACAACTGGTGGGGCGGCCACTGTCGTAAGTTTGTCTCTGCCCTTTGGCAATCCCTGAACAAGCAGTGCGGCGGCAGCGCCGCGACGATGGGCAGGTCGGACTGTCAGGCAGGTCGCGACGCCCTGCGGAAAAAGGTCGCACTCTGCCGGGCCGCCGAGCAGGACCTGGGGCCCTATCCCTACCGCGAGTGCTTCGCCCAGTACCCGAACAACAAGTTCATGCTCGTACGCTTCGTGCCGTAGCGCGCAGATCTCTCCCCGGGACGCCCGCCCCGGTGGCTGCGAAAGCTGAGATCCGTGCGGCGGATGTGATATGCTCCCCTCTCATGGAGCGACTGGAGAACATCCTCACGCGTCACGGCTACTCCATGGGCCTGGTGCTCGCTTCTGCGGCGGTACTGCTGCTGGGAATGATCCTGATGTGGCGCAGCGAGGGGCCCGCGCTGCCGCCGCCCAAGTCCCCCTCGGCCGGTGGGGTCATGACCGCAACCCCAGAGGCCGCCGCCGCCCGAAAAACGCAGCAGACGACCAGACAGCTCGGCTTCCTCCGCCAGCTGCTCACAGACGCCCGACGGCACGATGTGGAGCTGGACGCCGGTTTCTTTGCGCCGTTTCCGTACCGGATCTCCACGGGCAAGTGGACGCTCCCCGCCGCTGGCGGGCGACTCGAAACCGCGGAGCTGCGCCTCACCACGGAGATCCGGAAGCTGGACACGCCATTGGGCCAGCTCGGCACCTACCAGGCGCCCAATATCGTGCTCAACGTGGAGAACCGCACCGACAGCCACATCGCCTTCCGGGTGGTGACCAGCACCAGCGGCCGGGCAGACTGTCGAACCAAGGGGCAGCTCAAGCAAACCACCCTCGCCCTCGGCCCCCGGGAGGCGCTGAGCAGGACCGAGTGTCTGGCCAGCGGCCGGGGCGACGAAATCACGGTACACCGGGTGGACGTGCTCCTGATCCCGGCCCTGTCGTACCACTACCTCGTCAAGCTCAAGCCCACTGCCGTGCTCTTCCAGGCCCGCACCAGCGCCGGCCACACCGCCCCTCCGGGACACACCCTGTGCGGCGGCGTTCCCCGCCAGGCGATCAAGCAGGGTGTCCAGGCCGGCAACACCTCCTGGGTGGACGTCATGGACTTCTACGGCCGCTACACCTGCGACCGCCACGACTTCCGCATCGGCTATCGTCGCCCAGGTCAAGACCCCACGCCGAGCCCGGTGATCAACTCCAAGCTGAGATGAGGCCCCGCCCGAAAGCCAATCGCTCAGTGCTGAATCGAGCGCCCCCGCGCGCCGGCGCGCAGGAGGCGCTGGAGCTGGCGCATCCGCGACTTCAGGCGCTCCTGCCGCAGTAGATTGCCCCCCAGCTTCTCGATCTGTAACCGCAGGCGCAGGAGCCGCAGCTCGTCCCCGATCTCGAGCGACTTGCCCACGGTCTGTTCCCGCAGCAGCGCCCGGGCCGATTCCACGGCGCCCCGGGCCAGGAGCGCCTCCGCCTTGAGGGCCACCAGCGAAACATCGGTCGGATAGCGTGCCAGCCCTTCGTCCGCGGTCTTTTCGCCGAGGTCGTGTCGGCCCGCCGCCCGATACACCCCGCTGAGGCGCGCGTACGACCCGGCGTTCCGCTCGACGCGGAGCGCCGCGCGCGACCAGTGCATGGCCAGCGCCAGGTCTTTATTCCGGAGGGAGAGCGACGCCAACCGACCCAGGAGCTCCGCGTTGCCCGGGTGCTGGGTGAGCAGCTGCTCGTAGGCGACCAGGGCCTGCTGATCCCGTCCCTGCTGCTCCAGCCGCTTCGCCATGAGCACCGCGGTCGCGAGATCGGCTCTCGCCACCGCTGCGATGGACTCGCCCCGCCGCTCCAAGGCCAGCCGGAGGGCCAGGGCGCAACCCACCGCGATCGGCTGCCCCGTTGTGGCCAGCGCCCCGTAGCACCAGCTCGCCTCTGCGAGGGCCTGCTGGGGCCCCTGGGCCGCCCACAGCTGAGACAGCAGCGCGTACAGCTCCCGGGCGAAGCGCCCCTGGACCGGCACGCCGCGGGTGATCGCCGCCGTATAGTGCGTGAGCGCCTGCCGGGCGAACCCCAGCCGGCGCAGCGCGCGCCCCACGAGGTGGTGCGTGGGGCCGCTCCGGGGGTTTAGGTACAGGGACCGATTCAGGTGCCGCAGGGGCTGCTCTCCGTCCACCCGCAGCGCGGCCACCCCGGCCAGGTAGTGCAGGTAGTAGTCGGCCGGGTGACGGCGGATGGCGGCTCTCAGGGCGCTCAGCGACCGTTGCGCATTTCCGCCCCTATTGAGTCGGTTTCGCAGCCGGTCGCCCTCGGTGCGCAGATCGAACCGCACACCCCGGCTGCCCAGCAGCACGACGATCACCCCCCCCAGGGCCACGAGCCCGAGCCACACCCCGGCGTGGGCGAAACGCCGACCTCTGGGGACAACCCTGCGGGTGCTGCCGAGCCGCAGGCCGGCCAGGACCCCGAGCAGCACCACGAACAGAAAGCCCGTTCCGGGAAACTCGAGGTTGAAGTCCACGAGGTTCTGGCCCAGCAGCACCAGCACCGGGAGCAGGGCCGTGACGTGGATCAGCTCGAGCTCAGTTCCCCGGAGATAGCGAAATCCGAGGAGCACCACGAAAAGCAGCAGCACCCCAAAGACCACCGGGCCGAGCTCTGCCAGGAGCTGCACCACGATGTTCTCCGCATAGGAGTAGGTCGAGCGCATCGCGGACTCTACCCGGAAGTACTTCGGATACACGCTTCGAAAGGCCCCGCGCCCGACCCCGGTGAGGGGATAGTCGCGAGCCACGCGCACCGCATCTCCCCACATCCGGAGCTTGTATTCCTCGTCCACCGCCTCCCACCGCGTGCCCCTGCCGAACTCGTTGCGGATGGTCTCGGACGCTGGAAACGCCACGGTGCCGAGGATGATCGTAATCGCCAGTCCGTAGCCGAGCTGGCGCCGGGTCAGTTTCTTTGCGCGCCACAGGAGCACGAGAAACCCCAGGCCGCCCAGGGCCGTCGCCGCGATCGCTCCCCGGCTCGCCGACGCCACCACCAGCAGCGCCGGGAGCGCCGTCACTGCCAGCAGCACCCAACGCCGACGCTGCTCCCGGACCTGCAGCGCCAGCCCCAGATGGAGAAACAACAGGGCGCCGTAGAATCCGCCCGCGTGGTTCGCGTTGACAAAGGGGGCCATGAATTGGCCGCCCTGCTCGGGTCGGTGCAGCCAGAAAAGCGAGTCGGCGCCCAGGACCAGCTGCACCGCGGCCAGCAGACCGAGGCTCAGGCCGGCGAGATCCACGGTCCACAGCAAAAGCAGCGCGCGGGAGCGATCCCGCGCCAGGAGCGCGGCCGCCGCCGCGATGGAGGCCAGGCCGACCAGCTTGCAGCACTCGAGGGCCGTGGCCGGGGGATCGAGGCTCAAACACCGGTGCCACAGGGCTCCGAGCCCCTCTGTGGAGTACGCTGCCAGCGCCGCCCCCCTGGGCTGCAGCGTCTGGTGCCATTCCGGGGACAGGCCCCCGAGCTGGGCCAGGCACACCAGGGTCAAGCCGGCGAGCACCCAGAAGGGCGCGCCCACCGTGAGCGCGCCCCGCTTCAAGGTCCGCCAGGCGATGCACAGGCCGAGCAGGGACAGGGCGCATCCGGAGAGCCACAGCTGGGTGACGGGATGCACCCCGCCCAGCAGGGCTGCTCCCGCTGCCACCAGCAGCCCGAGCGCAATGATCAGCGCCCGTTCGATGCGCTGTTTCCACATCCCCTACATCAGACGTTCCGGCACCCAGATTACGTCACCCGGACGCACCACGAAGTTCTGCTCCCGGCCCTGGCCGATCGACTTCACCCGGACCCGGATCCGGTGCGGGCGCCCGTCCTGCGTCCGGGTCACGATGGTCGAGTCGCGATCCGCCAGGTCGGTGAACCCGCCCGCCTCCGAGATGGCCTGCACAATGGTCATGTTGTCAGAGTACCGAAGGGTGCCGGGCTTTTTCACCTGACCGTAGACCGTGATCTTCTTGGAGTTGTACTCCTTGACGAACACGGTCACCTGAGGGTTCCGCAGATAGCCCTTGCGCAGCTTCCGCGCGATCCGACGGCCGATGTCCGGCGGGGTCTTTCCGCCCACCTTGAGCTTGCCGATGAGCGGTAACACCACCGTCCCATCGCCCTCGATCCGGTACAGCCCGGTCAGGTCTTTCTCCCCATAGACCCGCACCTCGAGCACGTCGCCGGGCCCCACCGTGGTGTCCACGAAGCCCTTGGGAGGATCTCCGCCCACGACCCCGCTCGTCACGGACGGACAGCCGGTGAGCAACAACAGTGCGCCCACCATCCCCTGAAAACAAGCACGACCGATGGAGCAGCTCAGGGCTCGCACAGGCTAGTAATAGGCCGTGATTCGACCGTACACGCGGTGTTTTACGAACGACGGAATCTGGGTAAACCCGGCGAAGTCAGTGCTGAACCCTGTGAAATTCCCCTGAAGGCTGTAGCCGATCCCTAAAGATAGCCAGCTGAGGAAGTAGTAGTCTGCCGAGACTCCAACGATCAGATAGTTGTCCTTGCGATCACAGACCCCATTGGCATCACAGCTCCCACCCGAGGCGCCCGGCAGCACGTAGCGCTGATAGTCGGCCATGGTCCACGCGACCATCGCCTCGACGACCAGTCGCTTGAACAGCGCCAGGTTCAGCCGCGCGTACGCCGAGTCCTCCTTGTAGAAGTCACCCACCACCGAGTCTTTGAAACCGTGCTGATATCCCAGCTTCAGCGTGGCGTATGGTCCCATCTTGAAGCCCAGCCCGACATTCGCGATGACATCGTGATGCAGCCCCAGCGGCTGACCGATATAGTACGCCATGCCGTAACCGATGCCGATGTCCGCGGTCATCCAGGGCGTGAGTCGGCCCGTGGCACCGATCATCAGCTTCAAAGGCGCGCTGGATCGATTCGGCACACCGACCGTAGGGTTGTCTTCAAAATAGTCGACATACCCCGATTCAGCCTGGAACCAGAAAGCCGTCTGCGGGAAGAACTTCCAGTCCGCCTTGAACTTGGCTTCGTGCAGCATCCGATTGGCAACGTCGTACTGCTTCTGCTCGTACATGTCGATCACGAACCGATAGCCGAGCAAGAAGGACAACAGGCCATTCCTGAAGATCAGATCGAACCCGGCCTGGTTGTAGTCGCGATCAATGCTCCCCGGAGTCTGTCCGGCGCGCGGCTCGTTCGTGCGTGTGAACTGCTCCACGATGCTGAAGGCCACCTTGCCCTGGGGATTGAACTTCAGATCGAGGCCCAGGGTCGCGCCCACGTGGTGGCGCTTCGAGCCGTTCAGATCCTGCAGGTAGCCGATGTAGTCCATGGCCAGTGCGAGGTTGTAGGCGAACTTCTGCCGCTTGCCCTGGGCGACGGGACGCGTCCCCAGGGTCAGCTGCGGGAAGAGACGGAGGTAGGCGGACGACACCTCGCCAGCGTCGTCGTAGTACACATTGCTGTCCCACCCCGCCTCGACCGAAAGGCCGGCGTGAAACTCGGAGCGGCCGAACTTGAGGCCATTCCCTGTCCTGGCTTTCTCACCGCCCGGCACATTGATGGCGCCAAGACCGAACCCTGTGCTCGGCGCCTGAGCTCGTGCCGGCAACGCGCCTGGGATCAGTCCCAGAACGGCGATCAAGGCCGGGAGGAGCGTAGATATGAAGATCGTTCGTTTCGTCATAAGCGTAGGTACTATGTCAAAGACACCCGGGTGTACACTCGACGTTCAAAGTGGCTTGTGGCGCTTGGGTAGTCCCGTTGGTTTATCAGATCGTCTCCCCGGCTGTCCACCGGGGGGTAACGCTAGAAATATGGTGATCCCTCGGGCGGTCGCGGCATCACCCAGATCGAGCCGCCGGGCTGGGTGGGATCCTTCTGCGGAATCTTGGGATCGATTTCCTCGGTTACCTGTGGCTTGTCAGTGACCCGGATCGCCTCGCCGGCACACTGCTCGGCCTCTGCGACCATCTCGTCTACGCGCTCCTTGAACATGGAGATCTTCTGACGCAGCGGCACCGAGGTGGTGGACTCGCCGGAGGCCCGCTCCATCAGATAACGCGAGAACTGCTCCCGCGCCAGGGCGATGTAGTTCTTGATTCGGACCAGCTTCTCGTGCACGCAGCTGGTTCGGATGATGTCCTTCTGCCGTTTGGCTTTCTTGTACATCTGCTCGACGCGTTTTTGCCCATTGTCCATGGCCGCCAGATCCGAGCGAACAGCGCCGAGCTGCTCCTCCGGACCGCCTGTCCCCGGGCCTTTGTTCCCCTGGCCCCAGAGCAGCGTCGCTCCGAGGAGGCTGGTGCATGTCACAGCCAAACCTATACCCAACCACTTAGTCAGCGCTTTTTTCATCGAATAATCCTCGAACAAGGTCAGGATGGCCACCCAACTCTAGAAGACTAGGGTCAAGGTCCGGCTTTGTCAACCAAATATCGACCCTGGCCATTAGCTAAGGCGTTGTCTGGGGTTTAGGACCTCTTCGGCACAAGGGAAAGGCCAGTGGAATTGAGGGAAAATGGGGACTGGGGACTAGCTTCCCGGAGTGAAGCGGACGACGAAGGGGCCGTAGAACACCTGGTTCGGCACGTTGCCCAGGTGCCAGCCGGCCACCTTGCCCTTGACGCAGCTGACAATGGCCCCGCCCATGCCGGACACGACGTTCACGCTGCTCACGCGACCGTTGGGCATGATCATGAAGGAGATCTTCACCGCCCCAGAGAGCCGTGGGTTGTTGATGAGAGCCTGGTTATAGCAGCGGCGCAGCCCGTAGACCCGCGCGCGGATCTTCGCCCGCACTTTGGATCCGGCCGATCCTCCCACGGCGGGGGGAGGCACGAAGGAAGAGAGCATCCCGTGGATCATCACGACCCGCGGCGGGCGCTTCGCCGCCACCGTGGATCCCGACCCGGTGCCCGTACCCTTGACCCCGAGGCCGCCCGAACCGCGCCGGCCGGCCAGGCCGCGGCGTCCACCAGATCCGGAGCTCGGACCCGATCCACCGACTCCATGACCACCGGAACCCGAAGAGGTCTTGGCACGATCGTCCAGGTCGCCGAAGCCTCCGCCGCTTCGCAGATGATCACTGCCGACAATGGCTTTTTTGCACTCCTCCGCCGTTTGGCACTTCCCGGCAATGGCCACGGACTTCATTTTGTCGTCGCCCGAGGCGAAGGAGATGTTGGTGAGCTCGTCGAGGGTGCGTTTGTACTCGGCGCTCCCCTTCTTGAGCGGCCCCTTGGCCTTGCCTGGAGTCTTGCCCTTACCGCCCCCGGCAGGCTTGCGCGCCTTGACCTTGGCGGCATCGCCGGCTTTGTCCCCCTCCGCTCCCTCCTTGGTGTCACTCTTTATTTCGGCCTTCTTCGGCTTTTTCGTCTTGGGGTGATTCCGCTTCAGCTCACTGTTGACCATCGAGCGCAGCCGACTGGACCGGCCCGGAGCTTTGGGTTTGGGGATCACCTGGAACGTGATCCACATCGCCGCAGCGAGAGCCACGCATCCGGCCAACACCATGGTGAACACCGGGTCCATTCGGCTGCCGATGGAGCCCTGAATGGTCGCGGGCAGCCGGGCCCGGGGCACCACCGGCGGCGCTTGCACGAACTGGAACAGCAGGGTGACATCCCCGATGACCAGCTTTCCACGCGCCTGGGCGTCCATGGGTAGATGCCACCAGTCCCCGGCCTTCTTGGCAGCGCCCATCTCTCGGGCTTGATTGAGGGTCCTGACGCCTCCGCCAACGGTCACCCGTCCATCCATCCCCTCGGCGAAGTTGAGCATGTACGCGTCGCCGGTGCTCTTGAAAACAAGATAGCTCCGAGGCAGGTGGGCGGATGAAATAACAAACGAATTTCGAGGACCTTGGCCAATAGTGATGTCTCCGTGCCTACGCAGGAGACACTCCTCGATGATGCGTCCTCCCTGGATGATACCGATCCTAAGAATGCGCCGTTGAGGCGCTCTCGATGGGGTCGGCTTAGATATCTGAGCCATCGTCGCTCTCCCTGTTGCCGAACGGCCCCCGGAAGTTTACCCTTGGGCCTCTCCCAAAGCCCGATCCGGATCGCTCCGGATCCTGAACCGCACCGACTCGGACTACTCGTGCATCTTCACGATGGCGAACGTATAGGTCTTGAACTCGGCTTGGTTGGCTGTGTAGAGCACCTCGGCCAACAGGCGGTAGGGAGTCCCTTTGTGACATGCGAGAATCGCATCCCCCTTGAAGGTTTTCCCTCCCTGCTTCTCCGCAGCCTTCAGCTTCTTGGCCTCGTCCTTGAGCTTCTTGAACAGGGGATCGATGAAGAAGCCGTCCGGGCCGTCTCGTTTGGAGTTGGCATCCACCTTGCCGTTCTTGACGTTCACTACCGCGTTGTTTCTCACCAGAATCGTGGAGGCGGAGATCACGATATCCACTGCGTCTGCCATGTTGGTCGTCGACGCCGACTTTGGCAGAAGCATCTCCCCTTCCTTCTGGGTGATGTTGATTGGATCCGAGCCGTAACTTTTCAGCAGGAAGATCAAGATGATCGTCAGGGCGTCCATGAGCGAGGTGATGCGCAGTGGCATGTCCTCCGCTTTGCGCCGCATCTGCATCTTGATCTGCTTCTTGGCCTTTTTCTTCTCGAACCAGTAGGCTTGTTCGGGGTTTATCTCAGGCATCTTCGTCTCCTAGCACACCCGCGATCCGGTCCGTTTCGAGGAGGCGCCTCTCTTAAGGGCTTGTCCTCGTTGCTGAAATGGCTTGTACACGGAACACATCACGTCGGCCTCAACCACATTTGTGTCCCGAGCACAGGACAAGTTCCGAAAAAAGATCGGTCCCGCCCATTATGAGGAGCCCAGCGCCAGCGTGACCCGGTAGTACATACACGCCGACTCCTTGATACTCACTCCGCCTTTGTCCAGGAATCCCCAACCGCCGCTCTTCCGGTCGTACTTCATCGCACAGCCGCCCCCGGGGATGCTGTGCTTGACCGGCGGATTCCGGGCGTCACGGGGGATCTCGCGGATCGCGTCGAGGGTCCTCACGATGTCGTCATACTTGATCGTGGGCTCTGGTATCAACGTGAGCGAGTGTTTCTCATCCGGGACGGCGTAACTGCTCGGATCTTTGTACTTGCTGGCGTACAGGTACCACATGTGGTGCTGCAGCTCCTTGAGTACCTTGTCCGTATACTTGCCCTCCTTCTTGGGGAAGCAGAGCTTCGCATCGGCAGAAACGCCTTCGGGGCACTCCGAGCCGTGACGCGACTTGATGTAGAACCCCTTGTCGGTCATGACGAGAGAGAGGTTGAGCGCCTCTTTCTTCTTCTTTTCCTCGCTGCTCTTCACCCGGCTCAGCCGGGGCGTCTCCACCATGATCACACCGATCTTGATGAACTGAGCCGCCATGAGCAGGAAGGGAATGAGCAGACAGATCAAGTTCATGATCGGCAGCAGGTTTAGGTCATCCTGCACGAACTCTTCCCGAAGCTTCTTCTTAGCCATGGTATCTCCTTGGCCAAATCAACGGACCACCGGTTACTACAACGCCTGACCCCGATTCGACCGTCACGTGCTACCTGGGGACCCGAGCGCGCGACGAGCGGGGTGCGTCAGGCAACCCCAGCGCTGTGCTATGCGCCCGGTGCGCCGCCAGCCCGGAACCTTGCCGCGAGCAGGTTCTCGAGCACCACGGAATACTGGTCCACCTCGTCGATGATCTTTTTCGTGATCCCCGAAAGGAACACATGCGCGATCATGCACGGAACGGCGACGATCAGCCCGAATGCCGTCGTGTTCATGGCCACGGCGATACCTTTCGAGAGCAGCACCGACCGCTCCTCAGGAGATGCGCCGCCCAGAGATTCGAAGGCCGCGATCATACCGGTGATGGTCCCGAGCAGACCGAGCAGCGTGGCGATGTTGGCGATCGCCAGCAGCGTCGGTGTGCGCTTCTGAAGCAGCGGGATCACCTCCAGCGAGGCCTCCTCGATGGCGTTCGTAACCTCGATCTCGCTCTTGTTCGCCCGGGTGAGTCCGGCTTTGATCACCCGCGGGAGCGCTGCGTTCGCCGCTGCATTACACAGCTTGATCGCGCGATCGATGTTGTTGGCCATCACCAGCTTCTGGATCTGGGCCATGAACGCGGTGGCGTTGATGTTGTACCGGAAGAACAGGAAGATGAACCGCTCAATCATGACTCCCAGGCCGAAGATCGAGACGGCCAGGATGAAGTGCATGAACATTCCGCCTTCGACGTAGGCCTTTGCGATGCCACCCATGTTCTTTTTACCTCCCTTTGATCGCCGAGCTCTCTGTGCGACGATCAGTTGATCCGAGAGGCCATCGGGTCCCAATGGCCTCAGGGTGGGGATGAAGTCCTTTGCATTCCGTGGTTGGGCTCATCCCCGGTTGAGTTTTTAAATCCCTCAGGAGCGAAATTTATAACAAATCTCGCGCCTAGATGCTTCAATTTTTTTCCCGACGCCCTGGCTGCCCTCGTTCACCGGGTTCGACCCGGTCCGCTGCTCGACCGTTGACTCTGCCCGAACGCCTCAGAACGGCGGTCCCCAGACGGAATTGATGACCGCGTCCAGAAAGGACCGCTTGAAGCGTGCATCATCGAGATCCCAGCTGAGATTGAGCGTTTTGCGTCCCAGAAACACAAAGACCTCGGGCTTGTAGATCTTACCGACGATATCAAATTCCTCGATCTGGCTCTCACCGCCTGTGGTCCGCCGCCGCGCCGCAGGCGCCGGCTCATGCGCCTTCCGCCCGCCCGCGGCCCCCTCGCGTGCGCCTGCGCGCTCCGGGGCCCTGGCTACTGCACCGCCGGGAGGATACAAAAAAACGGTGACGATTGCCAATCCAAAGAGCAGGACTGAGAAACGATTTCCAAGGCCACGTCTCCGCACCGTCCCCGCGGCGGTCGAACGAGCCATTCCGAGGTGCTTCGCCTGGTGGTTCATGGTGTCATTCCTAACCTCTGTGACCTATCGCGGGGGTGGACCCGGGGGCTGACGCCGACGGGGTGGCGGCGTCGGCCGCGGCGTCGGCGCAGGCTGGGCAGCCGCAGCCTTGGCCATCGCCCGCGCGGCCGGCAGATCCGCGTTCTTGATCTTGTTCAGCAGCTTCATCACGGCCTGCTTCTCCTGCAACCACTTTGCCGCGGCGAATTGAGGCGCCAGCGTAACGTACTGCTGAAGATACTTGAGTCCCTCTTCGAGACGCTTCACATTGGTGTATCCGGGATAATTCTTGGCGTCCAGAAACAGGATCGCCTTGTTGTAGGTCGCGTTCAAGTAGGGTTTGTTGGCGTTCCCCGGCACCTGCCGGAACAGCTTCTCCGCCTCTTGGAAGTAGTTGAGGGCCGTGATGAAATACGCCGTGTTGTTGTTTCTGTGGGCCAGCCCGCGGTAGGTGGAGCCGATGTTGAGATTCATGCCGTAGGTGTTGCCGCCCGGCAGCCCCTTCGCCTTCAGCAGCGCCGAGAGCGCCTTGGGGTAGCTGCCGCCCTGCAGATATCTCACGCCGATCATCGTCCAGGCGTCCAGCAGCTGTGGGTTCTTGGCCACGGCGCGCTCGAAGTACTTCTGTGCCAGTGCAAAGCGCTGATCTTTGAGGTAGAGGTGACCCCAGAGGTAGAGGAACTGGGCGTTGTCCTTCTCGAGGATGTTGATCGAAGCCAACACGGCGCGACAGAGCTCGAGGTCCCCCTTGCGGAAATAGGACATCGCCATGACCGCCATGGCCGGCACGGACTTCTCGTTCTGCTCGAGGATCTTCTTCGCCTCCTGGATCGCCCGCACGTACTGCCCAGCCGCCACGAGCTGCTTGATCTGCGGGATGGACATCACCGTCGGCGCCGCAGGCTGTCCCGGACGACGGGGACTGGTCGGCGGCGTAATGGTCACCCCACGGGGATCGTTCGGATCCACGCGCCGGCGGTCCGGAGGGGGCTTGGTCACGAGGACCGGACCACTGTCCGACTCGCGGGCTCCGTCCCGGGGCGCTGCCGGACGATCCCCGGAGGCTCGCCCCGGGTCGGGATCGCCACCGGCTCGACGCCGCGCATCGGGGGTGGTCTTCTTCTTGTCCTTCTCGCAGCCGAGCCCGGCCAGGCCCACCACGCAGAAAGACGCGCAAAGCATCCCGATTAAAGCCCTCGGCAAAGCGCTCATCGAATTCCTCTCGTCATCTTCCAAACCTTCCGACATCCAGTGGCGCCCCTGTGTTCCCTGGCCCCTACAGCCCCGGCTCGATCTTCGGCTCGTTGATGTACGGCTTCGAGGGATCGATTCGAGACAGCCAGCGCCGCGCGTTCTGGGTCCATTCGTTGGAGATCCCTCGCTTCTTGGCGTGATCGATGGCCGCCTTGTAGAACCCCTTGGCCATCGTGTCCCAGGTTTCACGCGCCTTCTCCGCAACCGACGGGTCCCCGAAGATCAGCTTCTTGATCTTCTCCTCGAACTCGAAGGGATCCTGGAAGAGCTTCTTGAACAGGTCCACCCACTTCTGAATCAGCGGGGGGAACTTCGGGTCCGAGACGAGCTGCGCCGCGGTCTCGTAGATCTTGCCGAGGTGCGCCTGGAAGGCGATGTACCAGATGTCGTCTGGATATTTGTTTCGCTCTGCTTCGTAAGCCTTCGTCGCAGCCGTGACCTTCGCGCTGAGCTCCGTGAGCGCCTCGGCCACCGTGTCGCGGCCCTTCTTGAGCAGGGCCTGGCGGTTCTTGTGCGCGTTGTTCTTGTTCCAGCGCCAGCGCACGCGGAGCTTCTTGTAGGTGTACTTGACCTTCTTGAACGCGTCCAACCCGCTCTTGGTGCGATCGAAGCTGATGGCCGCCGCCGCCGAGGCCGACGCGGTTCGGGGCGGCAGCTTGTACCGGATGAAGTTGTCGAGGATCCGGTCCTCGATCTTCCGAATCGCGGCGTACCGGGCGCGCAATTCCCGCTGCTTCTTGAGCACGCCAGACAGCAGCTCCATCATGTCCCGGGCCAGCTCCCAATCGTCGGCGTTCTTGAGGTAGTAGGCCGAGCTCGTGATCTTGCCGCGCTTGCCGTCGAGGGTCTTCTCAGCGTGGTCGATGTAGCGCAGGTACGCTGAGATCATTTGCTGCCACCGTCCCTGCCGCTCCCGGATCTTGCCGAGCTCCAGATCCGCTCGCGACACGAACTTTCCCGCGTCCTTGACGAATTCTTCGTACTTCTTCTTCTTCTCCGGGTCGACGGCATTCCGCGCCAGCCGCTTCCAGCGCGGCACCTTGCCCTGGACCTCGGCCACGTACATCCGGAAGAACTTCACCGACAGGTCGTACTTGCCGTGATACTTGAGCAGACTGGCATACCGGTAGTACCAAGCGACCCGACCGTCGTGCTTGGCGAAGATCTTGTCCGTGGCCAGAATGCCGTAGTACTTGAGCGCAACCTCGTAGTCCAGGGCCTTGAGCGCGACGATGGCCAGAAATTCCACGACGTTGTCGAGGATCGAATCGTCGATGATCTTGCCCTTCGCCCCCTTGATCTTCGTCGTGGCCGCCTGGGCCCGATACTTCGTATAGATCAGCTCGTACATGCGCTTGGCGCTGCGGAAGCGATTGATCTTCTCGTAGGAGTAGGCCGCGTTGTACAGGAACAGGGCGATGTCTTTCGACTTGGGGTACTTCTTGATGATCTGCCGGAAGTACAGCGCCGCCTTCGCGTACTGCTTGGCCTCGAAGGCCTTGAACGCGCGTTCCCGGAGGATCATGGGGCCAAGCTTGTCCAGCTCCTTGATCCTGTCTGCCACGAGCTTCTTGTACTCGTCACAGCTCGGATCGCCTGCCTTACAGGTCACGTTCGCGCCGCAGTTCTTCGCCTTGATCCGCGACGAGAGTATCTCCAGCCGATCCAGATAGTTTGCGCCCTTCTCGATGGACAGGATGGTCAGCAGGTGCTGTCCGGCGTAGAACGCCTGCCGGGAGCTGCAGTGCTTTTCCAGGAGCGCGTTGAAGAGCGGACGCGCCTCTGCGAACTGCCGAAACCGATAGTGGTGCGCCGCGATCAAATACTGATACCCCACCACGTCGGGCGACTTGGGATACTTGTTGATCACCTCCCGCAGGAGCTCGTGGTACTCCCGCAGCAGCGGGGGGATCTCCTTGCGGACCACCGTCTTCTCGGTCTTGGGATCCGGGTCGGCCGGAAGCTTGATGCCTCGCACCACCTCCGAGAACGCCGAGATCCGCCAGTTCAACGCCTCCAGGGCCCGTTTGGCGCTGATCTTGGATTCCTGCACGGCCTTGAAGATGCGCGCCGCCTCGAGGTACCTCTCGGAGTAGTACGTCGCCAGGCCCATGTAGAACTGCGCCTTGTAGGCCGTCAGCGTGTTTTTGTACTGCGGGTGCGCGACGATCAACCGGAACGCCTTGGCGGCCTGGGCGAAGTACCCCCCGTAGGTCTTCTTGTACCCGTCCATGGCCTGTTTGAGCTCGGCGAGCCGCACGTCGATCTTCTCCAGCCGGCGCTGCGCCCTCTGCCAGCCCCGGGCCCGCCGCGCGACCTTGGCGTCGAGCTCCGCCTTCTCCTGGGTCAGCGGACCCACCTCCTTCTCCCCCTTGGCGTACGCGGCCAGGTACTGCCCGCCCAGGTTGAAGAAGTCTCGCCCCATGGCCATAAGGCTGTTTTCACGAAGCACCATCAGCGCCTCGGCCACGGCCTTGTCTGTGCCGTGCCGCTTCTCGTACTCGTTGGCAAAGGCCACGTGAGGGCTTCCCCGATAGACCGAGAACCGGTCGAAGGCCATCTTCCGCTCCTGGTAGAGCATGCGCCGCGGATACTTGGCCCGCATCCGTTTGTCCACGTTCACCTGCAGGATGCCCAGAATCTGGAGGACCCGCACCTGGATGGGCGCCTTGCTCAGATAGTACTTCCAGTCAGGATCGGGGTTCCCGGCGTCCTCGGAGTCGTTCTTGAAGCCGCCCTTGAGCAGAATCCAACGATAGATCTTCAGCGCCTTTTCCAGCATCTCCCCGCTGTAGTTCTCCGCGCCCGCGTCCTCGGGCGGCGGCTGAGCTTCCTCCCAGAGCACCTCGGCGAGCTGAAAGAAGGCGGCTTTGACGTGAGTGTATTTCTGCTGCCCTTTGTCGTTTAGCCACCCCTTATTCTGATAGTATTTCAGCAGCCAGGAATAGGGATCAAGGCTCTGCTTCTGGTAGAACGCGCACAGCGCCACGTAGCGCACGGCGTTCTCCTTGAGGTCCTTCTCCTTGGCCCGCACCAGCAGATCGTCGAATTCGTACAAGGCCTTTAAGTACTGGTCGATCTTGAAGTAGGTCCACGCCCGCTTGTACAGCGCCGAGTTGTACTCCTTGGAGTCCTGGAACTTCTCGGCCACCCGCGAGTAGGCCGAGATGGCGTAGTAGTTGTGCAGCTTCAGGGCCCGGAGCTTCTTCTCGTTGATCATCTCGTTCCAGCGGTTGCGGAAGATCTCCTCTTTGTCCTGGCCGCGGTACGTCAGATACCGCTTGTTGAGCATCTCCTTCTCGTCCGCCTCGATCTCCACGGATGGGTCGGCGTCGAAGTGCTCCTCGCCGATCAGGAACCACGCCTGGCTCAGCAGATAGCGGCGCTTCTTCAGGTCCTCTCCCTCGAACTTCGACAGATCCACCGCCGACGCACAGTCTTTGTAGGGATCGAACCCCTCGAAGGGGGACGGTGCCCCGGCGGCGACGGCCGGCTTGGTGAGGTTGACGTTGTAGCCCCCCGGCGGAGGGGGCTCCGTGGGCTTGGTGAGGGGATTGAATTTGTTGCTGCACACCAGGCCCAGGAACGCCTGCCGGGCCCGGGCGTGGTACTCGCGAGCCTTGCCCCGCAGGTTGTCGTCGTCCGAGGACTCCACCTCCTGGGCAGCCAGTCGGAGCACGTAGCCGAGCACATAGATCACCATGTCCCGCTTCTTGTAGCTCGGGAACCGCTGCAGAATCTCACGGTAGTAGGCAAGGCTGGCGCCGTAGTCCTTGGTCGGCTTGGACGGCACGGGGAGGTCCCGTTTGGCCAGCTTGGAGATCCGCTCGATCTCCCGGAGCCGCTTGTTGTACTGCTTGTCCGCGTATCGGTAGTCCACCTCAGACTTCTCGTAGTACAGCTCTGCCAGGCGCATCAGCACGTCAGGCGTCCACACAGTGTCGTTGGGGTAGCGCTTGATGAACGCCTCGTACTCCTTGATGGCCTCCAGCCGGCGGCTCTGGGCCGATCGGGACGCCTCCTCCAGCGTGGTCCGGTACTTCTGCTCCAGCAGGTACTTCTCGTTGAGATACGACCGTTCGATGAGGTGCTTGATCGAGCTGTTGAAGATGACGGCGCCCCGTTTGTACAGCGCGATGTCCTGTTTCAGGTGCTCCAGGACCGCTTTCTCCCGGGCGGTGTAGGGCTTTGCGGTCGAGTAGGGCGCGAGGGCGCTCCCGGCCGGCCGCTCCCCCCGCGCATCGGCCGCGTCGAGCCCCGCTGACAACGCCAGGGCCAGCGCCACCAGTCCGAGTCGCGTGATGCCGTTCATTGGACCCCCCTCGGCTCGCGGTACTTCGCCTTGAGGAGCTCCATGTGCCGCATGAAGAGGCTCTCACGCTTCTCGTAACGCCCCTTGGCGAGGTTCTTGATGACCCACACCACGTCCAGCACCCCCACGTCCGCCTTCACGAGCACCTGCTGGACCTTCTCCGCCACCTTCTGAAAGTTTTCGAACGCCACTCCGCCGACGACGCTCTGGCTCGGCTGCTTGTACTCGGCGAGCTGCTGCTGATACCCGGAAAGTTTTGCTTTCTCTTCGGACAGCACACGCAGCACATGGGCGCGCTTCACGGCCAGGAACGCGTCGATGCGGCGGTTCACCTGATCGAGGTCGCTCTGCGCCTTGGTCATCCGGGCCACCAGACGATCCAGCTCCGCCTTGCGGCTCTGCTGGTCGGGCGTCATGCGCGCCGTGATCGTCGCTGCCAGCGCCTGCAGCCTGGCCAGCACCGACTTGTACTGCGCCCGCAGCTGCTTTTCGTAGCGCATCACCGCGTCTCCGATCCCGACGTTGTTGCGGGCGTCGGCGACGTCCCCCCGCAGCGTCGAGATCATGCTGCGCAACGCACTGATCTGACTCGCCATCTTCTTGGCGTTCTGCTCCAGCAGCTGCCTTGACAGCCGCTGGGTCTTGAGCGTCCGGTAGTAATAGGACACGAGCGCCTTGAGGGCCTTCTCCATGTTCCTGATCCGCATCTCCTCCACCAAGGCGTTGGAGTCGACCGTCTCGAACAGCGCCTTGATCTTCTTGATCCGCGTGTTGTAGGCCTCGGTGGACTGCGGCGCCTTCTTCAGCAGGTCCTCAAGCGCGAGCCGCTCCTTCTCCAGCAGCTTGAGCTGGTGGCGCTCGGACACGGACGCGTTCGGCCAGAGCAGCCGCTGCAGGTGCGCGCTCAGATCTCCCCGCAGGCCGAGGATCTGGGCTTCCAAATCCGCCGCCCGGGCCCGGGCCACGGAGAGGGTCGGGTAGGCGGCGATCTGCGAGCCGGAGCGGAGCTTGCGCTCCACCTGTCGGATCACCTGATAGGACTCCTTGATCATCTTGCGCACCGCGTCCAGGTCGCCCAGCATCATCAGGGCGCGCTTGACATCGGGTTGCTTCCGAAGCCAGCGCAAGGCGAGCTTCGGCAGTCGGATCTTGATATCGAACCGCTCCAGGTTCGAGGCCGTGAGCTGGTCGAAGATGGTCTGCGGATCAATCTGGCTGGTCTGCAGGCCGCGGAGCTTCCGGTACACCGGGCGCAGCTCCCGCGACGCCGTGCGGAACACGTCCTTGGCGCCCGCGAAGTCCCCGGTCCGGATCTTCAGGTTGCCCAGCAGAACGCGCGCTTCGTCGCTCTTGCCGTAGCTCGGATTGGACACCTGCAAAAGCTCCAGGGTCTTGACGGCGCGCTCGTACCGCTTGGCCTTGAGATAGGCCCACGCGCGCTCGTAGAGCGCGTCATCGAAGTAGGGGCTCTTCCGCGGAATGGCGTTGTAGAGCTCGATGGCGAGCTCGACGCTCTTGGTGCGCCCCTTGTAGTAGGCCAGCCGGGCCGCCGCGATGATCAACAGCTGCAGGATGCGGCGCTGGGTGACGGTCTGCGGACGATAATAGCCGAACAGCACCTTGTCGATGAGCTGCTTGTAGACCGCGGCCGCGGCGTTCAGCCGGTTCAGCTTGATGTGGCAGACGCCGGTGAAGTAGACGGCCTGCAGATAGTACGGGTGGGACGCGCCGATGCCGGCGAACACGGTCAGAGCGTCCGTGATCCGGTTGCGGAAAAACAGGTACTTGCCGCGCACGTATTCGACCGAGGACTCTCGACGGGTGGCGGGGATGGCCTGGATTTTCCGGAGCAGATCCTCGACCTGACCCATGCGCACCGGATCCGCGGTCTGGCTCCTGCCGAGCACCGCGGCCCGTCGCATCTCGAGCTCCAGCAGCCGCTGGAGGCTCAGCTGGTAGTACTTGTTGCTGCTCCCGCTGGCGACGACCTTGCTGAAGTAGGTTCGGGCCACCACGAACTCCCGCTGCTGGAACATGGAGTCGGCCAGGAAGAACATTGCCTCCCCCGCCTCGGGCGTGTTCGTATAGCGGGTCGCGATGTCCATCAGCACGATGGCCGCCCGCGAGTAGTCCTTCATGCGGTACAGGACCATCCCGTCGATGAGCCGCTTGAGCAGCTGCTTTTGGTTCAGCCGCCGGGTCGGGGGCTTGATGGTCGACAGGTAGTGACCCAGCTGCCCCTCGATGGTGCCTAGCTGGCCTCTGATCTTCGCCACCGAGCGCACCTCGGCTGCGGCCCCCGAGGGCCCTCCCAGCGCCCCCGCAAGCAGCAAGAGCACTGCAGCGTGTTTCTTGCTCGTCATGATTACTTGTTCTTGGAGGGAGCCGTCTTGGCCCGACCTTTGCTGTCCCGCTTGATCGCGAGGGTGGAGACCTTCTTCTCGTAGCGCACGCTCAGCCGCTGCTTGAGCGGCGTGAAGGCGCTGCCCCGCTCGAACGGGATCACCCGCACCGTGGTGCCCGTACCCACGCTGGCCTTGAAGCGATAGCTGGAGCGAATGCGGTACCGGTAGCCGCGCAGGTACGAAAAGACGCCGAACCCGTGGCCGCGGAACACGAACTCCACCGTGAGGATGTGCACGCCGTCCATGGCGGGGCCGGCGTAGATGTTCCGGGTTCCGCGCTCACTGTCTTTTTCGGTCAAGCTGGTCTTCGCCTCCAGCTGTTTGCCGTCGAGCAGGTAGCGAAAGGCAACGAGGCGAAAGGAGCCCCCCATCTGGTTGTCCTGGATAATCACCAGCTCGGAGCCGGCCGTGGTTTCACCGAGCACCGACTCCTTGAGCAGGTTCAAGCGGATCTTGGTTTGGGACACCAGCTCCTTGAGCGTGGACACCCGCTCCGCGAGCTCCCGCAGCTTGATGGAGTACGACTGCTGAGCTTTCGGCACCGCGGCGGCACCCGGCGTGGGTTCCGCCGGACGCGGCGCCCCCGGGGGAGAAGTCGCCGCCCTCGGCGTCGCCTCCCCAGCGGGCGGACGAGCCGCCGGGGCCGGCGCTCCCGGCCGGGCTCCAGCGGCTGGCTTGTCACCCGCCGGAGCCCCCAGGGCACTACGAGAATGGCTGCCCATATACAAGGCGCAACCGAGCATCACTACGCTTACCGCTAGACGTCGACCCATGAGAATTTCCCCCGAATCAAGATTACCCGCAGGACGGCCTTTGTCTTACAGGTTTAACGCTGAGTAGTTACCAAAGCCTATGGCTACTGTCAACGCGTTGGTGCGGTGGGGAGTATAGCTTAGCCCAATTGAAAGACCACCTAAAACAGACAGGTCTCGTAACTCCACCCAGAGGCCCCGTAGCTCAACCCAAGAGCGGATCCGCAGGATCTGTCAAACGCCCAGCCGCGCCGCCAGATCCTCCAGAACCTTGCCGGCGCCCTCACCGGTCGCTCCCGACACCGCCCGCAAGGAGATCCCCCGGCTTTCGAACGCCTCGACGAGCGCGGGGAAGAGATCCCGCACCTGCGGCAGATCGACTTTGTTTATGGCCACCACCTGCGGCAGCGCACCGAGCCGCTCACTGTGGGCCCGTAGCTCACGGTTGAGCGTGTCGAAGGCGTCCAGGGCCGTCTCGTGCTGTAGATCCGACGGGTCGATCAGATGGAGCAGCACCGACGTACGCTCGAGGTGGCGCAGAAAACGGTGCCCCAGGCCGGCCCCTTCTGACGCCCCTTCCACCAGCCCGGGAATGTCGGCGATGACGAGGCTCCGGTGGTCTGAGAGCTCACACACGCCGAGATGTGGAATCAGTGTGGTGAACGGATAGGCGGCCACCTTGGGGCGGGCGCGGGAAACTCGGCGAATAAACGTTGATTTTCCTGCGTTCGGGAACCCGAGAATCCCTACGTCGGCCATGAGCTTCAGCTCTAGCTTCAGATCCCGGGCCTCCCCGACTCGGCCCTCTTCGGCCTGCCGCGGGGCGCGATTGGTGGAAGTGGCGAAATGCACGTTTCCGCGGCCGCCGTGTCCTCCCTGCGCCACCACGTGACGCTGTCCCTCCACGGTGAGATCCACCAACACGGTCCCGCTTGGGGCGTCCACGATGAGGGTGCCGACGGGTAGACGGATCACGCAGTCTTCGCCCGCCCGCCCGTTCATCTGCTTCCCTTTGCCCGGCTCGCCGTTTCGCGCCTTCATCACCGGCGTGGAGCGGAAATCGAGCAGGGTACGCATCCGACCGTCCGCCACCACCACAACGCTGCCCCCCGAGCCACCGTCGCCCCCGCTGGGACCTCCACGAGGCACGAACTTCTCCCGCCGAAAGGCCACGCAGCCATCGCCGCCGCGGCCTGACTCCACGCGGATCTCCACCTCGTCAACGAAGTGTCGCATCGAGCAAAGTGTACTTGGTGCTGGGTCGGAATTCCAGGTGCGGCGCGCCGACCCGGGAATCACCGGGGGGGGTTAGGCGTTCTCGACGTGGACGCGCTTCTTGCCGTCACGGATCGTCTCGTATCGAACATTGCCGTCGGTGAGCGCAAACAGCGTGTAATCCTTGCCGATTCCTACATTGTTGCCGGCGTGGATCTTGGTTCCGAGCTGGCGGACCAGAATGTTGCCGGCCCGCACCTGCTCGCCGCCGAACCGCTTGACGCCGCGGTGCTGACCCTTGCTGTCACGACCGTTCCTGGAGCTGCCCTGTCCCTTTTTGTGTGCCATTGGTCGTCTCCTCTCTAGCTCGCGATGTCGACGATCTTCAGCGCGGTGAAGGGCTGCCGGTGACCGGCCTTGCGGCGGTAGTTCTTGCGCCGCTTCATCTTGAAGACGATGATCTTCGGGAGGCGGTCCTGCCCCACGATCTCCGCCTTCACAGAGGCCCCGTCCACAAGGGGGCGTCCCACTTGCACGTTGTTCTCGTCGTCGACGACCATCAGAATGCTGGAGAGCTCCACCTCGTCACCCACCTCGCCGGCCAGCTTCTCCACCTGAATGGTGTCACCTTTCGACACTTTATACTGCTTACCACCAGACTTAAGGACCGCGAACATTGATCCGGCTCCATTGCAAAGGGCGCGCACCAGAGGCGCAACAGGTGGGCTAACTTATCGGTTTTCCGTCCGATGTCAACCCGAATCTCAGATGTACCTAGTTTTCGCCCTGCTCCCGGATCCCGCGGCTCAGAGATTTCGCAACGCGGCGAGGGCAGCGGTGCCCGGCGGCTCGGCGACACCGCGGTCCGTGATGATGGCGCGGATGAGTCCTGCGGGGGTGACGTCAAAGGCCGGGTTGCGGCAGGGCACACCCTCGGGAACGAACCGGCTGCCGTCGATCACCGCGACCTCGTCCGGATCTCTTTCTTCAATCGGGATCCCGGCGCCGGTGGCGGTTTCATAGTCGATGGTGGACAGCGGGGCCGCGACAAAGAAAGGGATCTCGTGATAGGCCGCGAGGACGGCGACCTGATAGGTACCGATCTTGTTGGCAGCGTCTCCGTTGGCGGCGATCCGATCGGCGCCCACAACGACCAGGTCGATCTCACCACGCGCCATGAGCGAGCCCGCGACAGTGTCCGCGATCACGGTCACCGGCAAGCCGTCGTGCTGCAGCTCCCAGGCGGTCAGCCGGGCACCTTGCTGCCGCGGCCGCGTCTCGTCGGCAAACACCATCTTCAACCGCCCGGCCTCGGCCGCCGCCCTGGCCACACCCAGCGCCGTGCCGTAGCCGGCCGTCGCCAGGGCACCCGCGTTGCAGTGGGTGAGTATCCGCGCTCCTTCGGGAATGAAGCGCAGACTGTTTTTCCCAATGTTTTTACAGAACTGCACGTCTTCAAGGGTGATCGCGTGGGCCTCCTCGAGCGCCGCTGAGCGCGCCGCGGTGACCCCGTCGGAGAGCCGATCCAGTACCACGGCTGCCACGCGATCCACTGCCCATGCCAGGTTGACCGCGGTCGGCCGCGCTCCCTTGAGCACGGCCATGTCTGCCTCCAGCCGGGCTCGGAACGCGTCGATGTCGTCCGGCGCGTTCGCCGCAGCAAGGGACATGCCGTAGGCTGCGGTGCAGCCGATGGCCGGGGCCCCGCGGACCACCATGGCGGAGATCGCGTCCCGCACCGCTTCGACCTCCCTGAGCAGCACCCACTCCTCCCGGTGCGGCAGCAGCCGCTGGTCGAGGAGCTTGAGCCGTCCGTCCTGCCACTGCACCGGCCTCAACGTGTCGTACTCGGTCATTGCTGGGTCCTTTCCGTGAACAGCCTGACTCGATGACCTACGGGTCCGACGACTCCAACCGGCTCGCCATGTCGCCCAGATACGCATCGGTCAGCTCGGCCGCGGCCCCCGCGTCTCTGCCCGCCACAGCATCGATGAGACGCCGATGATAGTCGAGCGTGACCTCGGCCTCGGGCATGGCGCGCTCGAAGATGTCCGGCTGCCGGGCCACGGAGATGCGGATGGAGTTGGCCAGCAGCTGCACCACCCGGTTGTGCGTCGTCCGGCCGAGGGCGGCGAAGATCTCGGCGTCCTGGATCAGCAGCTCGGTGCGATTCCGCGCCCGGTCGACCGCCTCTCGTTGGACCCGCCGGAGCTCCTGCAGATCCTCCGGCGCGCACCGCTCGGCCGCCAGCCGAGCCATCTCCCGGCCGAGCACCCGCCGCACCTCGAACAGGTCCCGCAGCAGTTTTGGGCTGTCCTGGGCGGCGTAGGGGATCAGGTGCTGCAGCAGCTCGAGTCCGGCCGAGGACATGAAGTCCAGCACCCGGGTCCCATCGCCCTGCCTCGTCTTGACCAAGCCCATCTGCTCGAGGTGCTTGATGGCCTCCCGCAGGGAGGCACGGTTCACGCCGAGCCGGCTCGCCAGCGAGCGCTCCGAGGGCAGCCGATCCCCGGGACGGAGGGTGCGATTGAAAATCGAGCGCAGCAGGTGCCGGGCGATCTCCTCGGCGACGCGGGTCTTCTCGAACATGGCCCACCTTGATATCAGATTCGGGCCAAAGGTCCACCGGGAAGCGACCGCTGGGCGTGGCTCCCGACGATCGGGGCTGCGGGCCGCCAAACCTCCGCGCGCAACACGGCACCCCTGCGGGGGCGGAGGGGGCGAGCTGAGACGCGAAGCCACGGACGGAGCTCCGGTCGACGAAAGTCGTCGCACAGTGCCTCACGGTGCGTCCGGCGCTGTGGATCGATGCACTGAGATGGGGCCTGACTCGTGAGGGCCGCGCCGTTCCAATTGTCTGCGTCTTCAGACAGTGCTAAGAACCGGGCATGTCCGTTGACAAAGAGCGCTCCTCCGGCACACCCGTGCTCCAGCAGCGCTGGGTACGCGTCTCCGCGGGCCTGAGCCTCCTCGGGATGTCCGTCCTGATGGCCGTCGCGGCGCTGCGGATGCCCTTCGTGGAGATCCACACGGCCAAGGCGTCCTTCGGCATCGACGGCTCGGTGCACTCGGGCAACCTCAATCTGGTGCTCGTCGCCACAGGGACGATTGGCGCGCTCCTGGGGCTGTACTACGCCGTCTCCTCGGCTCGGTTGCGGGCCACCTTCTTCGTGGTGGGCGGCGTGGGCGCCGGATTCACCGGCCTGTTGATGATCGGCGCCTACCAGACCATCCAGCGCGGCGCGGTGAGCGATCCGGCGATCTATGCGCGAATCAAGCTGGTCCCCGCGACGATCCAGATCGGCACCGGGCTGTGGACCAGCCTGGTCGCCGCGGTGTGCATTCTCGGGATCGCGGTGGTGGTGCTCCGGTCCGGGGCGCCGCCCAAGACCGCCGAGGAGCCGAAGAAGCGCCGCCGGTTCTAGACTCGACTTTTGCACTTTTTTCTCCTGCGAACGGCCTCTAGACCGACCGCTCACAGCGTCCAGAGATAGACTCCGAAGGCCGCAAAGGCCAGGAGAAGCAGGCCGTCCAGGGCGGCGGGCAGGAGCAGCTCCGTGCGCGCGTGCTCTGCGTACCAGCGCCGCCCCACCTCCAGTCGGTCGGTGAGCCGGCGCACCGGCATCGGTGGATCGCCGAGGGAGACGGCTGCCTGGGACTCGGTGTGGGTTTCCAGCAGATCGCGGAGTGTCTTCCCGGCGCCGATGGCCCGGGAGCGGTACCGATCCTCGATGACGTCCCGGCCCGTGCCCGACCGGGTCAACGCGCAACGACCGCCCTCGTAGAAAGTCATCACATAGGCGTCGTGCAGGCGGCCGGACAGGGGCAGGTCCACCACGCGGCCGTCCTCGTGCGCATACACCGCCGCCAACCGGCGATGGAGCCGGAACACGGCCTCCTCCCGGGTCCCGAGATAGCGGAACCCCTGGACTTCGAGGCCCTCGGCCACCGGTCCCTCGGGGGGAAGCTCATCTTTCCGCTCGCGATGGTGCACCTGCCCTGGGAACAAGTAGCGCAGCAGATTCGCCAGCCGCCCGTAGGCGAGCACGACGAGAAACATCATCAGCCCGAATCGGAGCAGGTCAGCTGCGGTGAGTACCATCGCTCTCCATCACCGGCGTCTCCACAGGCCCACCGGAAAACGTCAACTGTGCCATGATAACCAGGCCGCGGGGAACGTCCATCACCGATGGTTGCACCGCGGAGCGTCTCGCGATACATCCGAGTGACGATGCCCTCTCGATCCGCGCTGCTCCTTTCCTGCTGCCTCGCCGTCGGCTGCGCCACCGAGCGCCCGACCCGGGAGCGTGGTGCAGCCGACGCCTCCCCGTCACGCCTCGAGGTCGGTGGCAATCCAAGGCCACGGCCCGCAACGCTGAAGGCGCCGGTTTCGCTCTTCGAGCAGGGACGGGAGCGGCAGGTGGAGGCGGCCTGGGCGCGCCGGAACGGCTACACGATCATCGATTTCAGCGACGACTACACCCCTTATCCCTTCACCGAGCAGACCCCGGGACACGCGGACCGAAAGCCGAACACCTACCGCGCGCGATACGTCGACCTGGCCAACGACCGCACGGATCGGGACGGCCGACCTCTGGCCGCCGGACGCCGGAATTATCTAGAGCTCTACGGAATCCCTCCGTCCTTCGGCGCCATCGCTCGGAGGTTCCGCGACGACCAGGCAAACCAGCAGTGCTTCGCAGCGGTCGATCGCGCGGCCATTGACGGGCTGGATCGGTCGATCCACTACATCAGCGGCCGGAAAGCGGAGCGTCGCTTTCTGCGCCAGGCTCAGAGCTGGGACCAGGAAGTGAAGCGACTGCTGCGCCGCCACCGCCTGCGGGACGTGGCCGAGGCCGAGGCACGTGGGCTTGGAACCCAGGCCATCCGCGCCCAACGCCTGACCGCGGCCCGGGTCCGGGCGATCCGGGCCGCGCAGAAGCGACTGGCCTGCGAAGGCCTGACCCGCGACCACGAGCCGCTGCGGCCGGGTGAGGTGAGCTGGCATCACCAGAAGGCCATGGTGCGCTTCGAAAAGAAGCACATGATCTACGGCTGGGGCCACATCTGGAAAGAGACCAGGTCCGCCCTGGCGCGCACGCCGCTGGAGAACAACCACCGGACGCTGCTCCGGGCGCTGCGGGAACGTCTCGCCACGGCGATCCCGGTCGTCGAGGACGGCTCGGTGCCACTCTCGTTTGCCAACGCCCGCGAAGCAGGCCATCGCGATCTCGTCGGGACCTTCGCAAAGGCGCTCACACAGGCCCTGGGGGTCCAAACGCCCCAGAAAGCATGGCGTTTTTTCGAGCAGCGGCCGGCGTCGTACTTTGCCCGGCGGCGCGTGGCGATCAAGCTCCCCCCCCTGCCCGAATACTACGGTCCCCACATGGATCTCCGGGTGGTCATCGACCGGGGAGACGTCTGGTACGACTACCCCTACGACGCTGCAGGGCGCCCCCTTCCGCAGCCCAAATCCCGCGGCCCTCGCCTGACGCTCTACGCGTATCACCGGAACCGACGGCTCCCCCTGGTCCGCTGGGCCACGACCATCGGCAGCTGGCGAAGCGAGGTGCACCGCGGCTGTCACTATTGGAAATACAAAAACAGCGAGATCGGTGACCGGCTGTGGAAGTTCGTGGTCGCCGGCCCGGTCTGGATCCCGCCCCCCGGCACGCCGCCACGCAGCCTGGTGGCCCGGCGGCTCGTGCAGGGACGGGTGAAGCTGGTGGCGCGTGAATGGGAGCTCGGCCCCGGATACGCCAGCGCCTACGGACTGGTGGCCGCACTCCACACCCGGGAGCTACGCCGCGGCGGGCAGCTGGTGGATGAGGACGGCGGCATCCGCACCCACGGCTCGGCCGACTACATGTCGATTCTCGGGCGACACTCCCACGGCTGTCACCGTTTGCACAACCACCTCGCGGTCCGGTTGATCACCTTCCTGCTCCGCCATCGCAGACACGTGCGCCTGGGCGAGCTTCCGATCCGTTGGCGTTTCGGCTTCCAGTATCAAGGGAAGCGCATCGCCTTCCAACGTTCCCACAAGGGCTACTACTACCGGCTGGAGCCGCCTCTGCCGGTGCAAGTCACCCGCGGTCGAATCCTGGGCACTGCCAAAAAGCCCATCCACCGCTACATTCCGAAGGACGGCAACAAGGCCGGGGTCAAGTGCCCCGACGACCCGGCCAAGGCGCCGGCCGCCGGCGGCACGCCGCGGCCGGTTGGGGGACCGATCCCTGGGGAGAGACGACGATGATCGAGCACACTCTGGATCAGGTTGCCGCTGCGATCCGCCGGCGGGACGAGATGGTCACCACCCTCCGCCCCCGAATCTACGAGTTCCTGGGCACGCTCTTCGCGGGCATGATCGAGCGCGAGATTTCCAAGCTCGCCGCCCAGATCGGCGACGAGGACGGGATTCGCCGCTACTTCTTCGGCGTACAGCCGGTGGAGAAATTCGAGCGGCTGTATCGAGTCCGGATCGCCAAGGCCGAATCCATGAGCAAGCCCCTGCTCACGGCGGAGATCTTCGGGGATTCGCCCGGGGAGCTGCGCGGCATCACGCAGCCCCTCGCCTCCGATGACGTGGCAGAGCTGTACACGTTCATCGCCGACCTCCAGAACGACGAGGCCCACGCTCGAATGGAGGTCACCGCGGACGCCGTGGCCGTGCTGATGAAGCCGCGATCCCACTGACCGCCGCGGTTCCATTGGCACAGCAAACCGCTGAGTCACTCCCCACCCACACGAACTTTAGACGCCGGGAAAACGCCTAGGTAGCGCAATCTAGACCTCGCAGAATCGCCCAGGAATCGCGTTGGAACAGTGGAGCGCTCAGATATTATCAATTGCAACCCCCGTTTTTCTGACCGATAATAGGTGCC
>JBDRSE010000323.1:0-2609 GCA_043825095.1 bacterium
GTCGTCGCACTCCTCCCCCGAGTCGACGACCCAGTCGCCGCAGTGGGCGAACCTGCAGTCGGTGCGACAGGCATCGCGGTAGATGTCGGAATTGGCCGTCCCATCGTCGCACTGCTCCCCCACCTGCACCACGCCGTCGCCGCACCAGTCCGTCTCGTACGTGCAGCTGGCCGAGCAGCCGTCGCCAGGCAGCACGTTGCCGTCGTCACAGAGCTCGCCGCTGTCGAGCACGGCGTCGCCGCAGCGCGGCCCCTGGCAGCTCGTGCGACAGGCGTCGGGCAGGGTGTCGGAGTTGACCTCGCCGTCGTCGCACTGCTCGCCCGACTCCAGGACGCCGTTGCCACAGACCCCATTCTCCACCCAGCCCCTGTCGTAGGCTACCCGGCCGCAGCCTGCGGCGCTCAGCGTCAGCCCCACCACGGCCAGCAGCAGCGGGCGGCAGGTGATGGCCAACCATTGCGTACGCTCCTTGTTCATGACGACCTGCCCTCTCCGGTCGAAAACGCATCGACTACATACAAGCTGCTCATCCACGCCCACGCGCAGACGGCTGCTCTCTATCGTAAACGACTTCCAGGCAAATATCACCGGTATGTGTTCACGGGGGGGCTATTTGCAGCACCTCCCGAGCGCAGCGAGGTTCCCCCGGAGGGGGCGGCGGGGGCGCAGGGAGCCACGAAGTGGCGGAGCGAGCGCCGGCAGGGTGCCCAGCCGTGCTCGGTGCCGCCACCAGCCCGACAGATCCGCCGCTCCGCGGCTCAAAACACCCCTCCCGTCCCCTCAAGGGGTAGCCCGCTAGCGCGGGGGCGCTGTGCCGTCAACCACGTGAGCGGTTACACACTGTCACGATCCTGACCACTGCTGTTGTGACTTTCCGACCCTCCCCGCGGGATGCCCGCGCCGGGCCCGCCCCCGTCGGGAATTCCGCCTATCGCCAGCAGCGATCCTTTGGTAGGCTGCATTATTCCAAAGGGAAAGGACGCAGAACATGCCTAAAACAGTGGTATGTGTTCACGGGGGGGCTATTTGCAGCACCTCCCGAGCGCAGCGAGGTTCCCCCGGAGGGGGCGGAGGGGGAGAGCTGAGCCGCGAAGCGGCGGATCGATCTCCGGCAGGTGCTGGTATTCGCACAGCGCCGAAACCAGTCCGACAGATCCGCCGCTCCGCGGCGGAAGACTCCCCTCCCGTCCCCTCAAGGGGAAGCCCGCGCTGCGCGCGGGGGGCGCTGTGCCGTCTACCACGTGAACGGTTACAAACAGTGCTGTTGCTGACGGCGGCCATCTTGCTCGCGTGGGTGATTCCATCGGACGCCTCGGCGAGCCCTGCGACTGGGGCCGGCCTGGAGGCGCCGGCGACGAGCGCGCCGGGGGTGGTGGTCTTCTTCGGCCGCGGGGAGCAGATCTTCGACGTGGGGCCGCTGCCCAAGCCCTACGCGAAGCAAAAGTGGCTGGCCGGTTTCCGCGCAGGGTATCGGTGCAAGGTGCTCCTGCTGTTCTGGGCGTATATCCACCGCTGGGACTGCAAGCCCGCGGTGTATCAGGGTAAGCAGTATCTGAAGTCGGAACTGTCGACCCAGTCTCGCGGCAAAACAATCGAGGGCATCCACGCGGCCATCGCCAAGACCTACAAACCCGGCGACGTCAAGCTGAGCTTCTGGGCCAAGGACGGCCGCTACGTGCTGGCAGGGATCCTCGGGTTCCTGATTCTGCTCGGCATCATTCGCAAGCTACGGAAGTAGGGATCTCACGCACGAGCACCGACGAGCCGGAGCACGTCCTGCGCTGAGCGCAATGGTCAGCTATTTCTGCAGCTCTACCCGACAGTGAACCTCGAAGGGGCCGGACAGGGGGCGGGTCAGGACGGACAGCGCGTCGACCGTGAGCTCCAGGGGTTGCCACACCTTCTGGAGCTCCTGGGAGATCCGGTGTCCCGAAAGGTGGGAGCCGGTTTGGCCCACACTCAGGTGGGGGGTGAACCCCGTCTCGAACCGGGCCGCCGTGTCCAGATCTGGATAGCGTTCGACCAGCGCCCGATAGAGCGCATCCAGGGGTGCGCGCGGCGCGGGCGCGAGCCAGAGCGTGGAGGTGCCGGTCGGGTGCTCGAAGTGGCGGAGCTCTCCGAAGGTGATCGAGAAGGGGCGGACGGTGGCGGCCACCTCGGCCAGGACGGGCAGCTCGTCGTCGACAAAGTCGGGGTGCACGAAGGGAAACAGCAGACTGAGATGCGGCATCCAGCGCACGAGCTGCTTGTCGTGTTTGCGGCGGATGGCGTTGATGGGTTCCCAGAGCGACTCCGGCGGCACGATGGCCAACGCGCTTCGGCTCGATTTCTTGACGTTGAGAAAGCTCATTCGTAGTCCCGGCCCGAGGGTGTGCTCGGCGCTCGGGCAGTCATAGCAGAGCTCTTCCCTCGTGACAAAACCCCAAGCGTGACAAAACTCCGTAACCGTTCACGTGGTAGGCGGCACAGCGCCCCCCCGCGCCGCGCGGGCTTCCCCTTGAGGGGACGACAGGGGTGTATTGAGCCGCGCAGCGGCGGATCTGTCGGGCTGGTTTCGGCGCGGTGCGAAGGCTGGCACCTGCCGGAGATCGATCCGCCGCTTCGCGGCA
>JBDRSE010000324.1:0-16621 GCA_043825095.1 bacterium
GCCGGGCAACGAGGGCTACCCGGTGTTCGACACCGCCTACGCCAAGGTCGGCGTCTACATCTGCTACGACCGGCACTTTCCCGAGGGCGCGCGGCTGCTCGGTTTGAACGGCGCCGAGATCGTGTTCAACCCGTCGGCCACCGTGGCGGGCCTGTCGCAGTACCTGTGGCGGCTGGAGCAGCCGGCGCACGCCGTGGCGAACGGGTACTTCATGGGCGCCATCAACCGGGTCGGCACCGAGGCCCCCTGGAACATCGGCAAGTTCTACGGCGACAGCTACTTCTGTGATCCCCGCGGCAAGATCCTGGCCCACGGCTCCGAGGACGACGATGAGCTGGTCGTGGCCGACCTCGACCTCGACCTGATCGAGGAGGTGCGGAACACCTGGCAGTTCTACCGGGACCGCCGACCGGAGACCTACGGAGACATGGTGCGGCTGCTGCCGTAACCGAAGAGGTTCGTCATGCAATACGATCTCGTGATCAAGGGGGGACGCGTCGTATCTGCGTCCGAGACCATTGCCGCCGACGTGGGCATCAAAGGCGAGAGGATCGCAGCCGTTGGGCCGGACCTGGCAGGGGACGAGACGATCGACGCCGCGGGCAAGCTCGTGCTACCCGGCGCGCTGGACGTGCACACCCACTTCCAGCTGCCCTTCTGCGGCACGGTCAGCGCCGACGACTTCGAGAGCGGGAGCCGCGCCGCGGCCCTGGGCGGAGTGACCACCTTCATCGACTTTGCCATCCAGTCCAAGCCGGCGACCGTGATGCAGGCCATCCGGGCCCGCCGGGCCGAGGCGGATCCCAAGGTTTGCGTGGACTACGGCCTGCACGCGGGCATCACCGACTGGAACGACGATCGCGTCCGGGAGATCCCGGCCATCATCGAGGCGGGCCTGCCCACCTTCAAGATGTTCATGATCTACAAGTCCCAGGGCTGGCAGAGCAACGACGGGGATCTCTACGCGGCCCTGCGCGAGACCGCCAAGTACGGCGGCATGGTGGGCGTGCACGCCGAGAACAACGATCTCATCGAGCTGTTCCAGGCCGAGGCGGAGCGGGACGGGTGGAAGGGCTGTTACACCCACACCCTGACCCGGCCCGAGGTGACCGAAACCGAAGCCATCGCCCGGGCGATCACCCTGGCGAAGGCGGCCCAGGGCACCCTCTACATCTTCCACATGTCCACCGGGGCGGCCTCGGACATCGTCAAGGCTGCCCAGGCCGTCGGGATCCGGGTCCACGCCGAAACCGGCCCCCACTACCTGCTGCTGGACGACGAGCTGTTCAAGCGGGAGGACGGCCACCACTTCGCCACCTGCCCGCCCATCCGCAAGCCGGCGGACCAGAAGAAGCTGTGGGAGCGACTCCGAGACGGCACGGTGGAGGTCCTGGCCACGGACACCTGCACCTTCACCAGCGAGCAGAAGAACATGTGGGGCGGTGACTACCGGGCGATCCCCTTCGGCATGCCCGGCATCGAGGCGCTGCTGCCCCTGACCTACACCCACGGCGTGGGCGCGGGGCGGTTCAGCGTCAACCAGATGGTGGCCATGCTGAGCGAGAACCCGTCTCGCATCTTCGGGCTCGAGGGGCGCAAGGGCGCGATCAAAGAGGGTCACGACGCCGACGTGGTGGTGTTCGATCCCGAGCTCGAGCACACCCTGAGCGCCGAGACCCATGCCAGCAAGTGCGACTACGACCCCTTCGAGGGCACGAAGTGCAAGGGGTGGCCCATCACCACCGTGCTGCGCGGCAAGGTCATCGTCAAAGACCGGGCGTTCGTGGGCGCCGCCGGAGACGGCACGTTCCTCGCGCGTAAACCGCCTGCCCCCGTCGCAGGCTAAACAGGCCGGACAGGCCAAAGCGGGAAACCATCATGGACTACGCAACGATCATGAAAAAGCACGGGGAGTTCCTCTTCCCCAGCGTCATCAACTACCACGCCGAGCCCATCGCCTTCAAAAGCGGCAAGGGCACCCGCCTCACCGACGTGAACGGCGTGGAGTACCTGGACTTCTTCGGCGGCATCCTGACCGTGAGCCTCGGTCACTGCCACGAGGGCGTCGCCGGGCGGGTCATCGAGCAGCTCCAGACCCTGCAGCACACCTCGACGCTCTATCCGAACGAGCTGATCGTCACCCTGGCGGAGAAGATGGCGTCCATCACGCCGGCCGGGCTCAACAAGTCGTTCTTCGTCAACAGCGGCACCGAGGCTGACGAGACCGCGATCACCATCGCCAAGACCCACGCCGGCGGCGCCGGGGACATCATCGCCCTGCGCCACTGCTACTCGGGGCGCTCCACCCTGGCCATCAACCTGTGCGCGCACTCGAACTGGCGGATCCTGCCCACCCAGATCCCGGGCATCAAGCACGCCCACGCGCCCTACTGCTACCGCTGCGCCATGGGTCTGACCTACCCCGGCTGCGACCTGCGCTGCGCCACCGATCTGGAGGAGCTCATCCGCACCGAAACCTGCGGCCGCGTGGCCGCCTTCATCGCCGAGCCGATCCTGGGCGTGGGCGGCTTCATCGTGCCGCCTAAGGAGTACTTCAAGGTCGCCACGGAGATCGTGCGCAGGTACGGCGGCATCTTCATCGCTGACGAGGTGCAGACCGGCTTCGGTCGCACCGGCACCAAGATGAACGGCATCGAGCACTTCGACGTGGTGCCGGACGTGGTCACCTACGCCAAGGGCATGGCGAACGGCTTCCCCATCGGCTGCACCGTGGCCTCGGACAAGGTCGCCTCCAGCTTCGAGGGGCTGACCATCTGCACCTTTGGCGGCAACCCCGTGGCCATGGCCGCGGCCCTGGCCACCATCGAAACCATGCAGTCCGAAGACGTGCCCGGCCGCTCGGCCACCCGGGGCGCCCAGCTCCGGGCCGGCCTGGACCAGCTCGCCGACCGGTACGCCTGGGTAGGCGAGGTCCGCGGCATGGGCCTCATGGCGGCCATGGAGCTGGTGGAGGACCCGAAGACCAAGGAGCCCTCCCCTGCCCGCGCCACCGCGATCATGGAGGCGGCCAAGGCCGAAGGCCTGCTCGTCGGCAAGGGCGGGCTCTACGGCAACGTGCTGCGCATCGCTCCGCCGATGCTCATCAGCGAGGCCGACGTGGCCGAGGGGCTGGAAAAATTCGGAAAGGCAATGGCTCGGGTGAAGTGAGCACTGACCCGCGTCCGGAGAGAACGAACCCAACGGCGTCGCGAGAACGCCTTGCAAGGAGAACCCATGAGTGACAACCCCAACCTGCTGCCCGTGGTGAAAGAGCACTACGGCAAGGTCCGCAACTACATCGATGGAGAGCTGGTGGAGTCGACCTCGACCCGAGTGGGCGAGGTCATCAACCCCGCCACGGCCGAAGTCATCGCCACGGTCCCCCTCTCCACCAAAGCCGAGGTCACCGCCGCGGTGGACGCGGCCCAGGACATCTTCGAGGAGTGGCGCGAGACGCCCCCGAACATCCGCGTGCAGCCCATCTTCCGGCTCAAGACCCTCTTCGAGAAGCACTACGAGGAGCTCGCGCGCATCGTCACCCAAGAGCACGGCAAGGTCATCGACGAGGCCCGGGGCTCGGTCCGCCGCATGGTGGACAACCTCGAGTTCGCCTGCGGCATCCCCTCCTTGATGATGGGTGAGAACCTCGAGGACGGCGCGGCCCCCGGCATCGACGAGGAGTTCATCCGGCAGCCCCTCGGCGTGTTCGCCTGCGTGGCGCCCTTCAACTTCCCGGCCATGGTGCCCTTCTGGTTCTGGCCCTCGGCTGTCGCCTGCGGCAACACTTTCGTGGTCAAGCCTTCCGAGCAGGTGCCCATCACCCAGGACCGCATCTTCGAGATCATCGACGAGGCCGGCTTCCCGCCCGGCGTGATCAACATGGTCCACGGCGACAAGGAGGCCGTGGACGCCCTCATCGATGACCCGCGGGTGCACGGCATCTCCTTCGTGGGATCGACCCCCATCGCACGCGCCATCTACGAGCGCTCCTCGCTCAACGGCAAGCGGGTGCAGTGTCAGGGCGGCGCCAAGAACTTCCTCACGGTGATGCCCGACGCCAACCTCGGCGCCTGCGTGCCGAACTTGATCAGCTCTTGCCTCGGCAACAGTGGACAGCGCTGCCTGGCCGGCGCCGTGCTGGTGCTCGTGGGCGACGACGCCGACGCGGTGGTGGAGCAGATCGTGGGCGCGGCCCGGGAGATCCGGGTGGGCTACGGCCTCGACGAGACGGTGCAGATGGGGCCCATCGCGGCCAAGCGCCACTACGATCGCGTGGTCTCCATGATCGACGCGGGCGAGAAGGAGGGCAACAGACTCCTGCTCGACGGCCGCGGGATCAAGGTCGACGGCTACGAGAAGGGCTACTTCGTGGGGCCCACGGTTTTCGACCACTGCGACCCCGAGTCCTCCATCATCCGGGATGAGATCTTCGGCCCGGTGATCTCCTGCGTGCGCGTGGCAAACCTGGACGAGGCCATCGAGCTGGCCAACTCCAGCCGCTTTGGCAACGCCTCGTCGATCTACACCACGAGCGGCAAGGCCGCCCGGGAGTACCGCTACCGCGTGCGCGGCGGCAACATCGGCATCAACATCGGCGTCCCCGCGCCCATGGCCTACTTCCCCTTCGGCGGCTACAAGGACTCGTTCTTCGGCGACCTGCACGGCCAGGGGAAAGACGGCATCAACTTCTTCACCGAGCGCAAGGTCGTGATCACGAGGTGGATCTAGCCATGGCCGTCGACTTTCCCGAAATCACGTCCTTTGGGACCCTGCTGAAGTTTGCCCTCGCCTTGGAGCAGACCACCGCCGACCTCGAGGCCCGGGCCGCCGAGGCGCCGGTCTGTGCCGCGCACCAGGGCGAGCTCACCTCCATGGCCGACAAGCACACCCGGCGCATCGCCGATCTGGAGCGGCTGCAACGGGAGCGCCTCAACGAGGTGATCCTCCAACCCCTGGGCGGCATGGCGCGGGACGAGTACCTGCCCCCCACCGCCCTGCCCGTGGGCGCCGACGCCGCGGGGCTCACCAGGGCCCTCGCCGACCTGGAGGACCTCTCCGCGCGGTTCTACGGCGACGCGGCCGAGCGCGCGGTGAACCTGCTGGGCGGCCTGGACCGCACGTTCAAGCGGTTCGTCAAGGAAGACCGGAAGCGGGCCCAGACCCTTCGGCAGCTCGGCTGATTGGAGAATTCGATGGAACAAGGCCTCACGATGAATCAGGCGCTGGCCGAGGCCTCGCGCTGCCTGCTGTGCCACGACGCGCCTTGCGCCGCGGGCTGCCCCGCGGGCACGGCCCCGGACGTGTTCATCCGGAAGCTGCGCTTTCGGAACCTCAAGGGCGCGGCGCGGGTGATCAAGGAGCGCAACATCATGGGGGGCGTCTGCGCCGTGGTCTGCCCCACCTGCTCGCTCTGCGGGGCAGGCTGCACCGCCAAGGGATTGGACGAGCCGATCAAGATCGGCGAGCTCCAGCGGTTCCTCGTGGAGTACGGCTGGGACGTCGGGTTCAACCCACTCCAGGCGGGCGAGCCCAACGGAACCAAGGTCGCCGTCGTGGGCTCCGGCCCGGCGGGCCTCACCTGCGCCGCCGAGCTGGCCAAAGCGGGCTGCCAGGCGGTGGTCTTCGAGAGGCGCTCCGCCCCGGGGGGCATGCTCCAGTACGGCATCCCGAACCACCGCCTGAGCCGCGCGTTCATCAACCGCGAGATCGAGGACATCACGGCCCTGGGGGTCGAGATTCGCACAGGCGCTGCCATCGAAACCCAGGCCGACGTGGACCGGCTCCGCGCGGACGGCTTCCAGGCTGTGTTCGTGGCCACCGGCGCCTGGAAGTGCTCGACCCTCAACGTTCCCCACCGGGACGGCGCCGGCCTCGTCGACGCCATGACGTTTCTCATGCAGGCCAAGGACTGCGACGCAGGCGACGACTCCGACTTCACCGCCTCGGTCAAAGGCAAAGAAGTCCTCGTGGTGGGCGGCGGCGACACCGCCATGGACGCCGCGGTCACGGCCAGGCGGGCGGGCGCCCGGGACGTCTCCATCGTATACCGCCGCTCCTTCAACGAAATGCCCGGCGCCGTGGGTGAGAAGCGGATGGCCCTGGAAGAAGGCGTACACTTCGTCATCCTCACCCAGCCCATCGACTACGTCTTCGAGGACGGCAAAGTCCGGGGCGCGCGCGTCGTACGCACCCGGCTCGGCGCCACCGACGCCTCGGGCCGCCGCCGGCCCGAGCACCTGCCCGACACCGAGCACACCATCGGCGCGGACCTCATCATCGAGGCCATCGGCCTGACCCCGGACCCGTCCATTCGCAAGGTGACCTCCCTGACCGTGGGCGACGGGGAGCGGATCCAGGTCGCCGCCGACCAGCGCGCCTCCACCGAGCTCCCCATGTACGCGGGCGGCGACGCAGTGCGCGGCGCCTCCATCGTGGCCAAGGCCGTATGCGACGGCAAGGCCGCTGCCGAGGCGATCCTGAAGGAGCTGGGCATGGAGTTGAGCCGATGACCGACTACAAGCGACTCAACACCACCTTCCTCGGCGTGAAGTTCGAGAACCCCGTGATGCTCTCCTCCTCCCCGGTGTCCAACACCGGCGAGATGGTGGGCCGCTCCTTCGACGCCGGCTTCGGCGGCGTCGTGTTCAAGACCATCGGCGCCGGCAAAGAGAAAATCATCCACCCCGGCCCCCGCATGGCGGGCTACGACTACCACGCAGACAGGCTCGTCGGGCTCCAGAACGTGGAGCAGATCTCCGACCGGCCCATGCAGGACAACCTCGACGACCTGGCGTGGCTCAAGAAGAAGTGGCCCACCAAGATCGTCGTCTCCTCCATCATGGGCTTCACCAAAAAGGAGTGGCGAGACCTCGCCAAGGCCTCCCAGGACGTGGGCGCGGACATGCTGGAGCTGAACTTCTCCTGTCCGCACATGACCGTGGAGGGCTCGGGCATGAAGGTGTCCCACGCCCAGGCCCTCGTGGGCGAGTTCACCGCCGAGGTCAAGAGCGTGGTGGACATCCCGGTGCTGGCCAAGCTCACGCCGAACATCACCGACATCACCGAGACCGCCAGGTTTGCCAAGGACGGCGGCGCGGACGGCTTCACCGCCATCAACACGGTCCAAGCCCTTAGCGGCATCGGCCTCGACGACTTCACCCCCCGGCCCAACGTGGCCGGCAAGGGCGCCATGAGCGGCTACTCCGGCCCGGCAGTCAAGCCCATCGGCCTACGCTGCATCGCCCAGCTCGCCCAGGCCGAAGACCTCCGCCTCCCCCTCTCCGGCTGCGGCGGCATCGAAACCTGGATCGACGCCATCGAATACCTCCTCGTGGGCTCCGGCACCCTCCAGATCACCACCGGCGTGATCCACTACGGCTACCGCATCATCGAGGACATCCTGGAGGGCATGGACCTCTACCTCCAGGAGCGCGGCCTGGACAGCGTGGACCAACTCATCGGCAGAGCCCTGCCCAACATCGTGCCCACCGACCAGTTCGACCTCAAGAGCCAGGGCGTGGCCGACTACGAGCTGGACCGCTGCGTGGGCTGCGGCCAGTGCTACATCATCTGCCAGGACGCCGGCGGCCAGTGCCTCGCCTGGGAAGACAGCTCCCGCCGCCCGGTCATGCACGAGGACAAATGCCTCGGCTGCATGATCTGCTCCTTTGTCTGCCCCGTGGCCAGCCCCCCCATGATCCGCTACCGCGTCGTCCCCGGAAAACCCGAAATCCTTCCCCCGGTAATGAAGTAGCGGCGCCGCGTTCTACCTCCCCAACGGCACCTCGATCCGCCGCACCGACTCCTCCAGCCCCGGGAGGTACTTCGACTTCGGCGCCAGCTTCACTCAGAAACAGAAATTCACCGGCTCGCCCCACTGCTCCGTGGGCAGGCAGCTCTTCCCGTCGATAGCGCACGTGCTATTCGCCTCGCACGGCATGGCGCAGGTGTACAGCGGGTCCCCACTGTCCAGCATCCGCGCCGGATGCCGCACGCAGTACCCCAGCATGCAGTCCCGGTCCGAGCCGCACGGCAGCTCGATGGTCGGCAATCCCGGCGCGCAGATCTTCAGCTCCAGCTCGTTGAACGTCTCGTTCGGCAGCAGCAGCTGCAGCGCGTCCAGCAGACAGCTCAGCCCCATGGGACACGCATTGTCCACCCCGCACCCCGGCACGCAGATCGGCGGCAGATCCTCCAGGTCCGGCGCATACTGGGCCACCACCTCCGCCACGCAGCTGAATCCCTCCGAGCACGCGCTCCCCCCACCGCAGCTCTGGATACACGCGTTCTGCTCCAGCTCCAGGTCGAGCTCCGGCCAAGCCTGCGCCACGATGTCCGACACGCACTGGCTCTGCACCTGCCCGCAATCCTCCGACTGCGTGCAGGGACTCGTTGGTTGGCAGTACCCCGCCTCATCTCCGGCCGTCATGTTCATCCGCAAACATTGGAGCCGCTCGTCCCCACACTGCGACCCCGCCGTCCCTGTCCCAGGCTCACACTCCCGCACACAGAAGCCTTCGTTCCCACAGATCTCCCCAGCCCGACACTCCCCATCCCCTCCACACAGCAACACGCAATACCGGTTCCCCGACACATCCATCGAAAACGCCCGACACTCCCACCCCGTCACACAGTCCGCATTGGTCTGACACGCCCACAGCCGCAGCAGCAGCTCCTCCTCCGTCTCCCTCACCAGGCACCCGCCCAGCACCAGCATCGGCACCAAGGCGCCCAACAGCACCCCCACGCAGCACCACGACCTGTTTCTGTCTCGACTCATTTCCAGCAAGGGTATGCAAGTTCCCCAAAGACCGCAAGCACCCCCTCGGCTGCGGCCAGGAATGGGATCTTTCAGCGGGTGAAGCGACGCAGCCCGCTGACGAAAGAAAGGACGCCGATGAAGAGGCAAGCCGGGATGAGGATGATGCCCATGAACACCATGAGCGTGTAGGCCGCGCCCGAGAGCCTTCAGTCCCCTGTGAGGACGTTGCCGTAATAGGGAGGGAAGCGCTCGGAGCGGTAGGAGGCGATATTGGGCGTGGTGGAGACGTTCCAGACGATCTCCAGCTCCGAGGTGACCTCGCGGAGCACGGTGTTTCGATCGGGCCAGACGTAGCAGTAGTGCAGGAGGGTGTTGCCGTTCGGGAGGCGGTCGGCCTCGCTGCGGCTGGTGGCGAAAACGGTGGGGTCGGTGTACTCCCAGACGACGTCGGCGCGGTCGGGCTGACCGCTTGCGTCGAAGGTGAGGGCCAGCTGGAGCACGCGGGAGTATTCCCGGGCGGCGAGGCCTTCGTTGGCGGCCTCCTGGGCGCGGAGGCCGTTGTCGAACAGCAGGATGGTGCCGTCGGGCTGGGCTTCGGGGGAGTGTTGACGCAGGAAGTGGTCCGCGGGATCCATGGCGAAGTCGCCGTCCCGGCCGAGGGCCCACAGGAGCTCGCTGGTGTCTCGATCGACCTTGAAGATGGCGTCCTGGTTGCGGGAGGACAGGAGCATGGTGCGCTCGTCGGGCACGGGCTCGAGGGCGTTCAAGTGGGACCAGCCGTCGTAGGCGAGGCGGGGGGTCCAGTAGTCGCAGATCCACCACTCCCAGAGGATCTCGTGGGTGTCCATGTCCATCTCCACGGCGCTGTGCTCCTCCGACCCGGTGGAAGGACACGGATCGACGCCGTTGCTGAGAAAGAGCATGTGGCGGTCGTTCCAGGGGGACAGCACCATGTCGTGATGGGAGCGGTGGTTCACGCGCCACTGCACCTCCCCTTCCCAGCTCACGATCTGGGAATCGGCGCGCAGGCTGCCCAGGAGGACTCCGCCGTCGATGGGCATGACCTCGGGCTCGGGGGCCTGGTAGTTCATGCCGGGGGCGTAGTACCAGCGGTAGCGCGCCTGGGCGTCGATGGCGACCACGGCGGCGTCACCGGAATTGTCGGCGTCCGCGGCGGACCACAGGGTCCAGCCGGGCTCCATGCGCGAGGCGTCGAGGACCTCCACCGTGAGCGCGGGCGCGGGCGGAGGCAGGGAGGCGACGGCATCGATGGTGGCCGTGGTCTGGCCCTCGAGCAGCGGCCAGTCGGAGTGCACGGTGACGGTGCAGGAGAGGCCGGGGAACAGGCCCATGACGAAGACCTCGTGCTGCACGCGGGTCTGGGGCTGGGGTGGGACGTCCTGGAAAGACTGGCGGTAGTCCGGGCCGCAGTCCACGACGAGGTGCGTGGGCAGGGCCGCGCTGGTGCGCCAGGAGACGTAGTAGGACAGCGGGTTACGCGGGTTCTCGGAGACCGTGAGCTCGGTGACCGTGACCGGTGTTTCCGGGTCGGCGTCGGGCAGGTCGCCCGGGGTGTCGTCGCCGCAGGCCGCGCCGAGCAGGACGAACTGGACGAGCTGGACTGCCAGGACCCCGAGTATGAGCGTCTGCGCGGGGGGCGGTGGATATGTTCGCGGCGCGGGCTGCATCGCTGCGCCCGGATGTTACAGGATTTCCGCGAGCCGGGCGAGGGTGCGGGAAAATCCCTTGCCGAAGAGCCAGTCGAGGTCCCGGCCCATCGCTATGTAGATCGGCGGGTGGGACTCGGACCCAAGGCAGGGAAAGCGCGACATGGGGAACGTGTTCAGAATGCGGGACGTGAGGCGATAGATGGTCGTGAGGGCCACCTCGCCGTCCTCCAGGTCGAGCACCACCAGGGGGAAGACGCGGCAGGGAAGCGGTTGAACACCGCTCTGCTCGATCCCGCGCTCCTTGGCATAGGCGCGAAGACGGCAGCGGATGCGGCCCTTGTGGTCGATGGCCGAGAACACACACCGTCCGCCCAGGCGGCTGAGGTGCGCGCCGTCTCGGGCCAGCCAGAAGGGCCACCGCCCCTGCTGGCTGATGAGCCCCCGCAGCCGGGGCTCCCGCCGAGCGAGCCATGGTCCGAGGCGGCGCGTCTGACGGTTCAGTCGCCTGACCTCGGCCTCGCTGAGCTGCGCGTCCACGTCGGCGCAGCAGCTCCGCATGCGTCCCCGGCCGGGCTGTGGGGCGCACTGCTCGGACACGCAGCGGAAGCGCTGGGTCAGCACGGCCTGATCTACGTAGATGCCATGGACATTGATCAGTGCGCCGTTGGCCATGCGGCCGATGAGCCAGTTCTGCCACTCAGCGTCCTCTTCGCTGAGCTCGTCCTCCGCCTCGATCGCAGCTCCCTGCTGTTTCTGTGGCTGCTCCTCCCGCCCGATCTTCAGGAATTCGAGGTCGGCGTGCGGGCTCACGAGCCAACGCCGAGCCGTCGGGTTCAATCGGAACCGGGGTCTCCGGGTGCTTTTTCTGCTCGTCATGTTCGAATTCTGTTCTCCAGCTCTACCGCTGTTCGGCTCTACGTTCTAGCGACGCTCTAGGGACAGGGGTTCGCAGGGGGCGTGGCCGGAGGCGCGATCTCTCCGAGGCGCACCTCGGCCATGGTGAAGCCCAGGCCGATGGAGATGGCGTCACAGGTTGCCGTCGGGTCCTGGGTTCCGTCTCCCATGATATCGGACGCCTGCCGGAGCTGATCGGCCAGCGCACTGAAGGCTGCCCCGGTGCACTGGCCCGGGTCGGTGGCGCCCAGGGCGTCTCGGACGAGCTCCACCAGCTCCTCGGTGTCGATCACTCCGGCGATGACGCCGTCGGTGCCGCTGGAGTACCCCGCCGCGAGCTGCAGCTCCAGGCGCGCCTCGTGGACGGTGAGCGGCAGCGTGACGCTGCCCAGCTTCAGGCTCAACGTGAGGGTGGTCGTGTCCCCGGACTCCCAGAAGTCGTTGGCCACGGTGGAGTCGGTGAACTGCATCACCGCGCTGGTGATGTTGCTCGGATCCGTGAGGTCTTCCCGGCGCACGGGCCAACAGTCGGTGCCGTTCCACAGCGGCGCCGCGGACAGGGGCGCGCCGCCGTAGAGGTTGGCGTACAGGCCGGTCATGTTCGGGCTGAGGATGGGCTCCAGGAGCAGCAGCAGGGTGGTCTGCCCGTTGTCGATGATCGCGTTGGTCTCTTGTGACAGGCTGGGCAGCACCCCCAGCAGCAGGGGCACCACGTTGCGGCCGAAGGAGTTGTCCAGGCCGCCGGGGCCGTCCGGAAACACGGCCGCGGGGCTCGCTCCCGCGTAGGCCACGCAGTGGCCCGTGGTGTCAGTCGCGGTCGTGATGAGGCCGTCCAGGTTTGCGCCGTAGAGCTCCCAGGCGTTGGGGTCGGAGACCGCCTGCCAGTCTGTGTCGCCTAGGTACAGGCCGTCCATGGCGAGGGCCACGCCGTCCACGATCATTGCGCCGCACGTCACCTCGTACTGGCAGCTCGCCGAGCAGCCATCGTCGGGATCGTTGTTGCCGTCGTCACAGCCCTCGGCGGCGTCCACGACCCCGTCTCCGCACCGGCTCCACCGACAGTCCGTGCGACAAAACGCGTTGGGCTCGTCGGAGTTGTCCCCACCGTCGTCACACTCCTCGCCGGCGTCGATCACGTCGTCGCCACACCCGGCCGCTGTACAGTTGGTGCGGCAAGCGCCGGGTTCGAGGTCGCTGTTGTCCTCCCCATCGTCACAGTCCTCGCCGGCCGCCACGTCGACCACGCCGTCTCCGCAGGAGGACGCCCCGCCGTCGTCGTCCCCGCCGCCGTCCACGTTGAGGTTCGAATTGTTGCCGACGCCGCTGTCCCCGCCGCCGGGGCCGCTGTCCCCACCGCAAGCCAGCATCGACAGGCACACAATTGCGACCAGGGTTCTCATGGAATCGGCGCCTCCCGCAGGTTGCTCCTTCGAGCGCTGAAAAACGATTCTACCGCCTCGCTCTCCCCTTCTCAACCCTCCACGCGGCGGTAGCGCACGCCGCGAGCCTCGTGATCGCGCAGGAGGGACTCGACGAAGGCGTCGTCCGCGGCGAGGGCTTCGGGGGGATGGATGCCCGGCCCGAGAGGGGCGGTGCCGTCGAGGATGCGGCGGGCGCAGAGGGCGGCGGGGAAGCCGGTGGTGCGGGCCATGGAGGTTTCGTTGCGCCGGCGATCGGTGCGGTCGAGGAGGTCGTACACGATGCGCTTCGGCGCGGCGCCGGCCGGGGTTTCGGCGGCGTGCACCTCGATGCGCATCACGGTGTACTCCTCGGAGTCGGCTTCCTGGTACCAGGCCTCGTTGAGCAGGGCGAAGGTGAAGTCCCGGGCGACCACGGTCTGGCCGTTCACGGTGAGCTCGCGCTCGTCGAAGAAGCCGGTGTCCCGGAGCACCCGGACGCGATCGGCGTGGCCGGGATAGCGGAGGGTTTTCTCCTCGAGGTGTGGGCAGTCGATGGTGTCGAGCATGGAGCGCAGGCCGTCGGTGAGGAAGCCCTCGAGGGTGCCGAGCTCGGGGAAGTCGAAGAGCTCGGGGTCGGACAGGGCCGGGCGGACGCGGAGCTCGCCGCCGCTCTTGAACCGGGCCGGGCGGGTGTACTCCTCCACCACGTCGATGGGCGAGAAGGGCGCCTCGTACTCCCAGGGGCGACGCCGCACCACGGGGAGCCCGCCCACCAGGTACCGGGCGAAGCCGGCCGGGGCGAGCTCCCGGACGCCCTTGGCGAGCAGCACGTTGCTCATGCCCGGCGCCACGCCGATGTCGTAGAGCATGACGATGCCTTTGGCCGCGGCCTTGTCGGACAGGGGGCGGGGGTCTTCGGGCATGAAGGAGATGTCCACGAAGTGCTTGCCCGCGTCGAGCACCGCCTCCAGGGTCTGCAGGCCCAGGGCGCCGGGCAGCGCGCCCACCACGAGGTCGAATTCGGCCACGGCGGCGCGCACCGCCGCGGGATCGCCGAGATCGGCGACCTGGGTGGCAAACCCGTGACGCGCGCCGAGCTCGGCTAAGTGGTCACCGCGAAGGTCGGCCACGGTGACCTCCAGGGCAGGGTCTTCGTGCAGGTCGCGGGCGATGAGCCCGCCCACGCGGCCGGCTCCTAGAACGATGATCTTCGGCATGGCAAACACCTCCTGCTGGCTCAGCGAATCCGGACCCTAGCCGTGCCCCTGGGGATGGTCAACCCGTAGTTCTCGGCCCAGCCTCGGGGTGGGGGAGGTCTACCAAAAAACTGTGACCCGTACTGTCAGGATCGTCAGAAAAGCGGAGCCGCGGCGCGCCGGAAACCTCGTAATCTGTTTGAATTACAAGACAAGGAAGGTTGGCACGAGCGTTGCTCATACAGAGTGTGGAAACAAATGACCGGAATGAAACCAGACATAGACAAGGACGGGACAATGAAACGCATCGGTCTTCAGCTTTGGTTGATCACCATCATCGGCGGGTTGGCCCTGGCGGCCGCGGCTTGTGACGGCGGCACCGTGGCGCCGGCCGCGCCTGTGGTGGGGGACACCCTGTTTACCTCGGCGCCGCCGGACTACGGCGGCTGGGGGTACGGCTTCGAAGACGACGCCAACACCCGCGGAGAGGCGGGGGTGCCCTCGGGTGATCAGGGCGGCCAGGCCACGCCCGAGCGGGAGATCGAGGAGGCGGACATCGTCAAGGTGGTGGGCACCACGCTGTACGCCCTCAACATGTATCGCGGGCTGTACGTCATCGACATCGCCAATCCCGACGCGCCGGCGATCCGGGGGCACCTGGACACCTTCGGCTATCCGGTGGAGATGTACGTGCGGGACGACCGGGCCTACCTGGTGCTGTCGAACTACTTTCGCATCTGGCGGGACCCGGCGAACCCCTACGCCGAGATCGGCTCCGCCGTGGTGGCCGTGGACGTCTCCAACGGCGACAGCCCGGTGGAGCTCTCCCGGTTCTACCTGCCGGGCTACGTGACCGACACGCGCGTCGTGGGCGACGTGCTCTACGGCGTGTCGAACCGCTACAGCTGGTTCAGTTACTACTACCCGTCAGACGACTGGCAGGACACCACCCACGTGCTGTCCATCAACATCGCCGATCCCTTCGACATCCACGAGGTGGACGCGCTGGCCTTCCCCCGGGACGGCGGCTGGGACAACCACGTGCACGTGACCTCTCAGGCGATCTACGTGGCCACGACCTACTACGGCGACGACGGCTATCAGACGCAGCTCCGCTACGTGAACATCTCCGACCCGGCCGGGGCGCTGTCCATCGGCGCCGAGTGGACCGTGGAGGGCATCGTCCAGGACCGCTGGCAGATGGACGAGCACAACGGTGTGTTCCGGCTGGTGACCCCGGACAACTGGTGGAACAACTCGCAGCCCAAGGTGCACACCTACCGGGTGTACTCCCCCACGCAGATCGTGAAGCTCGCCGAGATGGAGCTGCAGCTCCCGCGGCCCGAGTCCCTCACCGCGGTGCGGTTCGACGGCGACCGCGCCTACATCGTGACCTACGAGCGCGTGGATCCGCTCTTTGTCGTGGACCTCTCGGATCCGACGGCGCCCGTGCAAGCCGGCGAGCTGGAGATGCCGGGCTGGCTCGACCACATCGTGCCCAGAGGGGACCGGCTCATCGCCCTGGGCCACGACGACTCGGGCGGCGACACCGTGCTGGCGGTGTCCCTGTTCGACGTGTCGGACGCGTACAATCCCACGCTGCTCGCCCGGGTCGAGGCCGGCGAGGGCTGGGGCTGGCTCACCGACGAGCGCGACAACTACGACAAGGTGTTCAAGGTGCTCGACAACGAAGGGCTGATCCTGCTGCCCTTCATGCAGTGCGGCACCGACGGCTACTGGCGCTGCACCGGCGGGGTGCAGCTCGTGGACTTCACGAGCACCACCCTCACCAAGCGGGCCACGGTGGCCCACGAGGGGTACATCCGGCGCGCGCTGCTCGCCGGCGGGCGTTTAATGACGCTGTCCGACCAGCGGCTCCAGGTGCTGGACATCACGGACCGCGACCACCCCGCCAAGACGGCGGATCTGACCCTCTCCCGGAACGTCACCCAGCTCGCCGCCATCGGCGACTACGGCATCCAGCTCGTGGGGGACTGGTACTCCGGCGAAACCAAGATCGTGATCGTGCCCATGGGCAACCCGGACCTCGGCGCCGAGGTCGCGGAGCTGGAGATCGACGCGCCCTATGCGCGGCTGTTCACCAACGGCAACCACGTCTACGTGCTGCACCGGGACCGGGAGAGCTACGAGAAGCTCTACCTCACGCCCATCGACCTCTCCGACCCGGCCGCGCCCGTGAAGCGCGCTGCCCTGGAGCTGCCCGAGGGGGTGTTCGACTACTACGGCTACTACTACGGCTGGTGGATGTGGGGCTACTGGGGCTACCCGCGCATGGATGAGGTGGTCCAGGTAAACGGCTCCACCCTGGTCTTCCACGCGGTGCGCTCCTGGGCCTGGTGCAACGACTGCGAGGCCGACCGGCTGATCGTCGTGGACCTCTCCACCCCGGACGTGCCGGTCATCGCCGCCGGAGACGAGGGCGACGAGCTGCGCCTGGACAACCGCGACTGGGTGGCCGGCCTGAAGGTGGTCGACGGCCGGCTCTACTTCACCCACTACAACGTGCTCAACTTCACCGACCTCGACGGCCGCCCCATGGTCCGCTACTACATCAACCATGTCGACGTCTCGGATCCCTACGCCCCGGTCATCGGCGCCCCCATCAACGTGCCCGGCGTGCTCCTCGGCGCAGACCACGGCCGAGGCGAGATCTACACGGTGGACTACCAGTACCAGCAC
>JBDRSE010000325.1:0-19137 GCA_043825095.1 bacterium
CGCTCACATCGAACAGCTCCGCCAGATAGCGCGACAGGTGATGCGCGCCCACCATCCAGCCCACCTCCCTGAGAAAGTCCTCGAGATCGCTGTGGACCTCACCGGCGTCCTGATACCGGTTCTCCGGCTTTTTCTCGAGTAGCCGCATCACGATGGGCTCGAGCTCCGCCGGATAGTCAGCGCGAATCAGGGTGGGCGGCGGAATCGGCTCGTGCAGGATCTTCTCCACGACCTCGTCCCCTTTGCCCTTGAAGAGCCGACGCCCGACCGTGATCTCGTAGAGCACGACGCCGAGGCTGAACAGGTCCGACCGCCCATCCACGGCCTCGCCCCGCATCTGCTCCGGCGCCATGTAGTTGAGCTTGCCCATTACCGCGCCGGTGTCGTTGCGCACCTGCGTGTTCGCCTTGGCGATGCCGAAGTCCACCACCTTGGGGAGGCCGCCGAAGGACACCAGGATGTTGGTGGGGCTGATGTCCCGGTGCACGATCCCCACCGGCGCGCCGTCCCCGTCACGATGCCCGTGGGCGTAGGCGAGCCCCTCGGCCACGGCGCTGATGATCTTCACCGCGTACCGCAGCGGCAGGAACTGCTTGTCTTGGACCCCCTTGCGGCAGATCTCCATGAGGTCCCGCCCGTGGATGAACTCCATGGCGATGTAGTACGTGCCGAGGGCCTTTCCAATGTCGTAGATGTGGACGATGTTCGGATGGTTCAGGTTCGCGGCGATGCGGGCCTCGTCGAGGAAGAGCTCCACGTAGCTCTCGTTCGAGGCGAGGTCCCGGTGGATGCGCTTGATCACGAGCTCCTTTTTGAACCCTCCGATCCCGAGCTGACGCGCCAGAAAGATCTCCGCCATCCCGCCCTCACCGAGCTTCCGAAGCAGCACGTACTTGTCGGCAAAGACGTTGTCGTCTTCCATGGACTTCCCGTTAGAAGCTCCAGTGCGGGTCCAGGACCCGCTTGACTTCGTCCATCAGCCGCCCGATGGCCGGGTGATCGCTGGGCCCGATCTCCTCCGGGTCCTGGAGCTCGTCGGCGAGCCACTCCTCGAGCAGGCCCACGCACGCGCGCCCCAGGGCCTCGACGTTGTAGCCGCCCTCGAGCAGGCCGACGACCCGACCCTGGCACGCCTGCTCGGCCACCTGGCGCACCTTTCGCGCGAGCACGCGGAACCCCTTGTCGGTCACCCCCATGCCACCGAGGGGATCGTGGGCGTGGGCGTCGAAACCGGCCGAGACGAGCAGGAGGTCCGGCTGGAACTGGGCGATGACCGGACAGACAACCTGGTCGAACGCGGTGACGAACTCGGCGTCCGCGCAGCCGGCCGGCAGCGGCACGTTGACCGTGTAGCCCTCGCCGGCGTCCCGCCCGATCTCCCGATGGGAGCCCGAGCCGGGATAAAACGGGTAGCGGTGCGTGGACAGGTAGAGCACGTCCGCGCGCTTGTAGAACGAGTGCTGGGAGCCGTTTCCGTGGTGCACATCCCAGTCCAGGATCGCCACCCGCTCGGCGCCGGCGATCCGGGCGGCCTCGGCCGCCACGGCGATGTTGTTGAAGATGCAGAACCCCATGGCGCGGTTGGCCTCCGCGTGGTGTCCGGGCGGGCGCACCAGCCCGAGGCCCGCGGTGAGGCCGTCAGTGCCCCGCAGAACGTCCAGGGTGAGATCCACCGCGCCGCCGGCGGCGTTCATGGCCGCGTCCCAGGATCCGTCGGAGTAGAAGGTGTCGGGATCGAGGTGCCCTTCCTCCCCCGGGACATCGCGCTGCACGCGATCGAAGTAGGCGCTGTCGTGGACGCGGGTGATCTCCTCCTTGGTCGCCGCCCGGGGCGAGCGCGAAACCGTGCGCTCCCGCAGCCCAGCCCGTTGCAGCGCCCCCTGCACGGCGATGAGCCTCTCAGGGCACTCCGGATGGGAGTACACCGGATCCCGGTGGTTCAGAAAGAGCTCGTCGTACAGCAACGCTACCGCCATCGAAGCACCTCAATCCGGGTTTTCTGCAGGGTGGGATCCAAGTGTAGACGCGCCCCGCGAATCCGTAAAGCGGGAACTAAATGAGCGTGCGCGACTCATGGACAGAGGATCGCGAGGCCCATCGCGCCGGCTGGCAAGGCGGGCCGACGAAGACAGGGTGGGTCCCCTTTCGAGGAGGCCCAACGCCGCCAGCCGCGTGAGGGGACCGCGAGGGCTGTCCAGAAATTGCGCTCGCTCATTTAGCGCGCCGAACCGGCCGGCCGGGCCGCGGACGGCCCAGCTGCTCGGCGCACCGCACACCGCTCGAAGACGTGGACCTCGATGCCGTGGGACTGTCGAAACACGCGCCCGGTCCGGTGACAGAGCAGCCCCGCGAGACGATTCGCCGAGCTCCGGCCGGTGTCCCAAGCGTGCGACAGAACCAGCAGGACCGGCCCCCGGCTGCGCGCTGCCACCCGGCGCAGCAGCGCCTCCCGAGCGCTCCCTCCCTCGGGGATCCCCACCCGGCGCGCCGCCCCCCGGTAGTAGCGGTCAAAGGGAATCTGCACGTACCGTTTGTCGAACAGAATGACCGCCTCACCGCGCCCGTGGCGCTCGGCGTAGCGCGCCGCCGCTCGCCAGCTCTCCCGCCCGAAGGCCGGATCGAAATGGTACCGTGCCAGCGAGACGAGCTGCAGGCCCAGCACCAGCCCGACGGCGACCCGTGCCAGCCGCGGCGCGGGCGCGTCCCGAACCGCGGCCGCCAACACCAGGCACGCCACCGGGATCAGGAACGCGAGGTAGCGGGCCGTGAACAGCGGCAACACCGGAAACAGCGCCGCCAACGCCACGAGCGGGACGGCGGCCGAAAGCAACACCAGCCGGCCACCGCGCGGGTCGCGCCACAGCCGCCTCACACCCCACACCATCAGCGGAGCCGCGGCCAGCGCAAAGGGGATCACCAGCCAGAGGTGGGCCAGCGCCACGTCCCGGTAGGGCAACGGATACTGTCTCACCGCTGCGGACTCCCCCAGCAGCAGCATGAAGGGCAGCGACGCGATCCGGCCCAGCAGATCCGCGGTGTAGCCCCGCTGCTGAGGTCCAACCCGGGCGAGGAACGTCAGGACCCAGGGCAGAAAGAGCAGCCCCGCCGCCACCGCGGGCCAGAGCAGCCCCGCGGCGGGCTTCCAGCGGGGGCGCGTGGGCGACCGCCACGCCCGCACCAGGAGATCACCGGTCAGCACCAGCGCCAGCCAGGCGAACTGGTAGTGAGTGTACAGTCCCACCGTGAGCACCGCGCAGTACGCGAGCCCGATTCGCCAGCGCTCCGGTTGCTCCCGCAGGCGCAGCTGGAGCAGCAGAGCCAGCACCCCGCACAGGAGCAGCAGGCTGTAAGCGCGGGACTCCTGCGAGAAGAGCAGGTGGTAGGGATTCAGGACCAGCAACGCCAGGGCGACGAGCCCGTCACGAGCTCCCAGGATGCGCCGCGCGAGGTACCAGAACGCGACGCAGGTGGACACGCCGAACAGCGCCGGCAGCAGCCGGACCCACGCGTCGGAGGAGGCCGGGCCGAGCCGGATCCAACCGTGCAGCAGAAGTCGAAAGAGCGGAGGATTGTTCACCTCCGCCAGCAGGCAGCCCCGGGTGTCGTGCCCGGCGAACTGCAGGCTCGTGGCCTCGTCCAGCCAGAGGCTGTGCAGCTCCAACCCCGCCAGTCGCAGCACCGCCCCGATCCCGAGGAGGATCAGCGCCAGCAGCGCCCACTGCCGGGCGTCCCGACTACGTGGTTCGATTCCCATGACGATCCAGAGGTTCGACCAATAAGGAGGCTGGTCAAAATCAGGTTGCCAAGTTGGGGCGCGAGGCGCGCGACCGGCAAGGCGCGAGGAGGGCGCATGCTCGGCGTATGCAACCGACGAGCAACGCGGCCAGTCGTGATGGATCGCGTTCCAGATGGCAAGATAATTTTGACCAGCCTCCTAAGCTCCGATTGGTTCAACCAATGTTACAAAGTGCGCGATCCTTTTCGCGGCCCTGGCTACACAGGGTAACCGCTTACGCACCCCTAGGCCTAGTCCACAGCTTTGGCCAATCACACTAATTCAATAATTTCCCGATGATATCAAGATCAATCCAACACGCCTGAAATGGCACGGATCTTGATCATGTGTCGCGACGCGCCCAAGAGCGCCGAGGATCCAAAGTCACAATGCAGAGTCTAGAGACAAACCAGCGCAGCGTCCAACAGCCCCCGGTCCCCCTGGTTGTGCCACCGGCGGCGCCGAAGGTGTCCGAGCCGGAGCCTGAGGGCATCGTCGTCTACGACGCCATGGCCGAGCCCCGGACGCTCCCTGCTCACCGCAGCCTCCTCCGGCGCGCCGGCGCGTGGTCGCTGGGCGCGGTGAACGCGTTCATGAGCTACCTGATCATCAACCTGACGTCGAGCATCGCGTTGGTCCTGTTCCGGTTGCTCAGCCGGATGAAGGTGTACGGCCGCTGGAACATCGGCGTCTCCAAGAACACCCTGATCTGCTCGAACCACCGCACCATGATCGACAGCTACATGCTGGGGCACCTGTCGAGCTGGCCCACGGGCTGGCTGCTGCCGCGGGTGCTGCCGTACCATCCGGCCGCCAAGGAGAACTTCTTCCGCAACCGCATCATCGGTTGGTTCTCCTGGCGCTGGCGCTGCATCCCGGTGCGCCGCGGTGTGAAGGACTTCCAGGCCCTGCGCATCATGACCGAAACCCTTCCCAAGGGTCAGATGATGATCTTCCCCGAGGGCACGCGGAGCCGCACCGGCGAGCTGGCCGAAGGCCGCCCCGGCACGGGCAAGCTGATCCACGACACCCGGTGCAAGGTCGTGCCCGTGTATCACACCGGCATGGATACGCTGCTGCCCGTTGGCACGGCATGGCCGAAGCTGTTCCGGCGCATCGAGGTCAACATCGGCAAGCCCATCGACATGAGCGACCTGTACGCCCTGCCGTCCTCCAAGGAGACGTCGCGTATCGTCATCGCCCGCGTGATGAAGGCGATCGCCGAGCTCAAGGCCGAGTCAGAGGCGAGAGCGGCCGCCCGGGTCCCGTGGTACGTCGCGGTCAAGCGCGGCCTCCTCCGCCTCGCCGGCCTCCCCCTCTCCCTCGTCCGCCGCTTCTGATTCCGGTCCACTCCGGGAGCGCCAAACAGGAGAGACGTTCGTTTACTTGCGTTTGCGCTTCTTGGAGGAGCGCCCAGCCGTCTTCTTTGCTGGGCCGCGCCGGGAGTCCCCGGTCTCCACCCCGCCAGCCTTGTCCTTGGCATCGTCCTCGCCGGCCGCTGCCTCGGGCTCCTTGGCGAAGAGCATCGCCGGGACCATCAGGCCGACACCCACCACGAGGGCGATGTCGGCGATGTTGAAGGCCGGCCAAGGCCAGACCGTGCGCCACTGCGGCGTCAGCCACACCCAGATGAAGTCGGTCACCTGTCCGAAGGCGATCCGGTCGATGAGGTTGCCCACCGCGCCGCCGGCGACCATGGCCAACGCCCAGACGAACAGCTTGGAATCGCTCTCGGGCCGCCGGAGCAGGTAGAAGATGAGCCCCAGGGCGGCGAGGCCGATGATGGACAGGAACACGCGCGCCCCGGACGTCTCGTTGAACAGGCCGAAGGCCGAGCCCTTGTTGAACGAGAGGATGAACCACATGCGGGTCCCGGGGCGGTCCCCCACGGCCTGGATGTGGGTCTGCCTGCCGTCGAGCTTGGCCGGCTTGATCTTCCGCTTCCCTCGGGTCGGATCGACCCGCGTCTCGTAACGCTGCTCGACCGTGAGCAGGGTCGCGCGGGCCCAGATCTTGGTGGACTGGTCGAGCAGCAGCACTCCCACTCCCGCGATGCCGACAATGAGCAGCTTGTGTTTGAGCGTCACAGTCCCAGCTCCTTGAGCACCGCGGCGCACCGCGGGCAGACCCCCTCGAACTCCCCGACCCGCTCCGGCGCGTCGGTCCGCTTCCAGCCGCGCGGGCACTTGGCGCCGGCGTGCTCGGTCACGGTCACCTCAAAGTCGTCTCCGGCGGCGGGGACGAGCTCGACGGAGGACACGATGAAATAGTCATGGAGCTGCCCGGCGCTGGCCTGCAGGTCCGCCAGCAGCGCCGCGGGGACGCCCAGGGTCACCGCCGCGTCCAAGGGGTGATGCTTCGCGGCGCGGAACGCCTCGAGCTCATGGGTCACCGCCGCGCGGGCCGCGAGCAGCGTTTCGAAGCGCTCGGCGAGCGCGCCGTCGATCAGGCCCTCGTCCGACCGGGGCAGCCGCGCCAGGTGCACACTCTCCGGGTCGTCCTGCCGCTTGGGCACGTGGCCCCAGACCTCTTCGGCCGTAAACACGAGCACCGGCGCCATGAGCGCGGTGTAGGCGCGCAGGATCTCGTACATCACCGTCTGGGCGGCGCGGCGGGACTCTCCCTGCGGCGCATCGCAGTACAGCCGGTCCTTGAGAATGTCCAGGTACAGCGCCGACAGGCCCACGGCCGCATACTCCAGGAGCGCGTGAAAGACCTTGTGGAACTCGTACTCCTCGTAGGCCTGACGCACCCGCGCGATGAGTCGCTGCAGCCGCCCCAGGGCATAGCGATCCACCTCGGTGAAGGCGTCCGGGGCGGCGTCCCGGGTGGGGTCGAAGTCCTGCAGGTTTCCGAGCATGAACCGCGCCGTGTTCCGGATGCGTCGGTACCCCTCGGTCAACCGCTTGATGATCTCCGGCGAGATGCGGATGTCGTTGCGGTAGTCCTCCGACGCGACCCACAGCCGGAAGATCTCCGCCCCCTGCCGGCTGAGGATCTTGTCGGGCGGCTCGTAGTTGCGCAGAGACTTGGAGTACGGCTTGCCGTGCTCGTCCACCACGAAGCCGTGGGTCAGCACCGCCTTGTACGGCGCCCTGCCCCGCCCGGACACCCCGGTGAGCAGCGCGGAGTGGAACCAGCCCCGGTGTTGGTCGGAGCCCTCCAGGTACAGGTCCACGGGGATGCCGAGATCCGGGTTGTTCTCACACACCGCGGCCCAGCTGACGCCGGACTCGAACCAGACGTCGACGATGTCCTCTTCCTTGCGGAAGGACTTTGCGCCGCACTTCCCACAGGCAGCTCCCGCCGGGGCCAGCTCCGCGACCGGGCGCGCAAACCACGCGTCCGAGCCTTCGGCCCCGAACAGCTCGGCGGCGTGACTCGCCAGCGCCTCGGACACCAACGGCTCGTCGCACTGTTCACAGTACAGAATGGGCAGGGGCACGCCCCAGGCCCGCTGGCGGCTGAGACACCAGTCGGGCCGGTTGGCCACCATGCCGTGAATGCGCTCCCGGCCCCAGTGGGGAATCCAGGTGGTGCGATCGATCTCGTCGAGGGCGCGCTGCCGCAGGTCCCGGTGGTCGAGCGCCACGAACCACTGCGGCGTGGCCCGGAACACGATGGGCTCCTTGCAGCGCCAGCAGTGCGGATAGGAGTGGCTGAGCGTCTGGTCGGGGTTCAGCAGCGCCCCCGCTTCGCGCAGGTCCTTCTGCACCGCCGGATTGGCCTTGTGCACGAGGGTGCCCTGGTAGGCCGGCACGTCCTCGGTGAAGCATCCCGCGTCGTCCACCGGGGCGTAGATGTCCAGGCCGTGCTCGACGCCCACGCCGTAGTCCTCTGCGCCGTGGCCGGGCGCGGTGTGCACCAGCCCGGTGCCGCTGTCGAGGGTGACGTGGTCGGCGAACCAGACGCGGTAGTCGGCGTCTTTCCGCTCCGAAACGAGGGGATGCCGGTACTTCCTTCCCTCGAGCAGCTTCGGGTCGATGGACACCCGGCTCGACGCCTCCAGGCCGCAGGCCTCGAGGAAGGGCGCCGCGAGCTCCTCGGCGACGATGAGAAACTCCCCCGCCACCTCCAGCGCCACGTACTTGTACCGGGGCTGCACCACCACCGCCAGGTTGGCGGGGATCGTCCAGGGCGTCGTGGTCCAGATCACCAGCGAGGTCTGCCGGCCGGCGAGCTCAGGCGCCAGATATCCCGCGTCCTGGACCAGCGTCATCTTCACATAGATCGACGGCGAGACGTGGTCGCCGTACTCCACCTCCGCCTCGGCCAGCGCCGTGCGGCAGGAGGCGCACCAGTAGACCGGCTTCCGGCCCCGGTACAGATAGCCCCCGGCGATGAGCCTGCCCAGCTCGCGGACGATGGCGGCCTCATAGGTGGGCTGCAGCGTCAGGTACGGCGCGTCCCAGGCGCCGAAGCAGCCCAGCCGCTGGAACTCCGTGCGCTGAATGTCCACGAAGCGCAGCGCGTACTCCCGGCACTTCTGCCGCACCTCCACCTTGGTCAGACCGGCCTTCTCTTCGCCCAGATCCCGGTCCACCTGCAGCTCGATGGGCAGCCCGTGGCAGTCCCAGCCGGGAATGTAGTGGCAGCGGAAGCCGTCCATGGTGCGGTGCTTCACCACGATGTCCTTGAGCACCTTGTTCAGGATGTGCCCGTAGTGGATGGAGCCGTTGGCGTAGGGCGGGCCGTCGTGCAGCACGAAGCGCGGCCGATCCGCCGACGCGGCGATGATCTGGTCGTAGATTCCCACCTCGTCCCAGTGCTTCAGCTGCTCCGGCTCTCGCTTGGCCAGATTGCCGCGCTGGGGAAAGGACGTCTTCGGTAAGGTCAGGGTATCTTTCAATTCCACGGTATCGCCTCTGGCTCGCGCGCGTGAAAGCCTCTGGCTCGCGCGCGTAAAAGAACGCCGTTCCCTGTACTTCATGAGCGCCAGTCTGTCAATGAGATCCAGGACTTTGGCATTACAGTAAGGGGCGAATCGGCCGCTTCGCGCCCGCTGTCCGGCGATTGCGGCTTGACGCGCCGAACCGGCAGGCCCGATAGTCGTAGCTACACTTGTGTGGAATACGGACGCTGTGACTGCGTCGGTCTGGGCCGACGAAGGGAGAGGACAAATGCTCGTGCGCGCGTTTGCGACTCATCACGTCTGTCACTGCCTGCGACGGGTCGGGGTCTGGGCCGGCAGCGCCCTGACCTCCCTCGTTCTGCTGGCGACGGTCTGCCTCTGGAGCGCTCCGATCCGCGCCCAGCCCACGCCGCCGCCGGAGACCGCGCCGGGCGGCTCCGCGCCGGCCGACCCCCAACCGGGCGCGGAGGACCCTGCCCTGCCCCGGCCGGCGGTGCGGCCCGAGCCCGTTCGCAAGCGCGCCGCCCCACGGGCCCGGCCCAGGCCTCGGCCGCGGCCCCGGCGTCAGGCGTCAGACACCGAGGATCCCGCGGCGTCCCCGGCTTCACGCCCGACGGCGGCGACCCGCACGCAGACGCCCTCCGTCGGCGCCGCGCCGGACCGGCCCGGGTCCGCGCAGTCGAAGGCTTCTCCCGTGGTGCGCGCCGTCGCGGGGAACTGGGGCATGTTCTTTCGGTTCGGCGGCCTGGCGACCCTGGACCACGGCAACAACACCCGCTCCGTGGATGGGTTGCTCCTGACCCAGGTGGGCTTTCGGTACGTCGTCACCGAGAAGATCATCATCCCGCTGTACTTCTCCCTGGGCGTGCGATTCATCAAGCCGCCCGACAACACCATGGACGACACCGAGTCCTGGGGCATGGAGTTCGGCACAGGCATCGAATACCACTTTCGGATCTGGCGGCGCATCTCGCCCTTCATCGCCTTCAACGTGGGTTTGGGAGTGATTGAGCCCGCCGGTGACGCCAACATGACCTTCGGCATCGGCTTCGGCCCGGCCATGGGCGTGGAGTACTACATCGGCGACCGGGTGAGCATCACGGTGCAGTACATGATGACCCTGCAGATCGAGATCCAGCAGACGCCCAACGGCATGGGCGGGGCGGACGAATACAAGACGGTCCAGTTCAGCACCATCGCCGGCGGCGCGTTGAACATCACCTACTACTTCTAGAGAGGACTCGTGCCGATGAGCAGCCCGGCCGGAAGCAGTCACGAGCACTCGGTTGCGACCCTGAGTAAATCCGGAGCGCGGAGCGGCCCAGGAGGATCACGCCCGGGCCGGGAGCTGCTGCTGGTCACCGCGCTGGTTTCGGCGCTGGTTTCGGCGCTCGCCACGGGCTGCGGGAACGGCGACGGCGATCTGGGAGGATACCGACCGGACATGACCTGGGGCCCGGCCTCCAACACCCTTTACAGTCCCGGGGGAAACTGGGCGCAGAGATTCTGCGAGCACGTGCACGTCGTCTGCCAGGATGAGCCCGGGGCCTACGAATACTGCCTGATGGACTGGACCTTTTACCAACAGGTCTGCCCCCTCGAGACAGAGGCCGTGCTGTCCTGCTTCGACACGCTGTACGAATGCGGTCGCTACGAAGACTGGGATTGGTGGGGCCTGGTGGAGCAGGCCTGCGCGTCACAGTACGACACGTTCTTCGTGTGCATCGAACCCTACCTGCAGTGGGACTAAACAGCATCACATTGACCACGATCCATCCCGCCAAGCTGCGTTGCTCGCTGCGGTGCGTGCTCACGTACCAAAAGTACGCTGCGCGCGCTCATCACTCGCGCCTTGCCTGGCAGGCGCCTCGTGGCCACTGTGACGCTGTTTTACTCAGTGTCCAGGAGACCCTGGTTAGAGAAACGGTCGGATCCAGATCAGGTACCCGGCCAGCGCGACGACCTGGGCCGCGGTGACCAGCCAGAACTTCAACCGGAAGCTGGACTTGGCGGTTTTGTGGCGAAAGAGCTTCATGCCGGCCAGCGCGCCCAGGGTGCCGCCGGCAAAGCTCAACGCTAGCAGCACGCGCTCGGGCACGCGAAGCCTGTCCGACCGCGCCAGTCCCTTGTCCACACCGTAGGCCGCGAAGGCCACCACGGTGGTCGCGATCACCCAGGCCAGCACCACGCCCAGGCGGGGCGCCAGGAACCCCAGCGCCACGGTCAACCCGAGGGCCGCGCCGAGAAACAGCAGTCCGTACCGTTTGGTAGCGATATCCGTCATGGGGTACTACGACTCTCAATCCTCGCGCGCTAAAATCATCGGGACCGGGAGGTCAAGCAGACAGCGGATCGATCCATCGCAGCCCTGGGAACCGACCAAAGTCCGTGTCGGCCGAGTGCAGCTCTCCCTGGTGCTCGATGGCGAAGGCCGCGAGCTGCGCGTCGGTAGTCAGGTTGGCGGCGGTCCCCAGCCGGCGCAGCAACCCGAACGCGATCTCCAGGTGACGAGGCCCCGGGTGCATGAACCTCACATGGGGCTGCTCGAGCCAGGATGCAACGTGATCGATGGCGGTATCCACGGCCATCGGCGGGTCGAAAACCCGTCGGTTCGTGACAACCCTCACGAAACCATACAAGACCGGAGGTGCGATGCCGACCGCCGTCTCGCCGTTCATGAGCTCCTCCCACCACTGTCTCGCAAGCGGATGGAGCGGAAACGAGGTGATGTGAGCGTACAGCAGCAGGTTGATGTCAGGGATGATCACGGTCCCGCTCCGCCCAGGAGGCGAGCACGGCCTCATCCTCCAGCTCGTCCGACAGTCGATTGAATCCGCTCACGTCGTGACCTGCGAGCAGCCGCGATTCGTGAGGTCGGACTTGATAGACAGGCGCGGTCTCTCGCGCCCCGGTGGAACCGAGACCACGGCGGATGGCATTGTTGACAACCGTCTTGAAGGACGCCTGCTCGCGACGCATGGCCTGCTGTACGAGATGAGCCACGTCCACCTCGAGTGTGATCGTTGTCCTCATGGTTGCATCATGATGCATTCAAATAGTGATGTCAAGATGCTATTCCGTAATATGGCAGATTCATCTCGGCGAGAATCGCAATAAAGTCGGTATGATACCGCCATCCTCGGCAATCCTGTCGCGCTGCGTCGTTTCGATACGGCGGTCACTTGGCCGCGCAGCGGTGGTTCTTGGGCGGCTCCCGGCGCACGGGCAGGCCCGCTTCCCACACGACCTTCACCCGCTGCCACACCTGCTGCAGGAGCTTGCAATAGTCGAGATGAAACACGCTGAGATCGAGCACGCGGAAGTCGCCGAGCTCGGTGGCGGCATAGAGCCGGCCGGCCTGGCGCCGCAGATGGATCACCGGGCCGTGGAGCTGGTGCTGATACAGGCGGCCGCCGTTGGCCAGGTTCCAGATGCCGACGAGCCCGTTGGCATACCCGGCGATGACCGTGCCCTGGGGACCGCGCACCAGGCTCACCACCGCGCTGGAGGGCACGTCCTCGAAGGAGAATGAGGGTTTCCTGACCGCCGCGCCGATGGGCAGCAGATCCATGTTTCCATCGGCGTGGCCGAGCACGAGGCGATCCCGGAGCTGCAGCACCGCGGTGACGCCTACGTCGGCGCTGTGCTCGCTCAGCCGCTTGCCGGCCTGGTCGAACACCACCACCTTCCGATCCCCGGCCGCGAGCAGGTTCGTGCCGTCCCAGGCGATGGCTGACGCGCCGCTGAACAGATCCCGGTAGGCCCCGGCGCGGTTGTAGCGCCGCACCCGTCCCTCGGCTCGCACGACACATCCGTCCGGCAGCGCCAGGAGCTGCTTCACGTTGGCAACGGCGCCGGTGTGGAGCCGTCGGTCCCGGAGCGGATCCCAGATCTGCAGCTGCCCCTGGTGCGTCCAGAGGCACAGCACGCGATCCCGGCGATCCATGGCGGCGAGTCGCCCTTCGAGCGCCACCGCCTTCCGCCACCGCGAGCCCTGGCCCTTCCCGGGAGCTCCTGCCGGTTGCGCCGGGCCCGCGCCGCTGTCGAGCAGCGACTGCCAACCACGGTGGGTGATCACCTCGGCCCGCCCGTGGGTCAGCAGCGGCGCGCGCCAGTAAGGGCGCCCGGTGTCGGCCTGCCACAGCCGCACGGTCCCGTCGTCGCTCCCCGAGGCCAGATATCGCCCGCGCGGATCGAAGGCCACGGAGTTGACCTCTGCGCGATGCCCGCGCACCACGACGGGCACGCCGCCGTCGACGGGCCACAGGCGCACCGACCCGTCCGCGCTCGCCGTGGCGATCCGTTTGCCGTCGGGGCTGTAATCCACCCGATAGACCCGCCCGGTGTGTGATCCCAGGATCCGCCCGCGACCCGTACCGAGGTCCCACAGGCGCAGGCTGCGATCGCTGCTCCCGGAGGCGAGCTGTTTGCCGCCGGGGTGGAACGCCAGCCCGTTGACCGCGCCGGTGTGCCCGGCGAGCTGCCGCACCAGGTGTCCGGTGGCCAGGTCCCAAATCCGGATGATCCGTCCGTCGCCGGCAGAGGCCAGCTGCTTGCCGTCATCGCTGATCGCCAGCGAGATGACGGTGCTCGAATGACCCGCGAGCAGCTGCTTTTCAGCGCCGCTGCCCACGTCCCAGACCCGGATCGTCTGGTCGAAGCTCCCCGAGACGATGTGCTTGCCGTCCGGCGTGAACGCGACGCAGAAGACCGGCGCCCGATGGCCGTGCAGCACCCGCTTCACCGCCCCGTTGGTCAGGTCCCAGATCCGGACCGTGTTGTCCCGGCTCCCCGACGCCAGGAGCGTTCCGTCCGGGCTGAAGGCCACGTGCCAGATGCCCGCCGTGTGGTCCTTGAGCAACAGCGTGCGCGCGCCCGAGCGAACGTCCCAGATGCGGATGGACTTGTCGAAGCTACCGCTGGCCACACGGCGACCGTCCGGGCTGAAGGCGACGGCGTAGACACCCGAACGGTGACCTGCCGCGAGGGATCCCCGGCCCTGCACCGTCCAGTCCCAGAGCCGGATGGAGCGGTCCCGTCCCCCCGACACGAGCGCGCGGTTCCCGGGGCCGAACCGCACCCCCGAGACACCGGCCGTGTGGCCCCGCAGCACCCGCTCGAGCCGGCCGGTCGCCGCGCTCCAGATCCTGACCGTGGTGTCCCGGCTGCCCGACGCCAGGTGCCGGCCCGTGGAGTCGAAGTCCAGGGAGGTCACCCCTGCCGTGTGGCCGAGCAGCTCCCTGACGAGGGCCCCCGTGGCCGGGTTCCACAGCCGCACCGTCCGGTCGTAGCTGGCCGTGGCGAGCAACCGCCCGTCGGGGGTGTACGCCACGTCGTACACGCCGGAACGGTGGCCGAGGATCTCTCGCCGGAGGCCGCCGCTCGCCACGTCCCACAGACGCACGGCCTGATCGTTGGAGCCCGACACCACGACCTGGCCGTCCGGACTGAAGGTCACCGCGCGCACCCGATCCTTGTGCCCGACGAGCTTGCGCTGGAGTCCCCCTCGCGTGGCGTCCCAGAGGCGCACGATGCGGTCATTGCCTCCCGACGCCAGGGTCTTGCCGTCGGGACTGTACGCGAGGGTCCACACCGCGCCGGCGTGGTCGGTGAGAATGGTGGCCTGGGCCCGGGGCAGGCTCCAGAGCCAGATTTCTCCGCCATAGGTCCCGGCCGCCAGCTGCTTCTGGTCCGGCGAAAAGACCGTCGTGAGCACCTGATCGCCGTGCCCCCGGAGGATGCTCACCTGCCGGGTGACGCGATCGAAGAGATAGATCGACCGATCCTGCACGGCCGCGGCGACCCGCTTGCCGTCGGGCGAGATGGTCACGTCGTAGACCAGGGCGCCGAGGGTGTGCTTCCACAGGAGCGGCTCCCGGCTCAGTCGCCACCACAGGGCGCGACCCAGCGGAGAGTCCTCGGTTTCGAGGGAGCCCCGGAGCTTGGCTCGCGCCTCGAGGTGGTCTCCCCGCATGAGCGCGGCCCGGGCGCCCTCCCGCTGCGCCTCGGCCCAGCGCAGGCGCGCGTGCTCGTGCGCCTGCTGGGCCCGCTTGCGCTGCTCCTCGACGCGGTCTTTCTGCAGGCCGAGCTCGTGTTTCTGGTCGGTCATCACCAGCGCGACCACGACCGACACCAGCGTGACCAGGACGAGCGCCACGGTCAGCGACACCCGGCGAAGCCGTTTTCGCTGCCGGTTCCGCTGCTCCTTCTGCTCACCCATGGCGAGAAAGCGCTTCACCGTGTCGGACACCTTGCTGGAATAGCGCTCGAGCTTGCGCAGGGCCTCGTGGAGCGCCTCCCCGTGCCAGACCTCGTCCTCCCGGCGTCCGCGCTTTCGCCAGAGCTCGGCGGCCTGATCCACTTCGGCGAAGAAGATCATCTCCTCGCGTCCCTCGTCGATCCACCGGGCCAGCCGATCCCAGCGCGCGATCAAGGATTCATGGACCAGCTCGAGATCGGCGCCGCTGCGCCCTTCTCCGGTGGTTCGCTTGCGGACCAGGATGAGCCGGGCCTGGCTGAGGCGCTCGAGCACGTCGCCGGCCTCGCTGCCGAGACCGGCGAGGAGCTGCTCGCGGGCGGTGACCCGCCGCGTCCCCTCCGGGGTGACCAACCGCAGCAGGATCTCGCGCGCCTGCCGGACCTGGTCCGCGGAGAAGCCGGTGAGCACCCCGTCCGCGTGATGCGCCAGGGCGCCGGCCACGCCCCCAATGGCCTCATAGGCCGCGCGAGGGATGCGTCGGCGCTGGCGGTCCCGCCGCTCCCACATCATGCTGCACGCGAACTGCAGGAGCGGGAGGCAGGCCGGCTCCCCCTGCACCTCGGCGACCATCTCCGCGATCAGCTCCGGCTGCTCGTACTCGAAGCCCACCGCGCGGAGGGGTTGGATCAGGATCTGTTCCAGGGCCACCGCGCCGGGCGCGCGGATCACCGTGACCCGACTGAGCGCCTCCCGGGCTTCGGGCGCCTCGGCGAGGCGGCCCAGATAGTCGTCCCGCAGGGTGAACACGGCGCGCACGGGCCCGAGGGGATCGTCGGCGGCCGAGCAGATCGCCTGGCTGAACCGTCGCCGGACCTCCCCGTCCTCCACGAGGGTGTAGAGCTCCTCGAGCTGATCCACCACGAGGAGCACCGTGGCGCCGTCCTGCTCCGCGATGCGCTGCAGCACCAGCGCGAGCAGGCCGGGCGCGTCCCGCAGCTTGTCGGCCAGGCTCGTGGCTGCCTCTCCGAGCCCTTCGGAATCGACAAACTCGAGATCTCGGAACGTCTTCTCAGCGACATCCTCGCCGGTGATTTCGAGCGCGGACTGCACCGTGCTCTTGCCGCTGACGGTTCTCTCGGTCGTGAGGAGCCGGGTCGCGAGGGTGAGGAACGGCTGCGTTCCCGGCCGCAGCTTGACCACCCGCAGGGGCCCCTGCTCCCGCAGCCGCGGGATGACGCCGGCCTGCACGAAGGAGCTCTTGCCCGCGCCCGAGGGACCGACCACCGGCAGGAGCGCCTCTTCCCGAAGCCGCTCCAGGCACGCGGCCACCTCCTCGTCCCGGCCGAAGAAAAAATCCGAGTCCCGCTCCGAGAAAGGCATCAACCCCCGGAACGGGCTGCGCTTGGAGGACACCCGCACCCGGTCTCCGAACAGCAGGCCCCGCAGCTTTTCGGTCAGCTCCTCCGCCGAAGGCCGCTCCTCCGGGTTTTTGTCGAGGCAGCGGCCGATGAGCTCGGTCAGCTCTGCGGGTGTGTCCTCGGCGGGCTCCAGGGGCGGGAGGGGCTCGGCGCCGCCCACCTTGATGGCCAGCCCATACACCGGGAGTCCCCGCAGCGGATGCCGGCCGGCAACCAGCTCGTACAGGATCATGCCCAGGGCCCAGATATCGGAGGCGGCGACCGGCGGCTTCTCCTGCCACTGCTCCGGCGCCATGTACAGCGGCGTGCCGCGCATGCCCTTGTTTTGCGTCTTGAAGGCGTCCTTGACGTCCGGCAGCGTCGCCGAGGCGATGTCCACCGTCTCCGCAGTCCCGGTTTCGGGCAGGTTTCCGGTGACCACCTTGGCCAGGCCGAAGTCCAGCACCCGCAGACGACCGTCCCGGGGAATGATCACGTTGTCCGGCTTCAGATCCCGGTGCTGAATATCGTTCCGGTGCGCCTCGGCCAAGGCCTCCGCGATGGCGAGCCCGAACCGGAGCGACTCCCGCAGCCCCGGCTTTCCCTCGCTCATGCGCTCGCGGAGGGTCTGGCCGGGCAGGTACTCCAGGGCCACGTAGGGGCTGCCCTCCAGCTCGCCCACGGCGTACACCGTGACGATGTGAGGGTGATTGAATCGGGCGGTGACCCGCGCCTCGAACAGGAACCTCTCCAGCGCCTCCTGGGAGCCGATGGACTCCCGGTGCACCACCTTGATGGCCACCCGCCGCCCGAGCTTGGTGTCTCGGGCGAGATAGACCTCGCCCATCCCACCCCGTCCGAGCAGGCGCACGACCTGGAAGTGATCGACGTAGCTGCCGAGCTCGATCAGGTTCCTGTCTTGCGATAGTAGACCCACAGGCCTCACGGTGGGATCTCTTTAAAAAGTCTGTTCGGAGGGATCCCAGGAGATGGGGATCTCGCTGGGATCCCAGCCCAGGAAGTCTTCGGGGTTGGTGTACTCCGTGTGGCTCACACCGCCGCCTCCCAGCACGGTGTTCGAGGCCGGGACTGACTCGCTGGGATCCCAGGACACCATGTTCTGGACCACGATGGCGAGCTCCCCGTAGTCGTCGAACTCACTGTTGGCGATGCGAAAGGAGCCGGCCCCGTCCACCAGCACCCCGGCGCGCCCACTCCCGAGAAACAGCACCCCGTCGGCGTCCACCGTGGAGGAGGTGAGGATCTGCAGCGCGTCCCCGACCTCCACCAACGCGTTGTCCACGATGATGGCCTTCGTTTCGGTGTCATCGATCTGGCCGCCCGTGACGTTCACCACCACCTCGCCCATGGCGCCCAGGCCGACCTCTTGGTTCCCGCTCACGAAATTGTCGACGAGGTTGACCGCGAACACGCCGGCCGGGGCCACCACCTGCTGCACCCAGATTCCACGGCCCGCGTGATCCTGCACGAGGTTTCGCTCCGCGTCGCCCCGGGCCGACGCCAGGAACACCCCCATGTCCTGCCCACCCTCGATGACGTTGTCCGACAGGACGAAGGGCTCGCCGCGCACGATCTCCACGGAGCGACTGAACCCGTCGATGGTCCGCACCGTGCCGGCGATCACACAGTTGGTCACCGACGGCGCCACATCCTTGAACCACATCCCCACCCCGGCGTTGCCTTCAATCAAAGAGTCCGTCACGGTGATGATGGGCACCATGGCCCCACACTGCTGACACGACGCCGCCACACCATAGCCTTCGTTGTTGCGCAGCACTGAGGATTCGACGATGAGATCCGCGTCCCGAGCCAGCAGCGCCGTCCCCCGGCAGTCCTCAATCAGGGAGTTTCGAATCACGATCCCCGGCCCGCCCAGGTTGACGAGCCCGACGCCCACCACGTCGTTTCCCAGGACCTGCACACCGGCGATGCGAGACTGCTCGAAGGTAAAGTAACGCCCCTCCCGCACGAGCACGCCGACGCCGAAGACGTCCGCGACCTCCACCGATTCGAAGGTCAGGTTGTTGGCCGCTCCGACGACGACACCCACGCCGCTCCCCGTGATACGAACCCCCCGGTACAGCCCGTCGTCCCCCGCCGTGATCTCGAGGGCGGTGGCCTCTCCGGTGATCGTGGTCTGTGCGGCACCGCGGCCCAGAATGGACACCGAGCCCGGCACGCTCGCCCCGGTGTAGCTGCCCGCGGCGAGGGCAATGCAGTCGCCCGGCGACGCCACGGCCACCCCGTCCGGAAGATCCGCCAGCGGGGCGCCCTGGCTGCCGTCCCCATTGCTGGCGCCCTCCCTGACGTAGATGGTGCTCGCGCAGCTCGCGCCGTCCGTGTGATACGTCCCGGAGCCGAGGGTCAGCTGCTGGACACCGGCGCACACCTGTCCCAGCATCACGCAGCTCCCGGACGGCTCCGACTCCTCCTTGCACCCTGCCGACCACGAGCCCACGACCCCAGCGAGCAGGACAGCGCACCAATCATGTCGATTCATGTTTCTAGACTCCCAGTATGCCTATCATTCAGTAGAGTATAGTGCTGACGCACGGTGTCAATGGTGTGGCGCGGAGGGGTGCCGATCCCGGCGGGTGCCCCGGTCTGGATCCCGGTCTCGCGGGATTTCGCGTACTTGGACTCTGCTGCCCTTCTGGTCGGCGAATCGTGGTGTAAGATCTTCATCCTTCTCCCGACGGGACTGACGAGCACTCGACATCGAGCGTGGGATGCGGGCACGAGCGTCGGATGAAGCGGCCGAGGCCGGGGCGTGCCTGATTTGTTTTGTGCCAAGAAAGAGCGCGGGCACGCCCGGGCCTTCGCGACCTCGCCTGCTGTCCGCGCCGGCCAGGAGGGTATGCTGTCTGGGTGGCAGGGCGCGCACCACGCGCCG
>JBDRSE010000326.1:0-5387 GCA_043825095.1 bacterium
ACCGAGGTCACGTCCACCGTGGTGCGCGATACACTGTCAGAGGAGGCAACCGCTACGTTCGGCCAGGGGATCAGGGCCCAGTGCTTTACGGATGAGGTCTGTGGGTCGCTGCGGGTTTCCTCCAGCCTGCTGTCGGGCAACCGGGATCTGGGCCTCCACGTGTTCGGCGTGGTCGCCGAGATCACGACCACCGTGGTGCGCGATACCCAATCGGACGAGAGCGAGGAGGAGTACGGTCGGGGAATCAATGCCCAGTGCTACGCGGTGGGCGCCTGTGGGAGCCTGCGGGTTTCCTCCAGCCTGGTGTCGGGCAACCGCGATCTGGGAATCTACGCGGGCGGCGTCGACACCGAGATCACGACCACCGTGGTGCGCGATACCCTGCCGGCGACAAGCACCGGGGAGTCCGGCCGGGGGATCAATGTCCAATGTTCTTCCAACACCGGAGTCTGTGGGAGCCTTTCGGTTTCCTCCAGCTTGGTCATGAACAGCGAGAACGTCGGCATCTATGTCTCCGGCGTGACGGCCACCCTGGAGGGCGTCGTCGTGACCGACACACAAACGAACGCCCAGGGCGAATTTCAAGGCAAGTCAGGCCACGGGATCGCGGCGGTGTGTAGCACGCTGACGGGCGACTGCGGCGACCTCTCGATGACGGGATGTTTGGTGGACTCGAGCCACACCACCGGGGTGACCCGGGAGGGAGGATCGGGATTCATCGCCTCCAGCGTCGTGCGCTCGGTACGGGCGCAGCCGTTGGACGACAAGTATGGCTACGGACTCCAGATCGGCGGCTTGGAGGGGCAGGAGCTGCCCACCTTCGACGTGAGCAACTGCGAGATTCGGGACGCCAAGCTCGCGGGGATCCTCTTCTACGCGGCCCAGGGCACGCTGAGCGGCTCGGTGGTGAGTGGGGGAGAGAACAGTGTGATCATGAACGAAGGCTCCCAGCCCACCATCCTTAACAACAACGACCTCTCGGGGACCGTCACGAGCGAGCCCACCTGGGCCAATCTCTTCCCCTCCCCGGCCCCCGCACCCGCCCTGCCCAAGGACTAGACTGGGCAGCTAGTCCCGAGCGCGCGTCGCGCGCCGGGCTGGCGCCTCAAACCGGCATGTACACCCGCGAGGCCAACCCCTTGTCGAGCAACTCCTGGTTGAGAAACACGCCCTTGTCAAAGGTCACCGCCGGGGAGGCCTTCGCGGTGTGGTAGAACACGTCCGCGATGTAGCGCGCGTACTTGTCCGTCTTGTAGGTCCGCAGCCCGACGAAGGGGGCGGCGCCGAGCTTCTTTTCGACGAACTTCGTGGCCCGCTTGCCCGGGGCGCTGCCTCGCTCGGGCGTGTCCAGGCCGCGCAGGCGGATGGTCTCGACCCGCCACACGTCGAACCCCAGATCGATGCGCACCTCGATCGTGTCGCCGTCGATCACCCGCTCCAACACGCCGACATAGTTGTGCAGGTCGCGCGCGGCGCTGTCCAGGAGCGGCAGCACAGCTTTGCCTCCGCCGCTGCGGCTGTCCCTGCCGCTACCACCGCCCCCGCCCTCGCCCCAACCCCCGCCCCCACCCCCGCCCACCGCGGCCCCGGTGAGCGTGCCGTACAGGTCGGCCCGGATGGCCTTGCGCAGCCGCGGACGCGACCAGCCCTCCTCCACGGCCCGCTCCAGGTAGAACTCGCGCGCCTTGGGATTGACGATGGGCAGCAGCGCGGTGTGGGCGCCCCAGCTCAGCGAGCGATACCCCCGACCCTTGGGCAGACCCTCGGGGTAGGTTTTGTGGAACTTCCAGGCATCGCGGACCACGGTCGGGCCGACCTCCAGGTCGCGCCCGAGCCGCTCGAGAAACGGCGTCACCTCGCCACGCCCCAGCGACTCCCGCTCACGCGAAAGTCTGCGGCCCATCTCCCAGTAGGTCTGGACGAGGATCTTGGACACGGCCGTCACTGCCTGTCCCCGACCCTTTTCCAGAATTCTCGTCAACTCGTCCCGCAGAACCTCGTACCGCTTGGTGTTCATTAATTGCTTCGTCATAATAATGTTTTAAGGACATCGTCCTGGTCATGTCAAACAAAATCACGTCAACTCCGTCAATGACGTGAAAACGATTCCTGACCCCAAGGTAGGTAAGGTGAGGTGAGGTCTGGCTTCGCATCGGAGCAGGCCTCGCAACACAGCAGGCCTCGCTTCATCTTTACGCACCGCCGCCTCGTCGGCGATACTGAACCAGCTCGAACCTCCCTGACTGATCGAGGTGGACTGGATGCGAACCTACCTGGGACTAGTGGCGCTGTCGGCTGCGCTCACCGCGTGCGGCGATAGCGACGGCAACCTGAACAACGCCACCTGCCCCGCGGGCTACGAGCAGTCCGGCCCGGCGTGCATCCCCATCTTCGACGACTGTCCGGGCCCGGCCGAGATCCCCGTGCTGGGTGGTGGGTGTCAGGCCGTGGGCGTCACCGCCTGCGCCACGGGCCTGTTCGAGCCGGACGGCGAGGGCGGGTGCGAGCCGATCCTGCCGGATCACTCGTGCCCTGCCGGCAGCATGGAGCTGCTGGGGCAAACGGAGTGCGAACCGGTGGGTGTGACCGAGTGCGCCGCCGGCTTCGAGTCCGACGGGGAAGGGGGATGCGACGCCGTGCTTCCGCCCGGGCCCGACCCGTGCCCTTCGGGCACGATCGCACTGTTGGGCTACACAACGTGCCAGCCGCTGGGCGACTGCGGCGCGGGCACGTGGGGCAACATCGTCGACGATGGCGTGACGGTGTACGTGGACCGGACCGCGGACGCGACGGGGGCGAACGGGACGGCGATGGCGCCCTTCATCTCCATCGGCGAGGCGCTGGCCGCGGTGCAGACCGGGGGACAGATCGCCGTCGCGGCCGGGGACTACACGGAGCGCTTGAGCATCAACCGCGAGGTCCGACTCACCGGTCGCTGCCCGGCGCTCGTGACCATTCGCGGGACGGTGTTTCTGGGGGATCCCACGCCCCCGGTCACCGTCTACAGCGGCGGGTCCGGCGCCACGATTCGCGGCGTCACCCTCACCGGTCCGGGCGAGGGGTTGCGGATCGACGGGGCCCAGCAGGTGACGGTGGAGCAGGTGCAGGTGCTGGACGCGAGCGATGTCGGCATCGCCTGTGGGGGCGAGGCCGAGGTGAGCGTTCAGCAGGTGGTGGTGGCGAGATGCGGCACCTTTGGAGTGTACGCAAACGGGAGCACGCTCGACATACGGGACAGCGTGGTGCGGGATTCACGGCCCGAGCCGAGCACCTCCTGGTTCGGCCGGGGGATCGCCGCCCAGTGCTCTTCCGGCGGGGTTTGCGGCAGCCTGCGGGTCTCCTCTTGCCTCGTCTCGGGCAACCGGGAGCTGGGCATCTCCGCGAGCGGCGTGGACGCCGACATCACCGCCACGGTCGTGCGCGATACCGTGCCGGAGGCGGGCACAGGAATGGGCGGAGCGGGGATCCATGCCCAGTGCCCGACGCCCGAGACCTGTGGGACCTTGCGGGTGGACTCGTGTCTCGTCTCGGGCAACCGGGAGATCGGCATCTCCGTCGCCGGTGTGGACGCCGAGGTGACCTCGACCGTGGTGCGCGATACCGTGCCGGAAGGCAGCACCGTGCCGCTCTGTTCGGGGATCAACGCCCAGTGCCATGAGTCCGGGGTCTGTGGCAGCGTGCGGGTTTCTTCCAGCCTGGTCACGGGCAACCGGGGGCTGGGAATCTCGGTGAGCGGGGTGCAGGCCGAAGTCCACACCACCTGGGTGCGCGATACCCTCCCGGAGCAGAGCACCGGGAATTTCGGCCGGGGGATCTCTACCCAATGCGACCTGTCCGGGGTCTGTGGGACTCTGCTGGTCTCCTCCAGCCTGGTCACGGGCAACCGGGGGGTGGGCATCCTCGCCAATGGTGCGGACACCGAGGTCAACACCACCGTGGTGCGCGATACCCTGCCGGACGAGAGCACCGGGGAGCACGGCATGGGGATCAATGCCCAGTGCGATGACTATGGGGTCTGTGGCGGTCTGTTGGTCTCCTCCAGCCTGGTCACGGGCAACCGAGAGGGGGGCATCCTGGTGCGGAGCGTGGTCACCGAAGTCAACGCCACCGTGGTGCGGGACACGCTGCCGGAGGAGAGCTCGGGACGGTTCGGCCGGGGGATCGGGGCCGTGTGTGACGCTGTCGGCGAGGGCTGTGGGAGCCTGCAGGTTTCCTCCTGCGTGGTCTCGGACAACTGGGAGGGGGGCATCACCGCCGCTGGTGTCGACACCGAGATCAGCTCCACCGTGGTGCGCGGCACCTTCGTGGACGAGCTTGTCGGGGCGACGAGTCGGGGGATCGGGGCCCAGTGCAACCCCGAGCTCGGGGTGTGCGGGAGCCTGCGGGTCTCGTCCAGCTTGGTCACGGGCAACCAAGGCCTGGGCATAGCCGCGAATGGCGTGGACACGGAGGTTCACGCCACCGTGGTGCGCGACACCCTCCCGGAGTACGACACCGGGAAGTTCGGCCGGGGGATCGCGGCCGAGTGCTACATCGAGGTGGGGCCCTGCGGACCCCTGCTGGTCTCCTCCAGCCTCGTCTCCGGGAACCGGGATGTGGGCATTGATGCGAGCGGCGTGGACGCCGAAGTGATCTCCACCGTGGTGCGCGATACCTTGCCGGAGGAGTACTCTGGGAGCTATGGCCGGGGGATCGGGGCCCAGTGCTACAATGAGCTCGGGGCCTGCGGCAGCCTGCGCATCTCCTCGTGCGTCGTCCAAAACAACGAGGACATCGGCATCTTCATCGCCGGGAGGCAGGCCACGCTGCAGGGTGTCTCCGTGATCGACACGCGGTCCAATGCCTTCGGGGTCTGGCGAGGCATCCATGGCCAGGGGATCTGGGCACTGTGCGACGAACGAACCGGCCAATGCGGCGACCTCGCGATGACCTCCTGCCTGGTGGACTCCAGCCAGGGCGCCGGTGTGGCCGTGGAGGGGGTCTCCGGCTTCATCACCTCCAGCGTGGTGCGCTCCGTAACCTCCCAGCCGTTCGATGGCAAGTACGGCTACGGAGTCCAGCTCGGCGGGCTGGAGGGGGAGGCGCTGCCCGTGATCAACCTGATCGACTGCGAGATCCGGGACGCCAAGCTGGCAGGAATTCTCTACTACCGCTCCGGCGGCACACTCAGCGGATCGTTGGTCGCCGGCGCTGAGAACAGCGTGGTCATGAACGAAGGGTCCGAGCCGAACATCCTCGGCAACAACGACCTCTCGGGAATCATCGAAGACGCCCCCACCTGGGCGAGCCTGTACCCGGCCCCGGCCCCGGAACCGTCACTGCCCGTGGAGTAGACGGAGTGTAACCGTTCACGTGGCAGACGGCACTGCGCCCCCCGCGCCGCGCGG
>JBDRSE010000327.1:0-8590 GCA_043825095.1 bacterium
GAGGTCTCGCCGTGACAAGGGCGAGTTGCACACAGCGCTTTGGCGCCATGCTGGGCTTGCTGGGCTCCCCACGCAGCCAACCCATGTCTACCCTCGCCGGGCTCCGATCGTCGCTCTGCGGGGCTCTCACGCGGCCGGATCGGGCTGCCGGACCTTCCGGTCCTTGGACCCTGGATCGGACGCAACCTGATAGGTATGGCGGGTTCCGGTGCGCTTTCGTTGACAGCGCCTCCGCTTCGTCGCAACATCTCCACGCCGTTGGGGTCGGCTGGAGGAGAGACAACCAGCCTCGGCCGTTCTGCACTGATAGCACCCCGCGGTTATTGTGAAAGGCCACGCGCCTAGGAGGGCCAGCAATGGAGCCAACGTACTCCAACCTTCGACGGGTCACGATGGACTACTTTAAGTCGAACCCACGCGGGCAAATCAATTTCGTCGACAGGCAGCACGGCATCATCGCCTGGTTGCTGAACGCAGGCGTGCCGCTCACCGACGAAACGCGGGACACCGTTCAGGTTGTCGTCCATGATCTCTACCGAGAACGGATCCTCATTACGGGCGCTGGTGGCACGTCGATGGGCGACGCCCTGTTGAACTGGCCCCACTACCGCGTCACTCAACACGGTCGCGAGGTGCTGGCCGCGACGGACTACCAGCCATACGATCCAGGCGGCTACCTCGAACGGTTTCGCGCCGATGTCCCAAACGCAGACGGCGAAATCATCAGGTATCTCGCCGAGGCCCTCGACTGCTCAAAACAGGGGCTTACCCTGGCCTGTGCGGTCATGATCGGGTGCGCGGCAGAAAAAACGATGACCGAGCTTGCGTCTGCGCTTCGCGCCTATCTGCCCGAGAGCAAGAGGAAGAAGTTCGACAACGAAACCGGGTCCCGTAGCATCACCAGGGCGGCCAAGGCTGTCACGGATCGCCTGCGGGAAATCCAGAAGACGCTCACAGAGAACATCCGGGACGACTGGGAGATAACGGTTTCCTCGGTTTTCAACCTGATCAGGATCACTCGCAACGAAGCCGGTCACCCAACCGGAGCGCGAATCGACCAAGCGACCGTCGAGGGACACCTCATCATCTTTCCGGCGTACTGCGGCAAGGCATACCAACTGATCTCGTTTCTCTCGGCCAGCACGCCCAGCAAATAGGGACAGACGAACACGGTGCTCCGCGCTGCGTCGCGGTGGCCTGCGGCCCTGTCCGGAATCGGGGCGCCTCGCTAAACCACAACGCCCAGGGCTTGCGAACTTGAGCCCCGGCTAGGTTGGGGGCTAGCCCGGCCTTGGATCGTCGCTCACAGGGCATCTCGCTGCGCCGGCCGTCCGAGTCGGTGTCGATGTGCTGATTATCGTACAGCTATCGAGGCCAATTAGTATGGTGGCCATTATGGCATCTAGTCGTTAGAATATTGATTCTCGGGTGCTGTCTAGGTTCGGCGTGAATGGTAACCGAATCGTCACAGCGGCGAGCGGCTCGGTGCACGAGGATTGCATTGAAAAGGACCAGTAGGAGGACAGGCCATGGTGAACAATGACCGCGGCGGATTCGTCCGGCAGGAAGCACTTGCACTGCGATGGTTGGACATGGACGAGCAGCAGCGCAGAGCCTTCAAGATGGCGCTACGGATCATGAAGGAGCTCCTTCTTGCGGTCGACACCGAAGAGCGAGCATGCGACGACGACCACGTGCTGCTACGCACCAGAGCCGCGAGTCGCCTCTTCTTCCTCTCGGGAGGCCGGGGGACAGGCAAGACGAGCGTGCTCAAGTCCGTGATCAGCGCGACGTCCAGGCCGAGGGCGGAAAACGAAGATCTGTTGGAAGGTCTGGACGACGAGAACCTGAACGACTGGCTTTCGCGAAAGGCAACACATAGAATTGTGTGGCTGCGGGAGCTGGATCTTGAGCCCCTTCCCGAGGAGACCAACCTGCTGGCAGCACTGCTCGCGCGGATCGACAGGGAGCTCGGGAAACTGCGCGCCGGCGAGCTGCGCGGATCGCAGAGCAGCGGCCAAGCGCATTCGTCTCAGTCCTCGCATTGCCCCCACCGGTGAAAGTGAGATCCACTTCCGCGCCCTGGGAGAGATCCACCTGAGTTGCATGATCTGGTCTTCACGCGGTGGGAGCACCGGTTAGTACTGGATCTGGGCCTTGGGCCGAAGGCCCTGGCTCTTGTTCTCATCGAAGATGAGTATAGGGTTGGATCTGGTTCTTGGGCCGAAGGCCTGGCTCTTGTTCCCATCGAAGATGAGTATTGGGTTGGATCTGGTTTCCGGTCGGCGGGTTACTGAGCTGGCGTGCTTACCAGCTTGCAGTTCATGAGAGGTCTTCGTCCATCCAGGGCATCACCTCGGGTGGGCCCTGTGGCGGTAGCGATAGAACCTGGTGGAAGCCATCCGAGGCGTACTGGCTGAAAGGGTAGTAGGCGACCAGCTCCAGCGAGTAGAGGCGCCTGAGCGCAAGCCAGAGCGCGTTGTCACCCATGGCTAGTGCCTGCCCTATGCGGTCGCGTCGGTACCAGCTCACGCCCTGCTGGTTGGCGACCAGGCACAGGAAGGTATAGACCGCGAGGTCATCGGGGGTGAGCAGCGCGAGCCAGCCCTGTCTGTGCAGGCGAGCGTCCAGCCACCCGAAACCTCCTGGCCCCGGGCGACGCACTCGCTCCGGTCGTGGCACGACCACCCTTGGGGAACGATTTGCTTTTCGACTCGTCATGATGTGCTCTCTCCTTTCCTGCTGTCAGGGTCAATTTGGAGGTTCACTTCCGAGGCGAGCGTTTGGCGGCGGTCTTCTTCGCAGCGGTCTTCTTGGCCATTGCCGTTGGCTTTCTCTCCCGCTTGCCCGTCCGCTGGTTCAGCTTCTTCGACTCCTTGAGCCGCCAGCTCGGGCCGTCGATGTTGATCACGGTCGAGTGGTGGACCATCCGGTCCACGATCGCCGTGGTGACGACGGGGTCGCCGAGGTAGTGGCCGAGCTGCTCGAAGTCGATGTTCGTGGTCAGCACGGTCGACCGCTTGGTGTACCGGCCGTCGATGACCTTGAAGAAGAGGGCGGCGTTTCGAGCGTCCTCACGTTCCAGACGATCGAAGCCAAGCTCGTCGATGACCAGCAGTTCCGGATTGAGGTAACGCTTGAGTTTCTGCTCCAACGAGTCGTCGGCCAGGGAGGCGTAGAGCACCGCGAGCATGTCCGCCGCGGTGGTGTAACGGACGCGGTAGCCGTGCTTGCAGCCCTCGAGCGCCAGCGCCTTGGCGATGTGACTCTTGCCCGTGCCGCTGTTGCCGGCCAGGATGACGCCCTGGCGCCGGGGCACGAAGCCCATGCTCGCCAGCTCCAGGATCAGGCTCTGATCGAGCCCGGGCTGGAAGTCGAAATCAAACTCGATCAGCGTCTTTCGCTCGGGAAGCTTGGAGTCGCTGATCCGGCGCTCGACCCGCCGCTCGCGCTGATACTGGACCTGGGCTTCAAGCAGGCGAAGCAGCATCTGGGTGGCCGAGGACTGCCCCTTGTCGAGACGGTCCAGTTCATCGTCCAGCAGCGCGGCGATCCTCGGGAGCTTCAGCTCCTGCAGACAGCTCCGGATGCGTTGCAACTCCTCGGTGATCTCCACTGCGCTGGCCTGCTTACTCCTGCTCATCGGGCTCCTCCTGTTGTGCGGGTGACGGCTCCGGTTCTCCGGCGTCCAGCAGCACGCGGTATTCAGAGAGGCTGCGTTGCTCGATCCGCGGCAGGGCGCCGCGGAGCCGCTGGGCGCTTTGCTGATGCAGGCACTGCTCCAGGCTCCGCGGCCGAAAGCGCGCCTTGAGGATTCGCTCCACCGCCAGGCAGTCGTGGGCGTGGTAGCGCATGGCATGCTCCAGCGCCCGGTGGATGTCGTCGCCGTTGTAGGTGTCTTTCAGGAGCAGGATCCGCCGGGCGTGGTAACCGCTGTTGCGCGGGAAGCGCTGCTGCAGGCCGACGAGGAAGTCCTCGCTGGCCTCCCCCAGTGCCAGAAACGTCTCTCGCACCGGCTCCAGGCCGTAGGCGACCTTCCTGGTATGAGCCCGATGCTCGGGCAGCTCCCGCGTCTCGTGGGCCGAGTCGGGGCGGCGCTCGTGGACTGCGACCTTGCGGATCTCAGGACTGTAGACGACGATCTCGTCCTCGGTCGCCTTCACCGTCATGATCTCGCCCACGTGCTCGTAGCTCACCGAGTACCTGTTCGTCATCCACTCGATGAAGCCGTCCATCGAGCAGACCCGGTAGCCCACCTCCGAGGTGTCGTACGGGTGCAGCGGCAGCGGCTGCAGCGCTGGCGCCTCCTCGGCCAGAAACAGCTCCAGCGGCGGCCGCTGGGTGGTGTCGTGTTTGTGCGGGTCCGAGCGGTTCGCCAGCCACCAGCGAGCCGTCCGACGCAGATCTTCCAGGTCGACGAAGGTCCGCCCGTTGAGCAGGTTGCCCTCCACGAATTGAAACGGCGCCTCGACTTTTCCCTTCGTTTGAGGCCGCCGGCGCTGGCAGGCGATCGGCCGGCACTCGTAGTGCGTGGCGAATTGCAAAAACGACGGATTGTAGATCGGCTGGTTCGCTTCCCAGCGCAGCACCACCGTCTTCTCGCTGTCGTACAGGCAATGCTCGGGCACGCCGTCGAAGTACTCGAAGGCCGCCCGGTGACGCCGGATCAGCGTGTGGAAATCGCGCCGCTCCACGAAGTCGATGTACTGCCGGCGCGAGAAGCCCAGGACGTACGAGAAGCACAGCACCTGCAGCAGGCGACCGCATCGCAGCTTCAGCTTGTAGGGGCTCCAGTCCATTTGTCCCTGCTGGCCTGGATCGGTCTCGAAGCGCACGGTCGGCTTGCGCCTGGGCCTGGGGCGGAGCTGCCGCAGCCTCTCGCGCATGATCGTGATCCCCCCCGGGTAGCCCGCATCACGCAGCTCCTCGAAGACCCGCTGGCCCTTGATGTCAGGGTACTCCTCCAGCAACGACTGGATCTGCGGCACGTACTCGTCGAGCTGGCTGGCCCTGGGCACCCGGGGCTTCTTCGCCACCAAGTCGTGACCCGCCTCACGCTGCTCGCGGACTTGCTCCAGGATCTTGCGCACCGTGTTGCGGCTGATGCCCAGGGCCTGGGCCAGCTTCCGTGCGGACCACCCCGCCCGGTGCCGGGTGACCACCAGGTTCTCCAACTCCTCACGGCTGCTGTTCGGTGTCATCTCGCTTCCCCTTGGGCCCTGCCGCCAGTGCCTCCTGCAGCAACTCACTCGACTGGCGGCCCGCGCGCTGCGCCTGCCCCATCGCCGGCGCCAGCACGAGCAAATCGCCGGGACGCAGGTGAGACAGGCCTTGGATGCCAACCGTGGATGCCACCCGCGCGCACGCTCGCTCCATCCGCGACAGATTCCGTAAAAGCTGATTGCCGGCCTCGGAAAGCCGCGGATCTTGCACCACCGCAGGACCTTTCTCCTGCGCCGCCAGGGCATCACGCGGCGCCCGCAAGGTCCGCTCCTGCTCCTCCCGGCTCGCCCCGCGCAGCAGCTCCACCAAGCTCGCCACCTCACGGCTCCCCAGCCCGTGCTCGGTGACCGACTCCAGCAACCGTTCCTGTTTGCCGCGCGGCAAACGAGCCAGTTCCCGACCCACCGTACCGGTTATCAAACCCAGCCGGAGCTGTGACTGCACCTCATCGCTCAGCCGCTCGACCAGCGAAAGGCGTCGGCTGACCCAGCTGTTGCTGCGCCCCAGCAGCTGCCCCGCCTCCATCTGGGTCAGACCATCATCGCAGCACAGCGCATGTACCACCCAGCCCTCTTCCAGATCGCTCACCGACTGCGAGACCCAGTTCAGGCACAGCACCGCCGCCTTCGCCGCACGCGCCCCTACCTCCAGCACCCGCGCCCGAAGCGTGGACGGCGAGCCGAGCGCCCGGCTCGCACGCAGCCGCTTGAAACCGTCCAGCAGCTCGTACCCCCCGGAGACCTCGCGATAGACCACCACCGGCGACATCTGCCCGTAGCGCGCCAGCGACTCCCGCATCTGCTTCTCCGCCCGCGGGCTCACCAGCCGCAGGCTTCCGAAACCCTCGCCGATCTCAGCCAATCGCAGCTCCTGCTCCGTCACCACCTCTGCACCCCTGTGGACTCGAAGAAAGCATCCTTGCGATGCGTGGGTCGGGCGGTGCGTAAGCGCCGGGGTCGAGGATGCTTCACTCTCTCCTCCTCGGATTCATGTGCCGTCCGTGGCGACGCCGGCGGAACCGGCCACGGGTCGAATCAGATTCGACCACCACACCCCACCGCCCGCAGAAGTGGCACTGCGCCACTCGTACCGGGCCCCCCGATGCTTGCGACGCTGCTTTGGCCTCCTGCTCTGCTGCTTCCTTCGTGTCCTCCGACCCGTGCAGGGAGCATGGAGGCTGGCTAGTGGTCCGATGGACCGGCTCCGGCTGCGTGGACGGCGCCACCTGGGGCTGCTCTGCGGGGCTGGGCTCGGCGGCAGGGGGCTCATCATGCGAACAGGAGACACCCGGAAGGAAAACCTGGGAAGACTGATCCGTTACTATTTCTTGTTTTCCCTCGTTATTCCAAGCTGTTCGATGCTTTTTTCGAAAACGGCGCTGCCGCGCCCGGTTGTTCCGGCGCCCCTTGGGCTTGCGGGCGTGCTTGCGTCGGGCGCGTCGAGCATCACGTCCACGCGACTCGCGGCGGCACGACTTGCTGCAATGCCGCCGGCCGTAGTCGCAGCGCTGGCAGGCGAAGAAAACCTGGCCGCACCAACGACACTCGATCTTTCGGAGCTGCACCGCCATCCAAGCGAGCCTCATCGGGCCACGCTGGACATCCACAAACAACCGTGAGAAAACGGTGCCGGTTGGGATTGAGCGACGTGACCAACCGCCGGGGGCTTGGAGGTGTTTGCTCCAAGCCCTCAATTTTTATCGAGCCACGATACCGCAAGTGCACCTACGAGTCGCCAGCGCGATTCGCCACGCAACCGCGCGAGAGAGAACTAAAGGCACCCGACCTTTGGTGCTCCGTTACGCCGGCGCACTCATCGCGTATCCCCTGCACGCCGCACGACAAGGAACTACAGGCACTCTTTATCGAGAAGGGGAACCAGAGGCAGGAACGAGATCCAGCGCCTCAGGTACATCCGCAGAAACACCGACCATGTGGATCACAAAACCGGTGGAAGTGGATCTCACTTACGCCGGCGGTAGCACGAGGGGCGCGAGGGTGAACTCGGGGAGCAGGTGCTCGAGCGGATTCCCGGCCCGGCGGCCGCCCCGCCATGAATGATCGGGGCTTCCATGAGGAGGCCTCCCCCTGTCAAGTCCGCATTCGGCGCATGGTGTTCGAAGCACCTCCAGTGGAGTTCCATCTACGGGGCCCCGCCCTGGCGGGCGGGGCAAGCCCAGCCGGCAGAGGCTCGGTTCTCGATTGCGGCGCCAAGGCCGCCGGGCTGTCCGGCCGGCTTCAGACCGTGGACGAACTCATACCGAAAACAGGGGCCGCAGCCCCGTTCGGCTGTAAACTGCTAATCTCCCGAATCAGGTGTGTATTCCCGGATCCGGCCAGGCTCCAGGATCCACAGCTTTCCCGGACGTGGCCGGTCTGTAGCTGCGGCAGGGCGTCCATGATCGTCCTTTCGATCAGGCTCAAGAGCGGGCGTCGGACCCTGACCACGATCACCCCCTCGGTTCCTCTCGGGGGGAACCGCAAGGGGCTGGAGAAATCGAGATCGAGAGTCATCAGCGTGCGCTTCTCGCCGACCGCAGCCCCGAACACCTCGTCGTCCGGGCTCCCCGAAAGGCCTTCATCGCGAACCGTTGAAACGTCGTGGCCGGCCTCGACAAGAGCCGGAACCACGCGCTGGTCGAAGTTCTCGTCGAGCTTGAATCTCAACCGGCCACCTCGACGCCGAGCGGAAGCACCCGCTCCCGCGTGACCTCGGCGGCATAGGCCAGGGCCGCCCGGATGTCCTCCGACTTCAGCTGGGGGTACGCCTGGAGTAATTCGTCCTCGCCGACCCCCTCGGCCAGGTTCTCCACGATCAGCGATATCCAGATCCGTGTTCCGCGGATCACCGGCTTGCCGAAGCAGATCCCGGGATCCACAACGATCCTCATCAGCAGTTCTTCCCGTGTCATCACCGACCTCCCGCCCCGTTCGATGACGGAACTCATGACCACGGGTCCATGGTAGTCGCAACCGGTACCGGAAGTCCATCCCGGCCGCGCACGCCTGGCCGCCTGCGGCGTGATCACGACTTGGCCCGCGTGAACGCGGGGGTATCAGGGACTCGGGGAGGTTCTGTAGATCGGCAGGTGGTCGTTCATCCGAGGGGAAGCAGGGCAATCGAGTTCTCGCTGAACTCCGCCGCGGGTATAAAACCCGCGGTCAGGATGCGGCGTGCCGCCGCAAGCCCGGAGGGCTTCTTGTTTCGGCCGGCCGGCCGGAGCCCTCGGGGCTTGCCGAAGGCCATCCTGACCGCGGGCTTCAGCCCGCGGGGAGCGCGAGGGTGAAGTCGGGCTTCAGCCCGCGGGGAGCGCGAGGGTGAACTCGGGGAGCAGGTGCTCGAGCGGGTTCCCGGCCCGGCGGCCGCC
>JBDRSE010000328.1:0-5199 GCA_043825095.1 bacterium
GCCCGCGCGGCGCGGGGGGCGCTGTGCCGTCTACCACGTGAACGGTTACAAAACGGACAATCCTCGGGGGGGTGCATCGCACCTACATGACAATTGTCCGCCAGGAGCGGAGCGGGCCGCCGCCGCGTGGCTCTCTCAGCGGGTATGCGCCCTGTGCGCGTGCCCTTGACGATCCGCCGGGCCCGTGCTGCTATCCCTGCATCGGGGACGTACCAATGCCACGCACGAGACTCCGGCTGCCTGCAACGACGAGCGCTGTCGCGCTGACCCTCGCCCTGCTCCCGGGTCGCGCGGCGGCAGACTCCCCGGTGCCGCCGCACACCACGGCGCGGGTGGACTTCCCCCTGCCGACGGCCACCGGCGGCGTGCCCGCCCGGTACGTGAAACGGGCGCTCGAACGGAACCGCGCCGGCATGCTCCGGTGCTACATCTGCAACGCGCAGCTGGACGATCCGCTTCGTTCGGGGCAGCTCGACGTGCAGCTCCGGTTCGGGCCGGACGGCCGCGCCCAGGGGGTGAAGCTGGTGTCGACCACCTTGAAGCACCCGAACACCGAGGCGTGCATCCTCGGGATCCTGAAGACCGCCCGGTTCGGGCGGATGCGCGGACGGACCACGCGGGTGCGCCTGACCGTTGGGCTGACCGCCGGAGCCTCGCGCGGTTATCGCTGCCCCGAACCTCCGCGCACGCCCGGGATCCACTGGCTCACCCTGGGGGTACGGAAGCACAGCAACACCGGGGGCATGCGGCGGATGTTCACGGAGAAGTACCTTCGGTTCGGTCCGCTCTTTCCCGCGTTGATCAAGTGTTACTCCCGGGGCGGTTTTGCTCGGCCGGAGCTCCGCAAGGGATCCCTCGACGTGCACTATCGGCTCCGGGCGAAGCGAACGCGCGGCCGGGTGCGGATCACCCGGGCGCGACTCAAGGACCGCGCGACCCGCGCGTGCGTGCGCCGGGTCTTCGAGGGCTGGGAGTTCCCGTGGCCGCCGCGCAAGGCGGCGTGGGTGCAGCTCCGTCTTGGGTTGAGCGTGCTGCGACCGCTGGACGCGGACACGCCGCGAGGCGTGCTCTGGCAGGTGTCCCGGGGGCTCCTGGCGCAGGACGGCCCCGGCACGGCCCGGGTGTTGAGGCGACCGGACGTGCTCCGGGTGGTTCGGTACCAGCGCGACGACTACGCCGCCTGCCTCCGCGGGATCAGGGGTCCGATGCGGCGCCCGGGGAGGGCGCTGTACAAGGTATCCTTCACCGTGGGCCCGGGGGGCAAGGTCACCGCGATGCGCGTGCTCACCGACACCTTGGGGCACGCCCCCACGGCCCGGTGCATCCAGCAGACGGTCCGGAGCTGGTTCTTTCCCAGGTCCAGCCAATCCACCACCGTGTCCTACTCGTTCCACTTCATGTGAGCCGACGGCGCCTGGTATACTGTGTCGGGCAGGAACCGCGAGTGGGAGCCTGGACATGAAGAAACGCAGCCCTGTGACGCAGTACGACCAGGAGGCGGGGTACCCGTCCGCGGTGGACTACAGGCTCTGCCGCCGGGGATTCCTCAAGCTGACCCTGGGCGCGGCCTCGGCCGTGGGCGCGGCGTTGCTCACCGGACCGGAGGGTTCGAGCATTCCGGACGCGACCGCCCGCACGAAGCGCAAGATCCATCGGGTCGACTTTCAGATCTACCCGCGCTACCGGTTCCAGGGCTGCAAGGACTACTGGGCGGATCGGCTCCACATCCAGACCACCAACGCCCTCTTCGCCAAGTTCCTGGAGGACGACAAGGAGCGCGCCGGGATCCGCGCGGCAGTGCTCCGGTTGATGAAGCGCCACACCTGCTTCGACCTGCAGAACCGAAAGCGCCTCACGCGCCTGCAGATCGCGCTGGGCAGCACCCTCGTCAGGCACTACCGTGGTCGTCGAAAACGCAGCGCCGCCCGCCCCATCGTCACCCTCGTCATCACCCGCCACGACCACGCGCCCCTCGAGGGCCTGTTCGAAACACCCGCCCTGCCCGTGCCGTGGCCGGAGTAGCCAGACAGGGATCGGAACTTCTGGGGCGCTTGTGCGTCTGAAACCCTATTGACCTCAGCGGCGCTTCTCCAGCGGAGCCCGAGACAAGGAACCACATGAGAACTCTCGCTTCCCTCCTGATAGCCGTCGCGTCTTTGTTGCCTTCGACCCAGGCCGACTCCCGCGGACGACGACCTCCCACGGGGATTGTCGTGGACGACTTGCAGCTGGTCCGGCCGCTGCCGCCGCCGGTGCTGATGGTGCGGCGCGGGCCCAAGTCGGTGCCCCTGCAGCTGACCAGGGTGGCCGTGCGGGCCAAGATCCTGGGCCACCTGGCCGAGACCGAGATGACCATGGTCTTTTACAATCCCAACCAGCGGGCGCACGAAGGGGATCTTTACTTTCCGCTGCCCGAAGGGGCCACCATCAGCGGCTACGCCCTGGACATCCGGGGTCGCATGGTGGACGGGGTGGTGGTGGGCAAGGAGCGGGCGCGCCAGGTGTTCGAGAAGGAGGTGCGCAAGGGGATCGACCCCGGCCTCGTGGAGTGGACCCAGGGGCGGAACGTCCAGCCGCGGGTCTTTCCGATCCCGGCCCGGGGGACTCGGACCATCCGGGTGAGCTACGTCACCGAGGTGCTGAATACGCGCGCCGGCGCGGTGTACCGGCTCCCCTTGAACCTCCGCAAGAAGGGGAAGTCCTTCAGCCTGCACCTCGAAGTGATCAAGGCGGTCGCCAAGCCGGTGGTGCTGGGCGGCGGCCCCGCCGGGCTCTCCTTCGGCGCCTGGCGGGACAGCTTCGTGGCCAAGGTCAAGGTGCAGAACGTCACGCTCACCAAGGACCTGCGGGTGCAGCTGCCGCACATCGAGCGGACACCGGTGCGGGTGGAGCGCGCGCCGGACGGCCAGGTCTACTTCGCCATCCGCGACGTGGTGAAGCGCCGGGCCGCGGGCGCCGTGGGCGCGCCGCGACGCATCGCCCTGTACTGGGACGCCTCCCTGTCCCGGGAGAAGGTTTCGCACGAAAAGGAGCTACAGCTGCTCTCCAGCTACCTCGACCAGCTCCGGCGCCCGGTGTCGGTGCAGCTCGTGGTGTTCCGCAACGAGGCCGAACGGCCCCGGCTGTTCCGGCTGCCTGCCCAGCGGAGCGCGCTGCTCACCGCCCTGCGCCAGATGACCTACGACGGCGGCACCCAGCTGGGCAGCGTCCGTCCGGTGCCGGGGCGGGTGGATCTGGTCCTGTTCTTCTCGGACGGGCTGTCCAACTTCGGCGTGGAGAAGCCGCCCTCCCTGGGCGCCCCGGTCTACGCCATCAACGGCGCCACCACGGCCAACCACGCCTTCCTGCGCTATCTGGCCCTCCGCTCCGGCGGCGCCTACCTGAACCTGAACCGGATCAGCGTCCCCGCCGCCCTCTCGGCCATCGGCGCCGAGGTGTTCTCCTTCCTCTCCGCGCAGGTCTCCGGCGCGACCGTGCGCGGCGTGTACCCCAAGGTTCGCGCCCCGGTGCACGGCTTCTTCACCCTGGCCGGACGGCTCACGGGCGACACGGGGCAGGTCACGGTCCAGTACGGCGTGGGTCGGCGCGTCATGCACCGCCGCACCTTCACCGTTCGACGCCGGGACGCCGTCCGAGGCGACCTGCTGCGGCGCAACTGGGCGCAGAAGAAGCTCGACGACCTGATGATCTTCCCCACCAAGAACGAGGCCGAGATCACTGACCTCGGCAAGGCGCACTCCCTCGTCACCCCCGGCACCTCGCTGCTGGTGCTCGAGAACCTCTCCCAGTACATCGAGCACAAGATCCGGCCCCCGGCCAGCCTGCCCGGCATGGCGCAGAAGTACGACGCGGCCATGCAGCAGCTCGCTGCTCAGAAGCAGCAAAAACAGGCCTCCAAGCTGTCCCACGTGCTCGCCCTGTGGAAGCAGCGCGTGCTGTGGTGGAACACGAAGTTCCGACGGACCTATCACCGGCCCCGCCCGAGCCCCCGCCGGCTGTCCGTCCACGCCCATTCCCCTGCTCCCATGGAGTCGATGCTCAGAAGCGGGAGGGGCGGGGGGCGCGGCATGGCCATGGGGAGAGTGATGAGATCGGCTGACAGCCGGGCCAAGAAGACCGCTGGGGTGCAGGCCACCGGCCCCAGCATCACCATGAAGGCCTGGGATCCCAAGACGCCGTACGTCGCGGCCCTCAAGGCCTCCCCGGCGGCCGGGCGGTACGCCGTGTATCTGGCCCAGCGGAAGCAGCACGGGGCGTCCCCGGCGTTCTATCTCGACTGCGCCCACTTCTTCCGGCGCGTGAAACAGCCGCGCCTCGCCCTGCGGATCCTGTCCAACCTGGCCGAGCTCGAGCTCGAGAACCCGGCCCTGATCCGCGTCCTGGCCCACCGCCTGTCGCAGATCGCCGAGTACGATCTCAGCGTGAACATGTTCGAGAAGGCCCTCAAGCTGCGGCGCGAGGAGCCCCAGTCTTTCCGGGATCTCGCGCTGGTGCTCGAGCGCCGGGGCGATCGCGAGCGCCGCCGTCCCGCAGGGCGCGGTTCGGCGCGAGCAGACTATGTGCGGGCCATGGCGCTCTTGTCGAAGGTCGTCATGAACAAGTGGGACCGCTTCAACGAGATCGAGGTCATCGCGCTGACCGAGCTCAACAACATCCTGCCCAAGGCCCGCCGCCTGGGCGCGCGGGCGCTGCCGGTGGACAAGCGCCTGATCAAGCACCTCACCGTGGACATCCGCATCGTCATGTCCTGGGACGCCGACCTCACCGACATGGATCTTCACGTGGTGGAGCCCACCGGCGAGGAGGCCTACTACGGCCACAACCGCACCGAGATCGGCGGCATGGTCACCCGTGACTTCACCCAGGGCTACGGCCCCGAGGTCTACCTCATCCGCCGGGCCGTGCGCGGCCGCTACACCATCAAGACCAAGTTCTACGGCAGCTCGGCGGCCAAGCTCATCGGCGCCGTCACCCTGCAGGTGGACGTCTACACCAACTTCGGCCGCCCCAACCAACGCCGCCGCTCCATGACCCTGCGTCTCACAAAACGGAAAGACACCTTCACGGTCGGCACCATCGGGTTCTAAACAGCATCACATTGACCACGATCCATCCCGCCAGGCTTCGTTGCTCGCTGCGGTGCGTGCTCACGTACCAAAAGTACGCTGCGCGCGCTCCTCACTCGCGCCTTGCCTGGCG
>JBDRSE010000329.1:0-2912 GCA_043825095.1 bacterium
CGATGGCCTGTTCGACGAGGATTTCCAGGACGCGCAGGGCCGGTTCCTCGACGACGAGAACTGCGGAGCCTGCGGCGCGAATTGCTCTGAGATGATGTCGAACTCCGTCGACACGGAGTGCGTGCTGGACGCGGCCGGAATTGCGCGCTGTCGTGCGCTCTCCTGCGCACCTGGCTTCTTTCCATACCGCGATGGATCGATATGTCTGCAGCTGCCTGCCAACCTGTGCCAGCCGTGCAGCGACGGTGCCGACTGCCTGGCCCCGGGTAGCCGTTGCATCGCCCAAGCAGGCGAGCGCTTTTGCGGACGAGACTGCTCGGCGGACTCTCCTTACGGGAGGCTCTGTCCGCCGGGTTACCTGTGTCAATCGTATCAAGGCGGACTGCAGTGCCTGCCCAAGAATGGTAGCTGTCTTTGTTCGGTTGCAGCGCTAGGGGCGGTTCGGTCCTGCTTGGTGGATACGTGCATCGGCTTCCAGGAATGCCTCGACGACGGAGACGGCTACACCTGGTCGCAGTGCGACGTGGAGGACTTTAACGTCGAGATCTGTGACGGCCTGGACAACAACTGCAACGGCGGGATCGACGAGGGCTTCCTCGATCCGGTGACTGGCCGCTACAAGAGTGATCGGCACTGCCGCTTCTGCCACAATGACTGTACGCTGCTCTGGACGCCTGACACCGATCACGCCAACGGCGAGTGTGTGGATGACCCGCTGGGCGCTCCCACCTGTGCGATGAGCCGGTGCCTGACCGAGGTCGAGGGCGGCCTGGTGTACGAGTGGGTCGACGTCAACGGCGACCCTGACGATGGATGCGAGTGCCGGCGGATTCTCGATAACACGCACACCGACCGGCCGGATCAAGTCGGCTTGCCCGAGGCTGGTCTCGAGTACCTCGACGAAAATTGTGACGGCATCGATGGCGTGGTGGGCGATGTGCTGTTCGTGCGCTCCGGCGGTAAGGGCGGAAACGGCAGCCTGGCGCTTCCCTTCGCCACGATCGGCGAGGCGCTGGCCGCCCTGGGCGGTTCCGGAAAGAGAGCCGTTCTGGTCGCCGAAGGTCGGTACGACGAAGATGTCCAGCTTCCGCTGGGGGTCGAGCTCCACGGCGGGTACGCCGCGGACTTCCAAGGTCGCGACGTGGTGCAACACGCCTCGGTGATAATCGGCCAGTCGGCGCCGGCAACAGTCGTGGCCGCAGGTATTCGTTCCACGGATACACTTGTCTCCGGCTTCGTGATTCGCGGGCGCGACATCGACCAGTCTCCGGCCGAAGACGACGACGGACAAGCGTCTGTGGCCGTGTTGATCGAGGACTGCGACGATAGGGTCGTCTTTCGCAGCAACCAGATAATGGGCGGACGCGGCGGCGCAGGAGGTCGTGGACGCGGCGGCGCCCCTGGTTTTGGTCGGCAGATCAGCACCGGGCTGGACGGTGAGCGAGGCTCCCGCGGCGTACGTAGCTACGGTGATTGTCCCGAGGACTCGATAAATCCGGGAGGTCTGGGCGGGTACAACGACGCGTGTTTGGCTGCACATGGGAACCCAGGCGGGCTCACCGTGTGCCCGCAGTGTGACCCGTTGACGAACCAGGGCGCGCAGGCCGAGTACCACAGCGCTGATCGTGGGAACGGGTTGGGCGGTTTCGATTGGCGTTTCGATACGATGAGCGGCTCCGGTTGCGTCCACGCCACCGAATCGGGCTATCCAGACGGCATTCAGCTCAACGTGGGTCTCGATGGTCGGGACGGAGCCGATGGCAGGAACGGCCTGGGAGGCCGTGCCGGATCTGGCCGCTGCGGCTCGATCTCGAATGGCCGTTGGACCGTTGCTCCCGAACTCGCAGGCGCCGGCGGATCAGGCTTTTCGGGCCGTGGCGGTGGCGGTGGTGGCGGTGGCGGCGGCGTCGCGTACTTCTACCTCCGGTCTGGCGACTGCGGGCGGCACGAGCTTGGACCAGCCGGCGGAGGCGGCGGCGCGTCGGGCTGCGGTGGCGAGGGTGGAAGTCCCGGGCGCCAGGGGGGCGCGTCGCTGGGCATCCTCGTCGCCCGCAGCGACCCTATGGATTCCACTTCTCTCCCGCTTCTACTCAACAATAGCTTTCAACGCGGTTCGGGCGGCCCTGGTGGTGACGGCGGCGACGGAGGCGCGGGCGGCCTCGGCGGCCTTGGAGGTCTTGGCGGACTTCCTCCGGATTGGATCTCCTCCCAGGGAGGCAAGGGGGGCGATGGCGGTAATGGCGGACCCGGCGGTGGTGGTGGCGGCGGCGCGGGCGGGCCCTCGTTCGACATTCTCGGCGTCAATGTTGACACTGCCGTGTACGCTGGCGGGAATATCTTCCTGTACGACAACAACCTCGCCACTGGCGGCGCGGGTGGTCAGGGAGGCCGATCGGTCGGGGGTTCTGCCACCGGGGCCCCCGGGGAGTCGGGTGCCTCGGGTACGCGTCTTGGCCTCCACAACTGCGATGCCTCGGGGGGGTGCCCACCTGATTCGAGTTGCGACAGCAACGGTGTCTGCATCCCTGTCGATTGATAAGGAAGAGCGGGCCGTAGCTGCGTGATATCAGCCCGGATAAACCAGACCTGCGAGCAGGGATAGAATCAGCGCGATCCTGCCCTTGCGCTTCGCTGACATCGTTCTTCCCCCCAGCACGCGCGGTCCGCGATCCTCCTCGTCGTCTCCCTCGCCCACGCGGCGATCGTCTGCGCTCGAGGCTGGGCGGCCAACAGCCCACTCGCGCGGGTCCGTCTGCGTGGACAGCTCGAGGAGGCCCGCGCCGAGATCGCGCTCCTCAAGGAGGAGATGCGGATCAAGGATGCGCGCATGGCCGGCGTGGACCCGCGCAGACGTCCCCACTACCGACCCACCGAGCGCCTGGCGATCCTCGAGCTGCGGGCGGCGCGCGGGT
>JBDRSE010000330.1:0-2671 GCA_043825095.1 bacterium
AGCCCGCCCCGAGCGCCGTGCGCGCCGCCGCCCGCAGGTACCTTGGTCAGCTCCGGTCCCTGCTCCTGCGCGCCAAACAGTACCCTCCCCTGGCCCGCCGGAACCGGATCCAGGGCACCGTCGGGCTGGCCTTCGTCGTGCAAGCCGACGGTCGCATCACCGACGTGCGCGTCACAACGTCCTCGGGCGCAGCTCTGCTCGACCGAGCCGGACGCGCCGCGCTCGGACGCATCAGCGGCCGACTCCGCCCGCCCAAAATCCTCGGTGGCCGACGCATCCGCTCCTCGGTCAATCTCGCCTTCGAGCTGCACTGAAAGACATGGTGCCTCGGCGGTTCGTATCAGTGCCCGTGCTCTTGCTGTCACTGGGGCAGCTTGCGTCCGCGGAGGCGCAACCCACGCCCGCGCGCCGTCGCGCCCCACCGGACCTTCGCCTGGAGATGGACCCGCCCGAGAAGGCAAAGGCCAAGCCCAAAGGGACGCCCCACCGCAAGCGCGCCATCCGACAACGCATGCGCGACGTCACCGTGACCACCACCCGGGTCGACGAGCCTGTGGCCGACAGCGCCATCCGCAAGGAGGTGCTCACCGAGAGCAAGCTGCGGGAGAAGGGCGCCAAAACCCTCGGCGAGGCGCTGCAGGACCACCCGGGGGTGATCGTGGGCTCGCAGTTCTACTACGAACGCGGCAGCCCCACGGGAATCCAGATCCGCGGCTGCGACCCCCGTCGGCTGCTCATCCTGGTGGACGGCCGCCGGATGATCGGGCTGTCCGACGGCATCGTGGATGCGTCCCAGCTCTCCGTAGCCGACGCCCGGCGGGTGGAGATCATCAAGGGCCCGGCCTCGGTGCTCTACGGCGCGGACGCGCTCTGCGGCGTGATCCACCTGCACACCAACGACCCGCCGGCCCGCGGCTACCGGCTGCTCGCCCAGGGCGAGTACGGCAGCTACGGCAGCCAGCAGCTCCTGCTCCGGCTGGGTGGACGGCCCACACCGGCGGTGGGATTCCGGTTCGGCGCCGAATACCGCGCCCGGGACGCCTTTGACATGGCCCCCCAGACGCCCATCACCGGTGGCTATCGCACCCGAGCCCTGCTGTCCCTGGGGCGCCTCGACGTTCGACCGCTCCCCAAGCTCCGGCTCAACCTGCGGCTCCGCTACGGCCTGGAGCACCGTCAGGGGGTGCTCTCCGACCCGTCCGGCCGCGTCGCGGACACCGTGTACGACGCTCGGCAGATCTACCACCGGCCCTCGGCGACCGTGTCGGCCGAATGGCGCTTCAACGCCACGGACCGCATCACCCTGCGCACCTACTACCAGGCCTTCCTCCGGGACTCCGACGAAGACAACCCGGACTCCATCGCCCGCAGGCTGCGGTTCATGCGGAACCATCAGGTGAACGTGGGGCTCTTCGGGCGCGTGCTCCTGGGCCGCTGGAACCTGCTGACCGCCGGATTCGAAACCAACTACGAGTATCTGCGCGTGGATCGCCGCGAGGTGCTCGAGGACGGCCGCGAGCTCCGCGCCGCCGAGGTGGACGGCGAGAGCGTGCACACCGAAGAGGTCTTCCTGCAGGACGAGCTCTCCCCCTGGACGTGGCTGACCGCGGTCCCTGGCATCCGCTACACGCACCACCACCGCTTCGGGCACCACGTCACACCCAAGCTGTCCATTCTTCTGGACCCCCTGCGCTGGCTGCGGATCCGGCTCGGCTACGGTCACGGCTTCCGCGCCCCCACCTTGAAGAACCTCTACTACCACTTCGACCACTCCGAGGCGGGGTTTCCCTTCGCCGTGCTCGGCAATCCGGACCTGAAGCCCGAGACCGCCGACGCCTGGAGCGCCGGGCTCGAGGTACGGCCGTTCCGCGGCTGCCTGATCCAGGTGGCCGGCTTCTACACTCTGTATCGCGACCTGATTCAGCCCACCGAGATCGCCTGGCACGACGAAGGATTCTTCTACGTGACCCAGGAGAACGTGGACCGCTCACGGGTCTACGGCCTGGAGCTCGGCGTGCAGGTGCCGCTGCACCGCTACCTCCAGGTGTCGGCCAGCTATGCCCTGCTCTACGCCGACAATCTCGAGACCGGCAAGGAGCTCCCCAACCGCGGGCGGCACCAGGTCAAGGCGCTGCTCCGCTTTCACCACCCCCGGTGGGGCACCCGCTTCACCCTCTGGCTGAGCTACCACGACCGGGTCTGGGTCGACGTGCAGAACCGCGACTACTCCCGGGGCTACCCGCTCCTCAACGCCTACCTCGAGCAGCGCGTCACCCGGGGCTTCTTCGCCTACCTGCGAGGCACCAACCTCACCAACAGCCGCCGGGACGGCGCCAACCCCATGGACCTCCGACCCCAGCCCGGCTGGCTCCTCGTCGCCGGAATCAGAATCTCTTATCGCACTCGCTAAATGCGAATGCTTGGGGTCAGACCCCAAGCATTCGCATTTTGGTATGTGTTCACGGGGGGGGCTATTTGCAGCACCTCCCGAGCGCAGCGAGGTTCCCCCGGAGGGGGCGGAGGGGGAGAGCTGAGCCGCGACGCGGCGGCTCGATCGCCGGACGGGGGCCCAGCCTTGCTCGGTGCCGAAACCAGACCGACAGAGCCGCCGCTCCGCGGCGGAAGACTCCCCTCCCGTCCCCTCAAGGGGTAGCCCGCGCTGCGCGCGGGG
>JBDRSE010000331.1:0-25056 GCA_043825095.1 bacterium
GTTGCCCGGCTTGAAGAAGAACTTCTCCCAGAAACCCGCCACCTGTGGGATGTGCTTCTTGCGGTAGCGTCCCAGATACGACCCGTCGGCGTCGATCACGGCGGCGGTGTTGTAGTACACGCCGGCCATGGCCCGCTCGTACATGGGCACCACGAGCACCATGGAGTGCTTCTTGGCGATCTCCTGCATGCGGGCCACGGTGGGGCCGCCGGGGATCTCCTCGGCCAGGCCGTACCACTTCACGTCTTGGCTCGGGCAGTAGTAGGGCCCGTTGAACACCTCCTGAAAGCAGAGGATCTTCACCCCCTGCTTGGCCGCCTCGTCGACGAAAGGCAGGTGCTTCTGGATCATCGCCTCGGAGATCTTCTCGCAGGACTCCGACGTGTCCAGGGCGTTGGCGCACTGAATCAATCCACACTTCACCGTTCTAGACATCTCTCACTCCCAAGGTCTTGAGGATCCAACCGTCGCAAACAGAGCAAACGCCACTTATATCATGAAGCTAATTGGCGATTCAACGGATTCCTGAGGGCTCTGGAGCCCCGGTGCGTCGTGCCAATACCCGCTTCGCTCCGGCGGCTACACCTGCGAAAACGGTGCGATGCTCAAACAGGCGGTTTCTCGCTTCGCGAGAATTCCGAAACTGCGCTCGCACTCGTTTTTCGCAGGACGCCGCCTCCGCTCCGCTGGCGCTGTGGTTGGCTTGGCTTCTGTTGGTGAAGGCCGATTTCGTGCTGAGGCGGTGTGACTTTGTGAGTCTCACAAATACTCGATGCGGACGCGGTAGACGTGGGCGGGATCCCAGGTGACATGGCCGCCGTAGGGCTCCCAGTTCTCAGTGCCTTCGTAGGCGCAATTGCCGTTCTGGTCGACCCAGATCTCGAGCTTCATCTGGTCGGTGTGAAACTCGGTGTTGCACCCGCAAGCGAGTGCGTCAGGCGCGAGTCGGAGAGAGTGGGGGAGGGGGGCGAAGCGCTACAGCGAGCCGGGGCTGGGAGCGGACGGCGCCCAGACGCCGGGGGTGGTGCGGTGGAGCGAGTCGGTGGTGGAGCCGGCGCCGGCAGACTCGTCCCACTGAGCGGTCACGCCGATCACTGACAGGAGACTGGCGGTCGCGGTGTCACCTGTCACGTAGACCACGCCGTCCACCTTGGTGGCGGTCTGTCCGCCGTCGGTGGTGAAGGTGGCGGTGGTTCCGAGGGCCGTGGCGGCGGAGAAGTCGGTCGTCGCGTCGGTGCAGGTGTCGCAGCGCACGAGGAGGATGCCGTCGGGTCCGTTTTGCAGCACGGCCGTGCCGCCGCCCAGGGACTGGTCCGCGCCGGTGTTGTTGCCGAGCACGAACACCGCGCCGTCGGCCACGGTACCTGTGAGCTGGAAGGTGTCGTAGATCTGGTCGTTGTTGCCGTTGACCAGGAGCACGAAGTACTTGGCAGTGGCAAAGTCAATGGCTGCGCCGCTGTTGTTCCAGAGCTCCACGAACTCGGCCGGATCGTTGCCGGTCTGGTCACAGTCGAGCTCCCACAGGAGCAGGTCCGCCGCAAAGGCGGCGTAGCCGCTGAATTGAGCGGTGTTGGCCGCGGCGTCCACGCCGGTGCCGTGCACGTCGGTGACGGTGGCCGCGACAGTGACGGTGTACAGCGTGCCGCTGACCTGGGCGGAGGTGGTGATCGTGGCCGTGTTGCCGGAGGCCGTGGCGGCCGAGGCGGTGAGCCCGTTGTCAAAAGTGAACTGGCTCCCGTCCGCCAGGACGCTCCCGGCGTCCAGGTCCCGGTTGAAGGTGACGTGTACGGTGTTCATGTCCATGGCTACGGCCTGGACCACCTGGGGCGCCGGGCAGCTCGTCACGGTGATGTCCTCGGAGACCCACGCGGAGAGCTGCACCCGGGTGTCGAACCGCCACACCGGCGTGGCGACCACGGTGAGAACACAGCCGAGCTCGAGGCCCAGGGCGGCGTTCAGGGCGTCGGGGATGCGCAGCCGCAGGTCGGTGTTCCCGGCGATGGCGCTGGTGTCGAAGGTTGCGGCGACGTGGCCCTGGCCCGCGAACTGCATGTCGCCGGAGAGGGTGCCCGTGGCCGTAATCAGCTCGCTGGTGTAGTCATCCAGAGCGGTGATCAGGTCCGAGGCGTCGGTCACGTCCTGCAGCAGGCTCATGAAGTCGTGGCCGCTGGAGGCGACCGAGAAGCCGCTGATCTCCGTGGCCCGGGGCTGGCCGTTCTGGGTGACCTTCGTCACGACGGTGAGGGAAACCTCGTCCCCCACCGCCGGGACAGGGGTCAGGGTGGCCGGATCCACGGCCACGTAGAGTGCCGGTCCGAGCTGCTCGGCCTGCAGGAAGAAGCCGGCGTCCTCGTTGCCCACCGCGGGCTTGACATAGGTGACCCAGGCGCCGCCGATTTCGAGGGCCAGCCCGGAGGCGTCCACCGCGTCGATGACGGCCTGGATCTGGTCCGAGGTCGCGACGTTCGTGCAGCCGGAGGTGTCAAAGGCGCACAGGGTGGTGCAGGCCAGGGTGCCGCCGGTGAAGCCGCCCGGCACCGAGGAGCAGGTGTTGCCGTCGAGGTCCAGGCCGTCACAGTCTTCGGTTTCCTCCTGGGTGTCGTTGCCGCACTCCGCGGTCGTGCTCGTGCACTGGCTGGTGTCGAGCTCGCAGAGGTTCGTGCAGCCGAGGGTGCCGCCGGTGAAGTCACCGGGCACGGTCGTGCAGGTGCTGCCCCCGAGGGCTGAGCCGTCACAGGTCTCGTCGCCCTCGATCAGACCGTTGCCACAGACCGCCTGCGTCCCGTCGTCGTCTCCGCACCCGAGAGCCAGGGCGCCGAACGTCGCTAAGATACCAATAACCCTAAGGGTTTTTCCCGATCTCATGATTTGCCTCCTGATGTCCACAGTCCTTGTGGTCCGTGAAATAACACAGAGTGATTAGTAGGACTAGGGGGATTCGCTCGTGGGGTCCTCCTGGTCGAAACGACGCACGAGGATGGATCGGAGCCGGCCGGGCGGCTGATCGGTGCACAGCGGCTCGGTGTAGATCCAGGCCTCCGGGAGGTAGGCGGTGTAGGTGGTGACTCAGACCTCCTGTGTTCAGTAGGAGTAGGTGGGCTCCACCTCGATCACGACCTGGGCGGCCGGGTAGTGGGCGCGGATGGCCTGCTCGACCCGGCCTTGAATCGCGGGGAAGTCTCGACAGTCCGGGGAGATCACGAGGTCGAGAACGACATTGAACTCCTCGGCGCCGCCCACCAGGCGTAAGTCGTGAAAGGAGGTGAGATCCGGATCCCCGGCGACCAACTCAGCCACCAAGCGGCAGACGGTGTCGTAGGCGGGGTGGTCCCGATCCACCGGATCCACGTGCACGCACACCGAGCCGTGCCCCCCCGCCGCGACCCGTTCTTCCACCTCGGCGGCGATGCGGTGCAGGTCGATGGCCGAGGGCTCGGCCGAGGTCTCCACGTGCAGGGAGATGAAGACGTTGCTGCCGTAGCGGTGGATGACTACATCGTGCACGCCGTGGACGCCCTCGACGGACCGGGCCCGAACCTTGACCTGGGCGATCTCCTCCGGCGTGGGCGCCTGGCCGAGCAGGGAGTCCACCGCGTCCCGGGCGATCTCGTAGGCAACCTTGAACAGCAGCAAGCTCACGCCGACGCCGGCGATGCCGTCGAAGATGGGCCAGCCCAGGATCGTCGCGATCATGCCGAGCGCCACCAGCACCGTGGCGATGGCGTCGCTGCGGTGGTGCCAGGCGTCCGCGGTCAGGGAGCGGTTGCCGGACAATTGCGACAGCTTGATGGCGTACCGGGCGAGCCACTCCTTGACCACCGCCGTGGCCAGCACCACCGTGATCACGATCCACGAGGCAGAGATGGGCCGGGGGTTGAGGATCCGGAGGATGGACTCCTTGCCGAACTCCAACCCGGCCACGCCCAGGAGCACGGCGATCACCACCGTGGCCACGTACTCGATACGGCCGTGCCCGTAGGGATGCTCCCGGTCCGGGGGCTTGCGGGCGATGTAGGCGCTGACGACCACCACCACCGACGTGAGGCTGTCCGAGGCCGTATGCACGGCGTCGGCGATCAGGGAGATGGACCCGGTGAGCAGCCCGAGGGTGAGCTTGATGGCAAAGAGCGCGAGGTTGATCACCACGCTCAGGTAGCCCTCCACCAGGGCGTAGGCCACGCTTCGCCCGGCGCGATCCAGCTCGGCGTCCTCGACGCCGGCCATGCGTCGCACCAGACGCAGGGTGACGGGGCCGAGGGCTTGCTTCTTGGGAGGTGTCGACTCGGTCATCGCCTGCGGCCCGCTAGCTCGCGAGAGTCCGCAGCCGATCGATCTCGTCCGGCGCGCCCATGGCCATCACGGAGGCGCCCGGCATCAGCCGGCTGTCGGGTTTGGGGCTGTACTCGTACTCTTGCTGGTCGGGAAGCTTGATGGCGAGGATCAGCACGTTGCCCACCTCGCGCCGCAGATCGGCCTTGGCCAGGGTCTGTCCGGCGAGCACCGAGCTCTCCGACACGACGATCTCCTGCACGGCCAGGTTCAGCCGGTCGGGCAGCACGAGCTGCTCCAGGAACGCCACGGCCGCCGGTTGGGTCATCTCGGAGAAGAGTCGCTTGCCGCCGAGCTCGTTCGGCGCCACCACCGCGTCGGCGCCCACGAGCTTGAACTTCTTGGCCGCGGCTCGGCCGCTGACCTTGGACACGATCCGCAGCGAGCGGTTGCGCTCCCGCGCGGTGAGCACGGCGTACAGGTTGGCCTGGTCGCTGTCCAGGGCGCAGATGAGCCCGCGCGCCCGATCGATCCCGGCGTTCTGGAGCGTCGCCTCATCGGCGGCGTCGCCGGCGATGTACAACAGCTTGACCCCGTCGCGGTCGAGGAAGTCCTGGATCCTGGCTTCGCTCTGATCCACCAGCACCACCTCGTGGCCGGCGCGGATGAGCTGCCGCACCGTGTGACGGCCGGTTCGCCCCACGCCGCAGACGATGAAGTGATCGTGCATTTTGCGGGTCCTCTTTTCCATGCGTTTGCTCCCGAGCAGGGCCTGCAGGTCACCCTCGACGAGGAACGCCATGATCGTGGAGGCGAAGTACAGCACGGTGGCCACGCCACCGAAGACGAGAATGATCGTGAAGACCTTGCCGCCCGGTACGTTGCTGATCGGCAGCGCCTCGCCATATCCCACCGTGGAGAGGGTGATGGCGGTCATGTAGGCGCAGTCGAGCAAGCTCCAGGCGCCGCCCCCGAGCAGGTAGAAGCCGACGATGCCGATGACGAAAGCGCCCGCCATCATGACGGTGGCGAAGTACAGCCGGCGGCGTCGATCCTCTACAATCATCTCGTGGTCACCCCGTCGTCGGCCGGGCAGCTCGGCAGGACACGGCAAGTCCCCAGGCACTGCTCGGGCCGCGTGCGCTGCGCCGTCGGGATCTTCGGCGTGCCCTGCCGCGCCACCGCGTCTTCCCCGGCCCCCGCGCCGCGCTCAGCGCGCAGAGGGACGCCGCTCCCGGCCGGCGGCAACCGGTCGCGCCGCGCAGCGCGACCAGCGCGTCCGACGCCACAACGTTTCGCAGTGCCGTCATGACCGCGGATTCTAATGGCGCGAGCCCGCCCTGGCAACGGTTGTCGTCAGCGCGGACACTCAGCCTCCGTCCGGGAGAATCTGTTTGACCCCCGGTCCCTTCCGCGGGTACGGATCGATCCGGCGAACCCATGGCACGTCTCCGACCATTCGAAGCGCCGGCACCGGAGCACTGGGTGCTGGTTTCCGAACCGGACTCCACACCGGCGGATCGGGCTGAGCAGGTGCGGCAGTGGCTGCTGCGGGAGCTGCTGGAGACCTATCGCTATCCGCGGGAGTGGCTCGGCCGCCGGATCCTGCGGCTCGACCCGGGAGACGCGCGGGGCGTGCTGCCCGGGCTCCTGGGCGTGGTGGTGACGCTGGACGGCGAGACGCCCTATCTCGCGTGCTCCATCGCGAGTGATTTCACCGCCGCCCAGGACGCGCTTCGCCGGGCCATGCGGGGCAGCGAGACCCTGGGGCAGGGCCTGGCGACGGACGGCCACCGGACGGTTTTTCTGCGGCGCCGGTTCGCCACCCAGGGGTGCGACGTCATTGGGGATCTGGAGGTGTTCGACCGGGGCCGGGAGGCTGCGACGTGTCCGCGGGATCCTTCCCGTGAGGTGGACGGCCGCCTCGAGGACCTCTTTTACGAGCTGCACAGCCTGGTGCGCGACATCGACGGACTGCACGCCGACGAAGCCCTGGACGAGCTCTGCAAGCTCCTGCACGCCAGGCTGTACGAGGAGCGGCTGTCTGCCGAGGGGAACGGTAGGCAGGGCGAGCCGTACGGATCCGTGGAGGCGCGTGCGGCCGCGGTTCGGCGGCACTATCGCGAGGCGTCCGGAGGGGCGGCGCCGTCGCACGGGGCCTTCGATGCCCCGCTGCGGCTCTCCGGACCCGCCGTCGTCCGGGTGATGGAGGCGCTGCAGGGCGTACGGCTCCGCGACTCCGACGCCGACGTGAAGGGCCGCGCCTTTCAGCGCCTGATCACACCGGCGATCCGAGCGGGCATGGGACAGTACTTCACGCCCGAGCCCGTGGTGCAGCTCATGGTGGACGTGACCGAGCCCCGACCCGGCGAGCGGATCCTCGACCCGTTTTGCGGCTCGGCGCACTTCCTGTCCCGCTGCCTGGCGCGCGTCGGCGGGGAGCGCTGCGAGGTGCACGGGATCGAAAAGAGCGAGCGCATGGTGCGCATCGCCCTGACCGGTCTGCGGCTGCAGGGCGGTGTGGTGCCCCGGATCCGGTGCGGTGACTCGCTGCTCGACTTCGCGAACTACCCGGAGCTCGAGCCCGCCTCCTTCGACCTGATTCTCACCAACCCACCCTTCGGCTCGCTGCTCGGCGCCGAGAGCCTCGCGCAGCTCGGCGAGCTCGAGCTGGCCCGGGGACGGTCCCGGGTGGGACTGGAGGTGCTGGGGTTGGAGCGCTGTCTGCAGCTCCTGCGGCCGGGAGGGCGGCTGGGGATCGTCGTTCCCGACAGCCTGCTGTCGAACCGCTCCCTGGCCCACGTGCGGGACTGGGTGGCGAAGCGCGCGCGGGTGCGGGCCGTCGTGAGCCTCCCGCTTCAGACCTTCACGCCCTTCGGGGCCAACATCAAGACGAGCGTGCTCTTTCTTCAGCGCCGCCTGTCAGGGCAGGGCGGCGGCAACGACCCGGTGCACCTGGTCCGGGTGGACGCGGTAGGCTACGACGCCACCGGACGAGCCCACGGCACCTCCGAGCTCGCGGTGTGCGCGGAGGCGCTCCGTGACCGGCTCGCCCGGGAGGGGTGGTAGCCATGTGGACCGGCACCATCCCTTTCGAAACCCTGGCCGCAGACGGGCGCTGGAAGGTCGAGCTGTGGAGCTGTGAGGCGGGTACGGTGGAGGCCGGCTACCCGCTGGTGCGGCTGGGCGAGCTCGTCGGTGAGGTGCGACAGACGGTGGATCCCCAGGCCGAGCCGGAGCGGCTTCTGTGCTACGTCGGCCTCGAGCACATCGAGTCCGGGACAGGGGATCTCGTGGGGTACGAGCCGCGCCTCGGCAGAGCCGTTCGCTCCCGGTCCAAGGTGTTCGGCGCGGGGAACGTCCTGTTCGGCCGCCTGCGCCCCCTGCTCAACAAGGTCTACCTCGCGTGCGACGAACAGGTGGCGGAGGGCATCTGCTCCGGCGAGCTCCTCGTGCTCGTTCCAGACCGGTCGCGGGTCTTGCCGCGGGTGCTCCGCTACCTCCTGGCCTCCCCATACGTGCAGGGGCACATCGCCCGCTTCCAGACCGGCGCGGCGCTGCCCCGGGTTTCCGCAGCGGATCTGCTCAGCCTGAAGCTCCCCGTCCCGCCCCTCGCCGATCAGCGAGTGTTGGAGGAGACGCTCCGCCGGGCCGACCTCGACCGGCGCCGTCTCCGCGCCGAGCTGCAGGGCCACCCCGAAGAAACCATGAATCGCTTCGTCCAGAGCCTCCGGCGCGGCGAGCCGTAGCACCACCAAACTGACCTGGGTCAAATGACGGATGGCTCTCGGGCCGCGGTCTGGGGTACGATAGGGGTGAGTCGAGGAGTCGATTGTCCACCGGCGCGGTGGCGAGGAGATTGGGAACATGCGTTTTGGCAGGCTATCCAAGTGGCTGACCTCAACTGTCGCCGCGGGGGCGCTGCTCGTCCTGACAACCTGCGGAGCGAACCGGGTCACCGGGGACGGGGACGGAGGAGGATCCGGGGACGGCGGCGCCGAAGATGGCTTCGTGTCCGGGGACGGCGCGCCGCCGACCTGCGAGGGGTCGGACCTCGACGGAGACGGCTTTGGCATCGGCTGCGCGGCGGGGCCGGACTGCGACGAAACCGATCCGGACGTCCACTTCGGGGCTGAGGAGGTGTGCGGCGACGGGGTGGACAACAACTGTAACGGGACCGTGGACGACGGGTGTGCCGGGGTGGACTGCGATGACTACGACGGGGACGGCTGGCCCAGCGGCGCCGACTGCGTCGTGCAGGACTGCGCCGACAACAACGCCGACATCTATCCGGGCGCCGTGGAGTTCTGCGACGGGGTGGACAACAACTGCGACGGACAGGTGGACGAAGGGCTCCTGAACGCCTGCGGAGACTGCACCTCGGGCTGCACCACCGAGGAGATCGGTGTGGGGCCGTTCCCCATGCCGCAGGACGATCCGGACCATGTGGAAGCCGACGGCGTGGGGCTGGACCCGAACGGCGACATCATCCTCGACTCGGGCTCGGTGAACTTCAACTTCCTGTGGATCTCCAACACGACGGATCTCGGGCCGGGCACCGTGAGCAAGGTGGACACGTCAGCGCTCAAGGAGGTCGGCCGGTACTACAGCGTGACGTGCTTTGGCAACCCGGCGTATCAGAACGGCCAGTGCCTCGACACCGCGGGCAACCCGATTCAGACCACCGCGAACAGCCCGAGCCGGACCGCGGTGGACTACAACTTCGATGTCTGGGTGGCCAACCGGGCGTTCGGCGGGCAGTCCTCCACGACCAAGATCGCCAACTCCCTGGCCGACTGCGTCGACCGGAACGGAGACGGGGTGATCCAGACCTCCTCGGACGTTAACGGCGACGGCTCCATCACGACTGACTGCGATAGCGACGGTGTGCCGGACAACGCCACCACCCAGTGCACCAACGGCTTCGTCCAGCCCGAGTTCTACGGCCTGGACGACGAGTGCGTGCTCTTCACCGCGAACTATGGGCCGTACGCCTCGATCGGCCGCTCCGTGGCCTTGGACGCAGGGGATCCCTACAGCGGCGGTGCGGGCAACGCCTGGGTCGGCACCTGCCGCGAGTCTCCGGGCAACAACGAGATCTACAAGGTGGACGGCGCCACCGGCATGCTGGTGGATCTCGATCCTGCGACCCCGGGCGTGCAGGGAGTGACCATCCCGGCGCCGCTGATGTGTATCTACGGCCTGGCCGTGGACGGCCACGGGATCGTGTGGGCCACGGACTACCACGGCTACATCGCCTGGGTGAACACCAACGGCAACTACGGCGGGCAGCTCACCAACCCGTACCTGCCGCCGGCCTGGTGTACGCACTACGGCATCGCCGTGGACGGGGATCAGAACATCTGGCTCGCGGCCTGCAGCCGGGACAAGGGCGCCTATCGCTACCGCCCGGATCGCACCACGCCGAGCACCCTCGGGCAGGGCTCCTGGACCCAGATCACGCTCACGCGGGGGGTGCACTCCCGGGGCATCGCCATCGACACCCGGGGCTACGTCTGGATCGCGCACACCGACGGCTACATTTCGCGCTTGCCCCAGACCCTGCCCGACGGCAGCTACAACGGAGAAACACTCGGATACCCGCTCTTCTACACCACGGGCACCGGCACCGTGGGCGTGGGCGTGGACTTCACGGGCCACATCTGGGGCATCAACGACACGGGCACGGGCCTCGGCACCGGCTCCTGCACGCGGATCGAGGTGGACGCCAACGGCGATCCCACGGGCCAGGTGGACTCGGTGCCGGTGGGCTCGAACCCCTACACCTACTCGGACTTCACCGGCTTCGGCCTGCGCAACTTCACCCGGCCCCAGGGCACCTACACCTATCTGGTGGAGGGCTGCGCCGATCCCGAGGACACGCGGTGGGACCGGGTCGAGTGGAGCTCCACCGAGCCCCAGGGCACGGCCATCTCCGTGCGGGTGCGCACGGCAGACGATCCCGCCAACTTCGGCGTCTGGTCCGACGCCTGGGACGTCTCTCCGGCCGAGCTGGACCTGCCGCCCCAGGGCCCCATCGCGCCCAACCCCGCGCGGTACCTGCAGGTCCAGTTCGAGCTCACCAGCGTCGATCAAACCGACACCCCCATCCTGCACGACTTCCAGGTCGTCTGGCACTGCCTCGGCGGGCCTGGCTAGGCGAACGATCGCAGGCAGTTCAGCGCGACGTTCAGCTTGTCGATGGAGAAGGGCTTGGGGAGAAAGCCGGCTGCGCCGGCGTCGCGGAGGGACTCCACGCGGGCGTCGTCGCTGTGGCCGGACATGATCAGGATCTTGACGCCGGGATCGAGCTTTTTGAGCTCTCGAAGCGCCTGCTCCCCGCCCATGTTCGGCATGACGAGGTCCAGCATCACCAGCGTCGAGTCCTGCTTCAGCTCTTGGTACCTTCGGAGGGCATCCACGCCGTCCGTGGCGGACTCGACCTGGTAGCCGAGCTGCCGCACCATGCGGCCCACGCTGCTCCGGACCAGCTCCTCGTCGTCCACCACAAGCACGATCACCTCGCCGCGGTCTGATTTACGATCATGGTGCAGGTCGGCCGCCTGCGGGGTGATCAGCGCGTCACTGTCCACGCGGCTCAGCTCGCCGGACGCCGGTGGGAGGGAGATGGTGAACGTGGTACCGCGGCCGGGCGCGCTCTGTACGGCGATGTCACCGCCGTGGCTCGTGACGATGCCGTAGACCAGTGACAGTCCGAGCCCGGTGCCCCGACCCATGGGTTTGGTGGTGAAGAAGGGCTCGAAGAGGCGTCCGCGGACCTCGGCCTCCATGCCCACACCCGTGTCGCTGACGCTGAGCTGGACCTGCGACATCGTGCGCGCGCTCCGCGCCGTGTCCTGGGCTTCGGCGGAGTCGGGGTCCTCGTGTTCGATCCGTCGGATCGCGAGGGTGAGCGTGCCGCCGTCGGGCATGGCGTCCCGGCTGTTGAAGCACAGATTCATCAGCATCTGGAACAGCTGAGATCGATCGCCGATCACCACCAGCTCCGGCTCGACGTCAGCGCTCACTCTGATGGACCGGTCGAAGGTGCGGGCGATGATCCGCTGGACATCGATCACCACCTGCGAGAGGTCCACCGGCGCCTCGCTCCACTTGCCCCGCCGGGCAAAGCCGAGGAGCTGGGTGGTGAGGTCGCTCGCGCGTCGGGCCGCGGATTTCATGTCCCGAAGGGCGTCGAAGCAGGAATCGTCTGGTGGCAGCAGCTCCTGCAAGCGTTCGTACACGAGCTCGGTGTTTCCCTGGAACACGGACAGCAGGTTGTTGAAGTCGTGGGCGATGCCTCCGGCGAGTCGTCCCAGGGACTCCAGCTTCTGCAGCTCCAGCAGCTCCTCCTCCTCCACGGACCGCCTCGAAAAGAGGAGCTCGGTCTCACTGCCCACGCCGATCCGATCTCCCACTTCGAGCCGGTGGAGCGCGACCGGTTTGTCGTTCACGCGCGTGCCGTTGCGGCTGTTGAGGTCCTCGACGACGTAGGTGCCGGTGTCGGTCCTCCGGATCCGAGCGTGTGCGCGCGAGACGTCCTCCGAAAAGACCGGCACCGTGGTGTTCTCACCGCGACCGATGAGGGCTTGCTCGGTGAGTCGAAAGCGCTTGCCCGACTGGGGTCCCTGCAGCACGGTCAGCACGGCGACCTCGCGGACCGGCTGCCGCCGCGATCGGCTGGACGGCGATAGGCTCGGCATTTTTCCCGTCACGGCGTTGCCCTCGCTTTCGTTGGCCGCTGGCGCCGGGTTGGTGGGTTGGCTCTTTGTGCCGTCACGCCGGTCGAGTGCTCCGTGCTGCTTCTTGGATCGCATCACCCCTCCGGCACCCATCATAGTGCGGGTCCCGGGAAAAAGCCATCACATCCAAGGTCATGCGAAGCAGTCAGAGGCGTCGACGGAACCAGGCCAGCACGAGCAGGATCAACCAGATGGGGGGGGCGTCCGTGACTCCGGCGCGGCAGTCGCAGCCACCGCTGGATCCGCCCGGAGGAGTTGCGTCTCCGCTGTCCACGCCGGCGTCGCCGGGTGTGGTCCCCGGGTCGTCCGGGTCCTGGGGGTCACTTCCGAGCTCGTACTCCTCGGCGTTGGTGTAGCCGTCTCCGTCGGGGTCTTCCCCGGCGTCCGGAGTGCTCGGATCGGTGGAGCTCTCGGTTTCCCAGGTGTCGGGTAGGCCGTCGCCGTCGGTGTCGAGCACGGTGACCAGGAGCGTGAAGGGCTGCTCCACCAGGGTCTCTCCATCGCTCACCGAGATCACCACGCTCCTGGGGCCGCCGTCGCGGTATCCGGGGGTCCAGCCCAGCTCGCCGGTGACGGGGTCCACCGCGGCGCCGGAGGGACCACTGACGAGGCCGAAGGTCAGGGTGTCGTAGACGTCGAGATCCAGCGCGTCGGCGTCGTACACGTAGAGCACGCCTTCGCTGGCATCCAGGTTCCCGGGAGTGGTGGTGAAGCGGGGTGGGTGGTTGTAGGGCGTGGCGAAGATCGTCCAGGCGTTGCCCACGGCGCGGGCGCCTGAGTGGTCCGCGGTGGAGTTGTCCGATGGGTAGCTCACCACTCCCCCGTAGGGCTGCCCGGCGATCCACATCGAGGTGGAGCCGCCGCCGTCGAAGTTCATGGCGTCCACGCAGCCCTGGCCGCTCAGCCAGTCGGCCAGGTCGTCCAGCGCGATCCCCCCGCCGGCGTCGGTGCGGCCGTCAAAGGTGACGAGCCGGACGTTGCCGCCCCCATCGACGCAGGCCGCGGTGCGCGGGTGGCGGCTGAAGGTGAAGCTCGAGCCTGCGCCTTCCAGCTCCCAGGTGACCTCCACCACGCTGTCCTGCATCAGCATCGGCAGCCCGCCCAGGGCGTGGTGCGCCGCGGGCCAGTCCTGCCCGGCGTCCACCCAGTCCATGAGGGGCACACCCGCGGTGTCGAAACCCAGGGCCGCGCGATTGGTCCCATTGGTCGCGAGGAGCTGTCCGTCGATCTTGACCAGCCCGACCGGGCCGCACTGGCCGTCCATCACGAAGAAGCCGGCGTTCATCGCGGCCACTGCGCCCACCCGCGCGCCCATGGAAGCAGGGGTTTCGCAGCCGTTCCCTTCGACCGGCACCACGGTCACGTCCGGGTCCGTGGGATCCACCACCAGCACATTCGCGGTCTGGTTGACGCCGTATAGGTCCGGATAGAGCCGCTGCCGCCATACCACACCCCGGGCCACGGTCCGCTCCCGCCACACGTCGTAGCCGATGAAGTCCACCCGCAGCTCGTAGGGGCCGGGCAGGGGATTGCCCGCGTCCACGTAGCTGTCCACCACCAGCCAGTAGGTTCCGGCGGGGAGGTTGTCCACCTCGATGGCCAGGTTCGCCCGGGCGATGCAGTCCACGGCCTCGCCGCCGCTCACGGCGACCGAGCTGAGCAGGTGGATGTCGATGTCCGTATTGACGTAATCGTCACCCTCTACCCACGCCGCCAGCCGCCCGGCATCGGGCAGCTCCAGCCGGTACACCACCTCCGGCCCGGATTCGTCCAGCCCGGTGTTGCAGGCATAGGCATCGATCTCCTGCCCGCGCCCGGTGGTGTCGTCTGCCGCCGCATAGGGAAAATCGTCAATCACCACCGGGTCCGCCAGCGTGCCCGCGCCGGGCTCCGCCCGTGCGGTGCCTCCGCAGGCCAGCAGCAGCGCCACCCCGATCCATGACGTCCGACGTGTCTTCATCATCTCACCATCCTACCATGCGCCTCGCGCCTGCTTCCCTGGGATCGTGCTTTGCGTCTGCACTCTGGGTTGGGGACTTGCGCTCGTGGTGATATGTTGCCCTATGCGCTGGTCCGGAGCAAATCCCGCCTGGTGGCCTGTTGCGCTCGCCTTCCTGGCGGTGGCCGCAATGAGCGCCGGGCCTCCCGCGCGGGCGCAGCCACGGGAGCCGTCGGCCGCCCCTCCGCGCGCCAAGACCCCGATTCTGCCCCCCCGTGAGATTTCCGTCCTGCCGACGGTCACGCCGTCAATGCCGCCGCCTCCCCCCCGTCGCCATGCCAACGTCCGGGTTTCAGCAGTGCCGCCCCGGGAGGTGTACGTCTCCCGCACCACTGACGAGGAGCCGCCCAAGGCGGCCCCCTGGCGCAAGCGTCCTCCCCGGCACTTCGCCCTCACCGTGGCGTTCTATGGCCCCTACGGCACCGGGGGCGGTCTCCGCGGGCGCTATCGGTACTTCGGCCTCGAAGCGGCTGTGGGCTACGTGCCCACGTTCCTGATCGGAGAGGAAAACAAGGTTCACTACTTCACCACCTATCAGGTGAGCGGCGCCGCGCTCATCTACTTCAAGGATCACAACACGCGACTGCAGCACGGCCTCCGCCTCGCCTACGCCTACAGCTCCATGCTCCTGCACGGCGGCTTCGCCGGTTACGCCTTCGAATGGTCCCTGTGGAAGCACCTCGCGCTGTCCTTCACCGTCGGCCTCAAGGTTTTCCCAAAGGGCAAGGAGCAGGTGGAGAAATACGCTCCCGACGCCAAGGCCACCTGGCTCAACCTGGTCTCGATCTACTTCGGCGTGCACGTAAACTTCTATCTGTTCTGACGCGTCCTACTTCTTCCGCAGTCGGTAGAATCCCACGCGCACGGGGTCGTCGAGGTAGCGCTCGCACAGGCCGGTGCGGGCCGGGAGCCGGGTCTCGGCGATGGGCACGAGCCGGAAGCTGGACTCGATGAGCGCGCAGTCCGGCAGGCGGAAGTCGCGACGGTGCTTCTGACCGGGGCCGACGGCCCGGCAGGAGGCCGGGCGCCAGTAGACCAGGCAGGCGTGTTCGGGATCGAGCTTGCGGGACGCGCGCAGCCAGAGGTGGCGCGTGGACCGGAGCCGGGTGAGGTGCACAGGCGGCGCGAGGCCGAGATCGTAGCCCCAGTACGGCCTGACCAGGCTGCAGCGCTCGGGGACCTTCGACAGGTTCTCGGAGAAGTACCAGTACTCGAGCCGGAACGTGGGCTCCGGGGGCGGCCGAACCACGCCCCAAGCGATTCCGCCGGCGAGCAGCATCCCGGCGACCGGCAGCGCCACGAGCCGCGCGCGGCCGAGGCGAGGCCCGACGAGCTGCGCCGACCCGGCGAGTCCCATCCCTGCGATGGCAGCCGACAGGACCACGAGCGGAAGCTGATACCGGGCCGTGATGAAGTCGGTGAAGTTGAGCACGGTGGTGGGCACTGCGCACACAAAGCCGATGGCCGTCAGCAGGATCACCCGCCACCGCAGGGCCCGCCAGGCGAAGGGGAGGCCCACCACCACCAGGGCGGTCAGCAGGAGCGAGGTCCGGGGGGGGCCGAGCAGGGAGCCGCCTTCTGCGCCCAGGAGCTTGCGCAGGTGCTGCCACTGCAGGGAGTCCCAGGGCGAGAAGATGGACGTCGCCATGGTGACCGGAACGTAGACCGCCACGGCGGTCAGGCCGATGAGCAGCGCCGTGGCGAGGGCGGTCCAGGGGCGGAGCTGCAGGCGGCGAGACGTCGGCCCAAGCAGCACGAGCAGCGCGAGCGGCGCGAAACAGAGCGCCGGCTCGGGCCGCACCGTGGCCGCCAGACCCGCGGCCAGCCAGCCGGCCAGCAGGTACAGGTGCGACCCCGCGCGCCCGGCCGCGAGCACCAGGGCGACCGCGCAGGTCACCAGCAGGGCGATCAGGCCCGCGGAGTCATCCGTGGTGGAGAGTCGGGCGTGGACGGGCCAGAGCGCCAGGACGATGGCCCCCAGGGTGCCGGCCAGCCGGCGCTCGGTGGCCACCCAGCCGATGACGTACACCGGGATGACCGTCAAGGCACCGGCCAGGGCGCCCGCGAAGAAGACCGCGGTTTCGTTTCCACCGAGCAGGTGGTACCAGAGCTGGATCCAGCCGTCGAAGCCCGGGCCGTAGGGCGGGAACTCGACCCGCGGCGCAAAGGGCATCGTCAAGCGGGTGTAGAAATTCGCCGGGCCCGGGGTGACGATCCACCAGCGCACCAGGAGCGCCAGTCCCGTGAGCAAAGACGCCTCCAGCAGGGCGAGGCGGCCCTCGGTGCCGCGCCAGGGGCGTTGGCGGAGGAAGGCCCAGGCAATGAGCAGCAGGAAGCCCCAGAGGGCCACCGCCCAGGCGACGGTGACCCTCTCGCCGAGGGACCACGGACGATCCGGCTCACCCCGAATGAACGACTCCCAGCGGGGCGTAGACGATCCTCTGCGCAGATTGAGCCTGCCGCCGCCGACCCGCCAGCCCAGGCCGCGGAAGCTCCACGGATATTTCCGGTCGGGCGCCCATCGCCAGAAGGTCCCGGAGTCGTTGCGCGTGACGCACCGGGCAACCGCCCTGGCGAACCTGCGGGCAGCCTCCCGGTCGAGCCCCTTGCGCTCGATGGGGCGGATGTCAAAGGAGGGCGTGCGGGCCGGCGCAGTGAGGGAGCCGCCCCGGTAGCTCAGCTCCAGCACGAGAAGCTGGCCGGCGCGGCTCAGAAACGTCGCCCGGATGCGGTTGTAGGGGATGTGCAGATGGCGAACGTACCACCCCTTCGTTTCCTCTTCGTCGCAGTCGGAAAACAGCGCCCGGATCTCCGCCTCCCGTCCGGCACGGATGATGGGTTCGCCTCCGGCCTGCTGGGACAGCAGCAGCACGGTCGTCGCCAGAAATACGGCAGCCATTGGGACGTCGAGTATCGCCGCCGGGCTCGGCGCACGTCAAGCGACACCCGCGAGTGGTTATCGGCCTCCGTGGGAAACCTCGCTGCGCTCGGGACGTGCCGCAAATAGCACCCCCGTGAACACATACAACTAATTTGTGAGCGGGCCCTTACTCTCCGCTGGCCAGGAGGGCGGCGGTGTCCACGCGGTCACGGCCGGCAGCCTTGGCGGCGTAGAGCGCCTCATCGGCGCGGCGCATGAGCAGCGAGGACGAGGCGCGGTGCGCATCGCCGGAGGTCAGCATCGCGACGCCGGCGCTGACGGTGACCACGCGGCCGGTCATGGGCTCGGTTTGGCGCAGGGTCGACCGGATGCGTTCGGCCACGCGGCGGGCCTCGGTGAGCCCTGCTCCAGGGAGGAGCACGGCGAACTCGTCGCCGCCGATCCGGGCGACCTGATCGTGCCGGCGCATCACGCGGCGCAGCCGGTCGGCCACCCACCGCAGCGCGGCGTCCCCCCCGGGGTGCCCATGGACGTCGTTGATCTGCTTCATCTGGTCCACGTCGATGAGGATGACTGCGATGCCGCGGCGGTCGCGGTGGAGGTGATGCATCGCTCGTTCGAGCTGTTCGTCGAAGGCGCGGCGGTTCGCCAGGCCGGTGAGCGGGTCGGTATAGGCCAGCTTGCGCAGATCGGCGATCTCACGCTGCTGCTCGTGCACGCGTCCGGAGAGCTCCTGGATGCGTTTCACGGCTCGTTTCCAGCGGGTCCTGCGGACGGTCGGGCTCTGGAATCGGCCCGTGGGTTCGTGACTTTCTTCGGAGCCGGAATCAGGGCTCGAGTCGTTGCTGTCGGAGGAGGAGTTGGAGTTGTCGTTGGTGATGTTCATTGGGTCACCTCCTTGCGTGGCGACTGCAAGCACAACGCTGCATAGGACGTGCCAGATCTAATTCAAATTCACGATCCGTGCGGCTCATGGGTGCGTACTACCTGGTTTTCCAGGTGGATCTTCCATTATTACATCAAGATTCGTCTTTGTGTGATGCGTTACAGTTGAGAGACTCTGGCGGACCGTCTGAACCGTCGAATTCGTCCAGGTGCGACATTTGAGTCGGAGAGCGAGTACGGGGATTCACACTTGTGCAGATTTTGCGTGTCGATCATGACACAGCGGCTGTGGTGGCTCGGTCAGAGCTCCAGCTTGTAGCCCACCTGGCGGACGGTAATGATATGCCGCGGGTTGGCCGGGTCTTCCTCGATCTTCTGGCGCAGGCTGAGAATGAAGTTGTTCACCGTGCGGGTCGTGCCCGAGAAGTCCCAGCCCCAGACCTTGTCCAGGATGGCTTCGCGGGTGATCGGCTTGCCGGGGGAGCGGGCCAGCAGGCGGAGCAGGTCGAACTCCTTGGCCGAAAGGTTGGCCTCTTTCCCGTCCACCAGCACCCTGCGCGCCGCCTGGTCGATCACGATTCTGCCGAGTTCCAGCTTGGGCTGATGCCGAACCAGCGCCCGCTGGCGGCGAAGCATCACCTCAGCCCGCGCCAGCAGCTCCGGCAGCTCGAAGGGCTTGGTGACGTAGTCGTCGGCCCCCATCTCGAGTCCTTCGATCTTGTTGTTCGTGGTGTTCCGTGCCGACAGGATCAGCACCGGCACCCGCTCCTCCCGCGCCCGCAGCTCGCTCAGGATCTCGAGGCCGCTCAGGCCCGGCAGCGTAAGGTCGAGGATGATCAGCGCCGGCCGCGCGTCGAAGGCCAGGCGCACTCCGTCCTCGCCGTCGGCGGCGGTCACCACGTGGTAGCCCCGGAGCTGGAAGTTCATGGCCAGCCCGTCGCGCAGGGAGCGATCGTCCTCGATGATCAGGATCGTCTCGTCGCTGGATCCGCCGTTGACGCCGACGTCGCGCGTCTCGTTTCGCGACATCAGCGCTGCTCCTCCGTGGTCGCCTCGGGCAGCGTGATGGTGAACTTGCTTCCCTCCCCCTCGCGGGACTCCACGAAGACCTGCCCCGCGTGGGCCAGCACCATGTGCCGCACGATGGCCAGGCCGAGGCCCGCCCCGCTGGCCGTGGAGCGGTGGCGGGACTCGACCCGGTAGAAGGGATCGAAGATGCGGCCGTGCTCCTTGGCCGAAATGCCGATGCCGTTGTCCGAGATCGCGATGACGACCTGGTGCTCCCCGTCCGTGGCCTCGAGGGTGATCCGCTTCTCCTTGCCGGTGTACTTGAAGGCGTTGATCAGCAGGTTTAGCAGGATGGCGGTGATGCCGCCCTTGTCGTGCAGCACGGGGAGCTGGCTGTCGACTCGCACCTCGAGCTCCGCGTCTCCGGGAGCGAGCATTCTTCGGAAGCGGGCGACCGTCTCGTGGAGGAGCGGGCCGAGGGGCTCGGCGACCATGTCGAGGTCGAACCGGTCCTTGGCCGCGGCGCGCCACGTGAGCACCCGGTCGATGTTGGCCTCGAGCCACTCGGTTTCGCGGATGATGGTGTCCACGCTCGTCCGCGTGCGCTCGGGATCCTCGTTCAACACGCCGAGCTGAAGGGTTTGGGCGTACATGCGGATCGCGCTCAGTGGCGTGCGCAGCTCGTGGGTGACGTTGGCCAGAAGATCGGCCTGGAACCGCGCGGTCCGGGCGCGGCGGCCGAGCAGCACGGCGACGATGATGCCGCTGCCGATGGCCGCCGAGGCGAAGGAGATGGTGAGCACGCCGAGGATGATCGACTTGGTGCCTTCACCGATGACCAGAGTGATGATGCCCACCCCGGTGGAGAGCAGCACCGGCACGAGCACGCCCACCGACAGGAGCACGATGGCACCGGTCAGCTGGAGGTTCCGCCGGAGGCGTTTGATCCTGGTGGCGCCCGGAGCGTCCATGACGGCAGTATCCTGCTCCCCCGGGCCCGGACGCAAGGTGCGTTCGCGATTTCGACCAAATTAATTGTAGGAGACGGGGGGGGCTTCGGTGGCGATTCGGGCGGCCGCGACGAGCTCGTCGCGCGCCTCGGCGGCGCTCCGCGTCAGCGACTCCATCGGGATGAGCTGCGGGCGCGGCTGGCGTCGGCCGGCCCGATAGCGTGTCACGATGGTGGAGGGCTGTTTCGAGTCCCCCAGCAGCTGCACTTTGAGCTTGTAGGTGGAGGAAAGGGCCGTGGCGCCCTTGCGGAGCAGCCGCTCCTTCACGCTGAGCGGCAGCGCGGCTCGGATCTGTTGCTCCAACTCCAACGCGCGCTGACGCGCGGTGGCGTTCACCGCCAGCCGAGCGACGCCCGGCAGCATCTGGGACCAGGACCGCGTCCAGCCTTCCAGCAGCTTCTTACGCGCCTTCAACCCGGAGCTGAGCGGCTTCTTGCTCCGGGCGAGGCGTTGGTACCCCGCAAAGATGGTCTTCGTGGCGCGGTACACGGAGCAGGAGTTCGCCTCGAACTCCTGCCGGAAGGCGCTGTCGATCCAGCGCTGCGCCGAGTCGCCAGGGAACGCCGGGTGGCGATAGGACAGCATCTTCTGGCCGTGCCACTCCTCGTAGGGGAGATCCATCCGGAGCAGTCCGCGGGACTTGTGACGCTCGTAGAGCGTGGTCACCGGCAGGGGCGTGAGCAGCATGAACTGCACGAAGTCCGCCTGCAGGTCGATCATGAAATCGATCTCGGCCTGGATGTTGTCCTGGGTGTGGTGCTCCTCGCAGAGGATGCCCGAGGCGAGCACGATGATGCCGCGGGAGCGCAGCTCGGCGATCAACGCCTTGGCGTTCAGGCCGGCGTTCTTTTCGTAGTTGCCGGTCGGCGTGCTGGACTCCACTCCGATCCAGACGAAGGTCACCCCCAGCCGTTCGAGGTTGTCCACGCCGAAGGCGCGGATCGCCTCGGTGGACGAGAAGATATGGAACGAGAAGTGCCGATCATGGCGCTCCATCTCGTCGATGAGCGCGAGCGCGCGTTTCCGATCTTTGAGAAAATTCTCATCTTGGACGAAGAACTCATCGGTGCCGGTTTCGTCGGCGATGCGCCGCGCCACCTGGAAAAGCTCAGCGCCGGTGGAGAGGAAGGACGAATATTCCCGGCCGAAGAAGTGCGATGTACAGCAGAACTTGCAGCCGTTCACGCAGCCCACTCCCGGGACCAGCAGGTTGGCCGGCGTGCCTGGCACCGGGATACCGTAGATGCTGGACCGCTCGCTGCTCGGCAGGGTGGGGTGTACAATGGGCGCATTGGGATCCTGCCCCAGAAACCGCCGGAGCCAGCGGATCCCTTCACCTTTGACCACGTGATCGCAGTCAATTTTCTGCTCCACGCCTTCGATGGCAGCGCCGTGCCCGCCAACCACGATGGTGGCAGTCGGCGCGACGCGGCGCGTTATCCGGGCCATCTCCTGGGCCTTCAGGAAGTTGGGCGCGATGAAGGAGATCCCGACGATATCATAGCCCTTGGCCACCTCCCGCTCGAAGCGCTTCTTCGAGGGGAAGTCGAGCACTGTCACGTCCGCGTCTACGTTGGCCGCCAGGAAGTACAAGCCGAAGCTGCGGTGGAAAAACCGGAACGACGCCACCCCCTGGCCGCGCGTGACCTGGTTGTGGAACAGCTCCATGATGTTCTCTTTGCGCCCGAACTCGTCGTCTACTCCAAAGGGTCCGAAAACGCCGCTGAGCAGGATGCGTCGTGGTTTCTGGGGCGATCTGCGGTGTCCGATGCGGTCGTGCATGTCGTCTCCTGGGCCTCGCGATAAGGTCAATGCTAGGAGACGGACATCACGGTTTGGTCATGGCCCAGGACAATTTTCGGTTTTTTTTGGGGGAGGGTGGAGGAGCTCAGCGCCGCGTCGTGGGGCAGGGGGGCTGACGCTCCGGGGGGATGCCGAGCTTCTTCGCGGCCGTGAGATACTGCTGCCAGCGCCTGGCCGCAAGCGCGCACTCGCCAGCCCTTTGATGGAGCTTGGCGAGACGATAGGCCACCCAGCGCCGCTGCCCAAGGCTCGTGTGCCGACAGTCGAGCAGGAGCTGAAACGCGCCGCGCGCCCAGGGGAGGCGTTTGTCGATTCGGTAGTAGTAGGTTGCCTTTTTAAACAGCCGGTAGGCCTGGTTGGGGTCGTCGCAGCGCTCGCCGGCGGCGTCGTCCTTGGCGCTGGCCGGTTTCATCGGGTTCGGTGTGGCTTTCATGGACGGCGGCGGGGTCGGTCGGGCGCGGGACACGGGGCGGGGGTCTGACATCGGGCGCGGAGGCGTAGCGACCACCGCGGTGGGGGGGGCTGGCTGCGCTGTCGGCGCGTGAACGGGAGGCGGCTCTCGCAGCGTGAAAAAGAGGCTCACGCCCATGGCCGCGGCGAGGCTGACGCCGGCGATGAGCCACGGCAGGCGACTCGGGTGTGCCGCGGAGGTTCGGCCCGTGTCGTCTGAGGAATCGGTCGCCTCACCGCGCAGCGCGGCGGCGGGATCCAGGGGGCGGCGCAGCGACATGGTGGCCTCTTCCGCCGAGGGCGCCGCGGCCGCGAGGGAGGAGAACGCGGCCGTCTTCCGGGTGGCCTCGAGGGCCTTGTTGGTGTCCCCGTCTGCGAGCAGGAGCGACAGGCGGAGCTGCACGAGCTCCTCGAGCACGCCCTGGGTGGAGGGGCGCTGGTCTTCCTGCCGGGAGAGCATGCGCAGGAGCAGTGCCCCGAGGGGCGTGCCGGACATCGTCGGTGGGAGCTGCACATCCTCCCGAATCGCGCGCTTGAAGATGTTCTGCACTTCATCTTTGCCGTGTGGGGTGACGCCCGTGAGCAGCTCGAAGAGCGTCGCGCCGAGGGCGTAGACGTCGGACGCCTCGGTGTGCTTTCCCCCCAGGATCACCTCCGGGGGGATGTAGGGCGGCGTGCCGACGATCCGCCCGTCGGCGGTCAGGCCGGCGTCCTGCTCCCGTCGGGCGATGCCGAAGTCCACGAGCTTGACCGCCGCGTGCCCATCGGCGCACAGGTAGCGCACCAGGTTGGCCGGCTTGATGTCGCGGTGCAGGATGCCGCGGGCGTGGAGCTCCACCAGCGCCGAGGCGATGGGGATCGCCAGATCCAGGGTCTCCAGGGGCGGGAGGACGTGATTCGGCTGGGTGGCCACGTAGTCGGCGACGTTCTCTCCGTCCACGAAGGCCATCACCATGTAGCTCACCGCCGTGTCGGCGTCGTGTACGAAGTCGTAGATCTCGACGATGGCGGGGTGGGACACCATGGCGAGGGCCTCGGCCTCACGCCGAAAGCGCATCGCGCTGTCCGGGTCCGGCTGCGCGACCCGCTTGATGGCGACACGTCGGCGGAGGTTGTCCTGCTCCCCGCGGTACACCGAGCCCATGCCGCCGGCGGCGATGGGCTCGACGATACGGTACCGGCCGTCCACCAGGAGCCCCACCGCTGAGCTCGAGGGCAACCGGGTCGCCCCTCCGGCTGAGATCCTCCGCCCCCGCGGCGCGTTCGGGCTGCCTTGCTGATCGTCCATTCCGTTCTCCGAGTCTTCCATGATACGCCGTGCCGCGCCGAGAACAACGCGGAAAATGAGCCGAGTCAGGAAGGTTGATCAATGAGCCAGGCACACACCGCAGCCGGGACCGGGCTGTCCATCCAGGCGACGACGCGTCCGTCGGGTCCCGCGAGGGTGCCCGGGTGCGCGGTCCAGCGCCGGCCCTGCGAATCAGTGAGCTGCAGCACGTCGCCTTGCCAGGCCCCGACGGAGAAGGGCTGCAGCGCCCCGACGACCAGGGATCCCCCCGTCCGTCCGGGGCCCACCCGGCGGAGCCAGAGCGCAGAGGCGGCGTGGCTCGTGGGCTCGAGCTGCGCCACGATGTTCCCTGCTGCATCCGTGATCCGCCGGGACCGCGGACTCCAGGTCGCGAGCCGGCTGCGCGTGTGACCCAGAATCCTGACCTCGGGAACCGGGGCGCCGAGGGCCGCCAGGATTTCCTCCACGGTCACCAGGGACGGCGGCGCCGCAGCCCTCTGGCGCCGGCGTGCGGGCTCCACGAACCGGGTCAATCCGACGCGCCGCGGGATCCGCGCCGGGTGGATTTTGCCGGTGGAGCCGCAGGCGCCCAGCGCCTGGTGCGCCCCGGAAAGGGGGCTTCCGGAGACCCAGTACACGCGGAGCGAGCCGGCGCAGCAAGGGCACGGCAGGGTCAAGTCTCCTGCCCGCCAGCTGCGCAGCAGCACGCCGAGGGAGAAGTGCTCCCCGCCGAAGAGCGCGATGGAGCAGCCGGCGCCCAGCACCCGGGCGCAAGACCAGGGCGGAAAGTCCAGGATCGCGGCCGCGCGCGAGAGCAGGAAGGTCAGGTTCTCGGCGAAGCACTCCTCGTGGGCCTGGAGCGCGATGGCGTTAGCCGCCCGCCGCTCCGCGCCGGCCCGCGCGTCGAGATGTTGTCCGTAGCGCTCCTGCTGCGACACCTCCCGCAGCAGCTCTTCGTCCAGCGAGAGGGCTTGGGCCAGCACCCGGATTCGATCCCCGCGCACCATGTCGCGCCCCTGCTCCCAGGAAGCCACCCGGGCGGTGCCCTTGTCGAGGTTCCGGTAGCCCATGCGCTCCGCCACCTCTCGCCGCGACAGCCCCGCGGCGGTGCGCGCCTCCCCGACCAACTCCCCAAGCGCCCTCCGGGCGCCTCGGACCAAGGCTTCAGCTCTTCGAGACACGAACGTGGACTGGCTCATCGCTTTAGCTCCTTGTTTTGCGTGGCGGCAAGCTGACGGCTCAAATCACCACGTACTGACAGTATAGCCGGTGCTGCGACGTTCTGTGTCGCAGGTTCGATCGGCCTCGCGTCGTCCCGTTCCGGAGACTGATCTGTCGGGGTTGTGGTCCTGTGGGAACCGCCCTACACTGGACCGGCACCCGGGAGTGACTGGGCTTGGGAGCGACGGCCCAGGGGGCGCGAGGGAGGACGAGCTCAATGCTGGAAAAGATCGATGTGGCCACCGGTGTCAGCTGGGTCGGGATCCCGGAGGCCGATCTCTACCTGCTCTGCGGCTGTCCGGCCGACGCCGTCAAGCACCTCATGCGGCGGGGCTTGATTCTCACCAAGCATCGCGACGGGGTGTCCTTCGAAACCGGACCCAACGCCATTCTCCTGTCGGACCTGCCCGTGCAGCACGGGAGCTTCGCGAACCTGTCGGAGTTTCCGGTGCTCCAGATGTTCTACCGCCAGGGCATGCTCGTGCCGGGCCATCGGAACA
>JBDRSE010000332.1:0-41772 GCA_043825095.1 bacterium
GGATCTCGACGGCGAAGGGCCCGCGCAGCGTCAGTTCGTCTACGTCGACATCCGCCCCCAGCCGCTTGGCCAAGACGGTCCGCACCGCGCGTTTTGCCCGCCCGGTGGCGCAGCGATCCAACGCCAGCGGCAAAAGCACGAACGCCGCGCCGAGCAGCGCGGCCCAAAGGGCCTTCTGTCTGAGGAGCTGAATCTGCGAGGATCCGGGGGACACTAGTTCGGGTTGGACGCCTCTGCAAGCCGGCGCTCGGACGCGTTGATGGTGTACGGGCGTGCGTCTTCGACGGAGTGGATGGCCTCCCCTCGGGACTTGAGCGCGGCCCTGTCCAGAATTTCTTCGACGAGATCGGCGAAGTCCATCCCGGCGCCGTGGGCGATCTTCGGCGCCAGGCTGGTGGAGGTGAACGAGGGGAGTGAGTTGATCTCGAGGAGGAACTCGTTGCCGTCATTGGAGAGCAACATGTCCACGAGGGTCAGACCCGAGCAGCCGAGGGCCTGGTGCGCCTTGAGGGCCTGGGTGAGCACCCCCTGATACCGCGCCGCCGACAGGCGCGCCGGGTAGTGATACTCGCAGTGACCACGCGAGGTCTTGGCCTTGTAGTTGAAGAAGTCGCTCTTCGGCACCACCTCGATGGCTCCCAGTACCTGCTGGTCGAGCACGCAGACCTGGATCTCCATCCCCCGGATGTACCGCTCGACGATGACGCAGCTGTCGAACAGGAAGGCATCCTCGCACGCCCGCCGCAGCTCGTGGTGGTTGCGCACGATGGCGACGCCGACACTCGATCCCAGCGAGCAGGGCTTGACCACGACCGGGAAGCCGAAGGAGCCGTGCTCCGCCACGAGGGAATCCAGGCGCGAGGGATCGATCACGTAGTAGGGAGGCGTCGGCAGGTTGCGGAGGCGGAAAATCTCCTTCGACTTGACCTTGTTCATGGCCAACGCCGAGGCCGTCACACCCGAGCCTGTGTAGGGGATCCCCATCAGCTCGAGCAGCCCTTGGATGCAGCCGTCCTCGCCGTACCGCCCGTGCAGCGCCAGAAAGGCGACCTCGATCCCCGACTGGCGGAGCACCAGGTCCACGTCTCGATCGACGAAGATCCGGCTGACCTTGTAGCCCCGATCGACGAGGGTCTGATAGACCACCTCTCCGGTCTGGATGGACACCTCCCTGGCCGCCGAAAACCCTCCCATGAGCACGCCGACTTTTTTGTTTTTGAACGTGGTTCCGTTCTGCATGGGCCCTTTTTCGGCGAGTCCGCTGCTCGCACTTGACGACCGGCACTCGAACCGTGAGACTTCGATGGAAGGCTCGGGTTCGAGTATCACTGGGACCCGAAATCGGTCAAGTTTTTGAGCCTGATTCGAATCAGCCGACGCCGCAACGCCCCGGCGAGCAGAGCCGGACCGATCGACCACCTGAGGATTCGAATCGTGACGCACCGGGGCCGCAGGCAATAATCACTTGAAATCCTTGGATTTATTATGGACATTTTTGGGCAGGGTCCCGTACGGAGAAGCCCTGGCTCTGCAGCGCGCGTTGCGCGATGCGGTGGTGTCCGGTGCAGCTCCGGGTGGACTCCTGCTACTGGAGCACCCGCCCACAATCACCGTGGGCCGACACGGCGACCCCGGCAACATCGTGGCCTCCGAGGGCCGTCTGCGGGAGCTCGGGATCGAGGTGCACCACATCGAGCGCGGTGGGGACGTCACCTACCACGGCCCGGGGCAGTTGGTGGGCTACCCGGTGCTCCCCATCTCCGGCGGCGTACAGCGCTTCGTGAGGGGCCTGGCCGACACTGCCCGCGCCCTCCTCGCCGAGCACGGCGTCGCCTCCCATTGGCGCGACGACCGCCCAGGGCTGTACACGGACCAGGGAAAGATCGCCGCCGTGGGGCTCCATGTGGGCCGCGGTGTCGCGATGCACGGCATCGCAGTGAACTTGCAGACCAATCTGACCCACTACGACCTCATCAACCCCTGCGGCCTACCCGGCGGCGCTGTCACCTCCCTGCAACAGCTCACCGGCGTCGAGCTCCCCCTCGCCCAGGCCGCCGAGCGCTTCGCCGCCCTGTTCGAGCCACCCGGTGGGGTGACGAGCCGGACCCGGCTGCAGCCGGAGGCATTCCTCGCCCGTCAGGGGTTGGAGAACGGCCCCATCGCAGCCTTCCCGGGCGTCTAATCGTTCGCCCAGCCCAAAAAGTTTCTTTTCCTCGGCTAGAATTGGAGAGTAAGCTACTAAACAGTGAAATAGGTCTGCCCAGTAGGAAGGGAGAGTTAAAGATGCACCGTCGAGCAACAACAGCCACTCCGGTGGCTCGGGTACTCCTCATCGCCGCCTTCGGTTTGGCCATGGCAAGCTGCGGACCGGTCGGGACGTCTGTCAACGATGACGGCGGCAATCCGGGCGTAGACAGCGCGGTCAACTATCTCTGCGCCGCCCGCCCCGGTCAGACGATCTGCGACGGCACCAACCAGGTGGTGTGCGATGCCAACGGCCAAGAGGCCAGCCGCCAGGACTGCGTGGTGCCGCTCGTCTGCGTGGACGGCAGCGGCTGCGTAATCTGCCACCCGGGTCAGACCTTGTGCCAGGGCAACATGATGATGCGGTGCCGGCCCGACCTGATGGGGTACGAGGATGACCGCGAGTGCGATCCGAACGCCGGGGAAACCTGCGACGTCGACGAGGGGGCGTGCGCCAACATGTGCGACGTGGCCGCCGAGCGCAAGTCCAACGTGGGCTGCGACTACTTTGCCGTGGACATGGGCAACGTCGACGAGTACAACGCCAACGACTCCTGCTTCGTAGCGATCGTGAGCAACGTGCAGACCGAAGGGATCGCCGTGGTCACCGTGGAGGACGAGTCGGGCACGCTCCTCGACTTCCCGGGCGTGGGCACCCAGTGGCACATCAACCCCCAGCAGTTGGCGGTGATCCCCCTCACCGGCAACCCCGGGGAGTGCTCGCTCACCCCCGCCCGGCCGAACGCCACCACCATGCTCTCCGGGCTGATGCCCGGCTCCGTGTTCCGGATCAAATCCACCCTTCCCGTGGTGGCCTATCAGATCAACCCCTACGAGGCCGCGGCGAAGCACACCACGGATGCGGCGCTCCTGTTCCCGATCCCCGCGCTGGGAAGTCAATACATCGCCGCCACCTATGAGGGTCTCGGGAGCTACGGTTACCCGGCCTCGGTGTCCATCGTGGCGACGGAGGACAACACCATCGTCTCGGTGGCACCGGCTGCCAACGTGACGGCGGGCGGCCCGGTCCCGGGCGGGAGCGGCTCCTTTGACGTTACCCTCAACGCCATGCAGCACCTCCAGATCCTGGCGGAGGGCCAGTTCGACCTCACCACCACGACCATCACCGCCACGGCCCCCATTGCCGTGTTCTCCGGAGCGCTCTGCGCCAACATCCCAGCCAACATGGGCTACTGCGACCACCTCGAGGAGATGATGCCGCCCGTCAACTCCTGGGGCATGCAGTACCTCGCCGCGGTGCCCCCCCAGCGCGCGAACGAGCTCGCCTTGTGGCGCATCATCGCGGCCACGGACAACACCCAGGTGAACATCGAGCCCTTCAGCCAGTACAACACCGTGCTCAACCGCGGTCAGGTCTTGGAGGTGAGCGAACGCGAGTCGTTCCTGGTCAGCGCCAGCTCCACCTCGCCCGATGCCACCTCGACCCCCATCATGGTGGTGAACTATCTCAAGGGCTCTGAGCAGACGGCCCTGGAGTCGGGGACCGACATCTTCTCCCTCGGCAACCAGCGCGGCGACCCGGCCATGACCCTCTCGGTGCCCATCGAACAGTACCACAACTCCTACGTGTTCCTGACGGACCCGAGCTACGCCTTCAACTATGTGGTCATCGTGCGCACGGACCCGAACGCGCCGATCCATATGGACTGTCTCGACCCCATCCCGGACAACTCCTTCGTCCAGGTCTCAGGCACGTACGCGCGAGCCGTTGTGACGCTGAAGAACGAGTCAAACACCGGCGCCTGCCAGAACGCGGGCGACGTGCGCACCATCTGGTCCAACGCCCCCTTCGGCATCTGGGTGTACGGCTACTTCGCCGATACGTCCTACGGCTACCCCGGCGGCATGAACCTCGAGCAGATCAACGACGTGGTGATCATCGTCGAGTAGGCGAACCTCCCGCTCGCCCTCCCCCTCCCCCCCCACTCTCAGAAGCGCCCCTTTGCCAGGGGATTGCTGCGCATGGCCATCTTCCGAGCGCCCAGGGCGAGGACGGGTGTGGTACATCTGGGAACATGTGTGCTGCTCCGTGCGTCCGGGTGTTGTTATTGGCGGATACGCACCTGGGGTTCGACTTGCCGCTGAGGCCGCGGGTGCAGCGGCGACGGCGGGGCCCGGACTTCTTTGCGAACACGGAGCGGGCGCTGGAGCCGGCCCTGCGGGGAGAGGTGGATCTGGTGGTGCACGGCGGGGACGTGCTGTACCGCAGCAAGGTGCGGGCGCAGCTCGTGCAGCAGGCCTTTGAGCCGCTGCTCCGGGTGGCGGACGGGGGCGTGCCGGTGGTGGTGGTGCCCGGCAACCACGAACGGTCCGCCATCCCCTACCCGCTCCTGGTGGCTCACCCACGGCTGTTTCTGCTGGACCGGCCGGACACGATCCGGCTCACCTTGAACGGGGTGCGGGTGGCGCTCAGTGGTTTTCCCTGCGTTCGGAACGGGATCCAAGGTCGGTTCTCGGAGCTGCTCGCTCAGACCGGGTGGCAGGACCGCGGCGCAAACGTCCGGCTGTTGTGCCTGCACCAGACCGTAGAGGGCGCCCGGGTCGGGCCGGCGGGCTACACCTTCCGCCGCGGCCCGGACATCATCCGCGGCCGGGACATCCCGCCGGGCTTTGCCGCGGTGCTCGCGGGCCACATCCACCGACACCAGGTGCTGACCGCCGATCTGTCGCAGCGGCCGCTGGCGGCTCCGGTGCTCTACCCCGGGGCCATCGAGCGCACAAGCAGCGCCGAGCGGGACGAGGACAAGGGCGTGCTGGAGCTGGAGCTCGCGCCCGACGCGTCCACCGGAGGGCGCCTGGAGCGCTGGCGATTCCGGCGCCTCCCGGCGCGCCCCTGGCGTGACCTCTCCGTCGCGGTGAACGGCCTTGGCTCCGACGTAGTGCGGAGCAAGCTGCGGAAGGCGCTGTCCGAGCTGGAGCCCGACGCGGTGGTGCGAGTCCGGTTCACCGGGAGCCCCGCGCCCGGCAGCGCGGAGGCGATGCGCGCCGCGGCCGTGCGCGACCTGGCCCCGGAGACCATGACCGTCGAGCTGTCACGTCCGCGGGAGGTCAGCGGCACATCGTCATGAGCGGATCCCCGAAGCCGTGGCACTTGATGCAGGAGCGGTAGTTTTTCTTCAGGAGGATCTTGCAGCGTCGGGAGCGGGCGAATCCCGGCCGATGGGGGCTCCGACCGAGCCCCCCGGCCCGCCGGCGGGCGTGGCAGGTGGTGCAGTCCCGCTCCCGGTGGCAGGAGACGCAGGTGCCGACATTGCGCCGGGCGTGCGTGGCGTGCCGGTTCCGGGCGTTCCCCCTGGCCGTGGAGGACGCCCAGTTGGCGCCGTGAAAACGCTTCAGGGCCGGCGTACGATACGGACTCTGGCGGTTGCTGCGGTTCAACCCGACGCGGCTGTGACAGCTCAGGCAAAACCGCTGCCGGGTGTGGCACGACTTGCAGCGACTCCGGTTGGCCCGGGCGTCGCGCCCGTGGCGGAGGACGTAGTTTCCCAGATGAATGGAGGCGGGCCTGCTCACACCCCCGTGGCAGCGCAGACAGGTCGCGCGCTGGTGGCACTGATCACACTGCTTCTTGTGGGCCCGCGCCGCGACCTTGTGGCTGTTGCCGAAGGTCGCCCCGTGGTCCAGGTGCGGGAGGGAGGGGCCGGGCCTGAGCTTGCCCTCCGGGTACTGCACGCGCATCTTGCCGCCCGGCTGCCGCTCGTGGCAGGCCACGCACCGCGTGGAGGCGTTCTTCTTCTTGGCATGACAATCCAGGCAGACCGCCATCTTCGGCAGGTGGAGCCCGCCCTGGTAGCCCGCCTTGGCCACCCCCTTGTGGCAGGTCTCACAGGTCAGCCGCTCCTGCCCCACGTGGATCTTGTGATTGAACGTGAAGCGCGGCTTGCGCCACACCACCCGCGCCGGAAATCCCTTGAGGTTGAACCGCAGGTGGCACTTCTTGCAGGTTTTGGTGCTCGTCTGCCCGGCCCGGCCGTGCCCCTTGGGCACCGCGGCCTCGTCGTGACACTCAAGGCACACCTTCTTCCCCGGCAGCAGCAGGTCCGCCGCGTGGGTGGAGTGCTGCGCCCGGGGGTGGCACTTCTCGCATTTCACGCCCTCGGCCAGATGCTTGGCATGGCTGAACCGAAGCGGGATCACCGGCGGAGGAGACACGATCATCGACGGGACCTCACGGGTCGGTGAACCGGGCGGCGTCGCCGAAACGGCCGACAGGATCACCGCCGCCCCCAAACCGCCCAGGCAGCAGACGAGCACGAGCTGTTTCCAGGGGGAGCGCGAGCGCAGGCGACTCATGGGATCACCTCCCCCGCCACGCAGGTCCCGGTGGTGCACCAGGAGAAATTCAGCAGCGCAAAGAGCCGCAGGTCCGATTTGTAGTGGGTCCCGAAGTTGTCCTCCAGGATCACGTGCAGCGCCACCCACTTGCCGAAATTCAGCCGGCCGCCCAGCCCGAGCCCCGCCGAGACGCCCTCGGGGGTCACGCTCAGGTCGTCGTCCCAGTACGCGATGACGGCCCGCGCCTCCAGGCTCAGCCAGTCCCGGATCACCTCGTGGCGGTAGTATCCATAGGCGCCGACCGTGCGCCCCCCGTAGCCCTCCTGGTAGTACAAATCCACCCGCCCGGAGAGCGTCTGTCCGAGGTAGACAAAGCCGAGCCCGCCGCCCACGTCCGGCTCCAGGACGTTCGTCTCCAAGGCGGATTCCGCATCCGAGGCGCCTCCGGAAAAGAGTCGCAACGTCGCGCGGACGTACCACCTCCAGCGGACCTTGTACCGCTGCTCGTACCAGAGCCGGATCTCCTGATAGGCTTCGGCGTTGAACAGATTGAAGATGGAGTCGCCATCGAAATCGGGGCTCTCCCGGACATACTCTGCGCGCAGCTGCACGTTCTTGGTGATGCGGCCAGACAGTCCGATCTGGGCCTCGTCGAGCTGCGTCGTCAGCAGGTTGTAGCGAATCCCGCCATAGGGCTGCAGCTTCCCCTTCCACAGGTTGGCGTGCACGAACGCCGAAATTTTCTCCTCGACCATGGCGGTTCGCGGGACCGCCTCCCCGTCCACCTCGGGATAGCCGGTGCCCGGATCACTGGGATCCAGGACGTGCCACGACGCGCGGTAGGCCACGCGCGCCGATAAAAACCCCAGGTCGTGCGTGCTGAGCGCAACGCCCACCATGGGCTTCCAGCCGGGATTGGTGTCTGTCAGGTCGGTTCCGTCGAGCTGAAAAATCGGCATATCGAAGGCGTACCGCCCCCCATTCCTCAGACCGGCGACCGTCTCGATGGCCACGTGAATCGGCAGCCGAAATCTCGCGTACAGGCCGTCGTAGCCATAGAAATCCATGGGATCGAGCTGGAACTGCCGGCCCAGTCGCAGGTCGATCACCCCGCCGAGATCCGTCACCGCGAGATGGGCATACATGAGCTCGAACAGCGGATTGACTCCGCCTTCGCGTCCGTGGGCCGTGAGAGAAGAGTCCCACTGGCGGGTGAAGCCGCCGAAATCCGCGCGGAGCCGCATGCCCGCAATGAAGTGCATCTGGGTCACGGGGTCCTGGGACCGCTTCTTTTTTTCCGTGGGCAGCAGATCCAGCACGGCGATCCGCAGATAGGTGTCCAGCCGCCGCAGGCTCAGCGCGCCGTCGTTGGCGTCCCGGATCTGGTAGCTCTGACTCACCACCGTCGCCTGGACCATGGCCTCGTAGGCCCGGGCCGACGGGGGAGACACAAGGAGCGTCAAGAGCGCGACGAGCCAGAGGAGTCCCGGCCGGCTTCCCCCGGAACCCGGCACGATACGGTGTTGCGGAGGTTGCTCTCGCACGGTTCCATCTCCTAGGGCAAGGTGATGTTCAGGCTAGCGGTAATCGGCGCCGATGAAAAGCGGGGTTCAGACTTTCAGCAGTCCGTGGTCGATGGCGAACCGCACCAGCTCGGCGCGGTTGCTGAGCTCGAGCTTGGACATGATGTTCGTGCGATGGGTTTCCACCGTACGTTCGGAGATGAAGAGCTGGCTGCCCACCTCCGCGTTGGTGTGCCCCAGGGCCAGCCAACGGCACACCTCCTGCTCGCGTTTGGTCAGCACGTCGAGGCGCCCGCTGCCCTTGCCGGGCCTCTTTCGCCCCACAAAGGACGGAACCAGCAGCTGGGTCAGCGAGGGATCCACGTAGACCTCCCCCTGGAGCACACCTCGCACGGCCTGGATCAGCTGTTCGGAGCTGGAGCGCTTGAGCAGAAATCCGCGGGCGCCGATCTTCAGCAGCTCCCGCAGCAGGTACTCGTCATCGTGCATCGTCAGAATGAGCAGGATCAGGCCGGGCACCTTCTCGAGCACGGTCTCCGCCAGCACGGGTCCCGACATGCCGCCCGGCATCGACAGATCCATGATCAGCAGGTCCGGGAGCTGCTCCTCCACCAGCTTCACCGTGGAGTGTCCCGTGGAGGCCTCGCCCACAATCTCGAGATCCGGCTCTGCCTCCAGCAGCGCCCGGAGCCCATTCCGAAACAGCGCGTGATCGTCAGCGAGTAGAATTCGTGTCATCGTTCACGTTCACCAGCGGGATGGTCGCCTTCACGGTGGTTCCCTTGTGCGGAGCGGTTTCGATGGTCAGCTGCCCGTCGAGCAGCTCGACCCGCTCCTGCATCCCCATCAGCCCGAGGCTGTCCTCCCCTTGCTGCTTCCACGCCACCTCCAGCTGGAAGCCCCGGCCGTCGTCCTCCACGACCAGGATGACCGTCGGCCCCATCACCACCAGCAGCACGCTGACGGCGTGGGCCTCCGCGTGACGCACCACGTTGTTCAGCGCCTCCTGGGCGATGCGGTAGAGGCAGATCTCCGCCGCCGGATCGAGTCGATGGTGCGCCTCGTGGGGACTCACGTACTGAAAATCGATCTCCAGCCCCGTGCGCGCGCAGACCCGATCGATGTGCCGACTGAGCGCGGCGTTCAATCCGAGCTCATCCAGCAGCGGCGGGCGGAGGTCCCGGGCCATGCTGGAGGTGCGGTCGATGAGCTCCCGCACGTCACGCTCGATGGCGTCGTGCCATCCCCGGGGCACCGGACTCCCCTCCTTGACCCTTCGCACCTCGAGGAGCACCGCAGAGAGCGCCTGGCCGAAATCGTCGTGCAGCTCCCGCGCCACCCGCTTCCGCTCCTCCTCCTGGGTCGCGATGACCCGCTTGAGCAGGGTGCGCTCGAGCTGGGCCTTCTCCGTCCGGGCGATGATTGCGTCCTTCCGCGCCTCCAGCTGGGCAATGGCCGTGGCGGTGACGCCGGCCGCGGATTCGAGAAAGGAACGCTGCAGCTCGTTCAGGGACTTGTGGTGGTCGATGTAGAAGTTCACCACGCCCAGGATCCGATTTTCGACCTTGAGCGGCACCGCCGCGTGGCCGTGCCGGTCCACGGTCGGGTGCTCGGGAAAGGCGTGAGTGAGCTGGTCGAAATCAATAACCTCCATCGCGCCGGAGGTCGCGACCCGCGAGCACAGGCAGCCCTTCGACAGGGCCTCTCGGCAGCGCTCCCGGTGCTCGTCGTTGAGGTTCCGGTGCACGGCCAGCTCGAGCGCGCCGTCTCGCACGAGGAAGCCTGCCGCGCGCGTGGACAGCTCCATCCAGGAAAACGAGAGCGTCACATCGATGAGCTCGGAGACGAACTCCACCGCCGTGCGACAGCGCTGGAACCGGCGGAGCAGCTCCCCGAGCGCCCGATGCAGATCCAGGCTGCGGTTGAGCTCGAGGGACGCCTCCTGCTCCTTGGTGATGTCCTGGGCGAAGTGCAGGAAGACCCGGTTGCCGCGGCTGCGCAGCTCGGTCGGATACACCGACGAGCGCATCCAGACGCGATTTACCTCGTCGTAATGAACGCGTTCGAAGCTCCGTCCCGTGGCCGCCGCCTCCTCCAGCGGACACCCGGGATAGGGAGCGTCGGTCCCGTGGATCACCTTCGGACAGAACTGCCCACACAGGTCCACCGCCAGCGATCCGGTTGCCTGCTCGACGGCCGAGTTCGCCATCAGGATGTGGTGCTCGCTGTCCACGAGCATCACGTAGAACGGCAGGAAGTCGACGATCTCCCGGTAACGCTCGAACTGCAGCCCGTCTCCCGCCAGATCCTCGAGCACCGGGTGTTTCGCCTTCTGCGTCGCCATGATCTCCGTCCGTGACACAGGCAAAGACTCCGGCATCGTGGGAGAAAGGTCAATTGGATTCGGAAAAACCACGCGGTTCGCCGGTCGACGCCAGGGTTCTTCCGGGGGGATTGCGCGCGAAAAGAAGGGTTCGTCCGCAGCGAATCGGACGCCTTTCAAACCACGGGCCGCGCAGAACCGCCGCCTCAGTTGTTCCAGCACTCCTGGCTGTGCGTCTGGGAATGGCAGGTGCCGCTGCAGCGCAGGGTGCCGTTCCCGCACACTCCGTCCAGCACGCCCGTGACCGTGAAGTCCTTCTGGCCGTTCACGTGGGTTCCCGAGTTGGAAGGGGGATGGCAATCCGAGCAGGCCAGCCCGTCGTGGGTGTTGTGCCGGCCGGTGTCGAGGTTCGCGTAGTCGTGGCAGTTGGAGCAGGCGCCCGCGTTCCAGGTGCCTCCGGCCCAGTAGGGAACGACGTTGGGGGGGCCGCCGTCCCCGTCGGAGTGGCACGCCCCCACGCAGGTGCCCCGCGCTGTCACCGGACCGGCGCCCTGGGTGGCGTTGACGTCCCAGGTCATGCCCACGGCAGCGCCGGCAAAGGTCACGTCGCCATGGTGCCCCGCCGTTTCCAGATCCGCGCTGGCTTGATGGCCGCCGGCGTGGCTCGTATCTCCCCCGGACGGCATGACGTGGCAGGTCGTGCAGGCGATGACGACGTGGGTGCCGGACGCGGTCAGGTGCTCCACGTGCCGGCCGACGGCCAAGGTGTTCGTCGTCGTTTCTCCGTCTACGCCTTGGGGTGGGTTGATCTGGCTCGGCCCCGTGCCGTGGCAGCTGGTGCAGGTTATGGAGCCGGAGAAGTCCACCGTGCCATCGATGTGACGCGACGCATCGGCCCAAACCGTCGCCCCCGGATTCGCCGGGTCATAGGAAGTGATCACCGAGCCGTGGCAGCTGGCGCACGCCGTGCTGGCCGGGTGCCCGCCCCCGGGCGGGGTCGTGTGACAGGTGCTTCCGCAGGCGTCGTAGGTGCCGTCCACGGTCGTCCAGACAGGCTCCCGGCTCACGCTGCCTCCTACGTTCGGCCCCAACAGAGTGGTGCCGTGGCAGTACACGCCGCTGCAGGTCACCAGGGCTCCGTCGTAGCTCGGCGAGGCGCCGTCCGCCGCGGCGGGCCCCCCCCACGTGAAGTCGACCTGCCCGTTAGAATGGTCCGTGGACGTCGGCATGGGATGGCAATCGGTGCACTGCACCACCCGGTGCCAGTCGCTGGCGCCGAGGTGCTGGGCGTGCGCGCCCACCGCGGGATCCGCGGTGCTCGTCTCGCCGTGGGTCCCTACCGGCGGCGCCGGGTTGGACGTCGCGGGGTCCCCGTGGCAGGACGTGCAGGAGAGCCCGCCGGACAGGTTCACCACCCCGTTGATGTGCAGGCTTGCGTCGTTCCAGACGGAGGCCCCGGGATCGGCTGCGTCGAAGGACGCAATCACCTCGCCGTGGCACGTGCCGCAGGCGGTGCTGTCAGGGTGAGAGTCTCCCGGCGGCGTGGTGTGGCAGGTGGTGCCGCAGTCGTTGTAGGTGCCGTCCACCGAGGTCCACTCCGGGGTCCTGGAAACAGACCCGCCGCTGTTCGGCCCCAGCAGGGTGCTGCCGTGGCAGTACACACCGGCGCAGGTGACGGCGGCTCGATCCCACGCAGGAGCTGCGCTGTCGGCGCTGGCGAGTGGACCCCAGGTGAGCTCTGCAGGCTCGGCGTCGATGTGGCCCTCGTCGTTGATCGCCGTGGGCACCACGTGGCACTCGTCACATTGGATCTCGCGACGCCAGTCGCTCGCCCCGAGGTGCTGCTGATGGGCGCCGACCGTGACCTCCGAAGTGTCCGTGCGCCCCTCCGTGTCCCGTGGGGGAGCAGGATTGTCGGCACTGCCGTGGCAGTCCGAGCACGCCAGATCGTACCGGTTCACGTTGCCATTGGCGTTGGAGTTCTCACCGCCTCCGGCGTAGTCGGTGCAGGCAAGCATCAGCAGGCAACAGCCGGGAACACAGAGCCACGAATGAGAGGACCAACCGCTTCTACCGTTCATGAAACCTACTCCAGAAATTCACTTCTACTATACCGGCCCTCCATCCCCATAGGCATCCGGGGTTTCCCACAGTCTCCTGCGTCCGAGCCCGAAAAGCCTTGTCACGCAAATCGGAGCAGATCCCTCCGATCCGTGGAAAACTCGGAAAAAGTCGAAGATGACCAGCGTTTTCTACGTAATTTAATCGCAATAATATTGCGCATTTACTGCACTTATCCCCTTGAAAACCACGAATATTGGTCATTATATCCGTAGACAAATCTCAGGAATCCTAATGCAAGACGTAACCACCGCGGCTGAAGCGGCCAAACCTGAAGCGGCCAAACCCGGGTACTACTGGAACTACACCACCGGAGACGCCTACCGGATTCGGGAAGGCGACCCGCTGCCGGCTCCGCCGGAAGGCACGAAGCTCGTGCGCATCCCGGCGCCGCTCCTGCTCCTGCTCAGCCCGGTGCTGGGCTTGGGATTCGTGATCTTCCTGCCCCTGTTCACGGTCACCGCGGTGCCGCTGATGATTGTGATCGCCGTCTGGCGCGCCGCGCTGCGGTCCACCGAGGCGCCCAAGCCTCAACCCGTCTCGTCCGAAACCCCAACCAAGGGCAGCTCCGCCGAGGAGGACGACCAATGACTTCCTCGGTGACTCTCGCGACCCTCGCGCTGCTCCTGGAGCTCTCCGCACCGTCTGCTCCCGCCGCCCCGGCCAAGCCCGCCGCCCCGGCGGTCAAGCCCGCCGCGCCGGCCAAGCCGGACTGTCAGTCCTGCCACGGAGAGAAGGACTTCACCGCCAAGCGCAAGGACGGCACGAGCCGCTCGCTGTACGCCGATAAAAAGGCGCTGGCAGGATCGGTCCACAAGGACAACGCCTGCACCGACTGCCACACCTCCTTGTCGAAGGCGTCCCACGGCGACGTCGCCGGCGCCCCGGTGAAGACGAAGCCGCTCCCCGCGTCCCGGAGCTGCCCGAGCTGTCACGAGCCCAAATCGGGGCTCCACGGCCGCCTGGTGAAGCACAACAAAGACTTCGCCTGTGCCAAGTGTCACGGCTCCCATGGGATACAGAAGGTGGCGCCGCGCGAGACGACCTGTCTGAGCTGCCACCAGCAGAAGCTCGGGGTGACGCTGAAACAGGGAGAGCGGCTGAATCTGGGCATCGACCCGACCGTGCTCAAGGGCTCTGTCCACAAGAACGTCCGCTGCCAGGTCTGCCACAGCGGCTTCACCATCGGCAGCCATCCGACGAACTCCCTTCGCACCCGCCGGGACGTCACCCTGACCTATGCCTCCATCTGCAGGCAGTGTCACTTCTCCATGTACACACGGACCCTGGACAGCGACCACTACCGGCTGGTCAAGTCCGGAAACACCAAGGCCCCGCTGTGCATCGACTGTCACGGCGGGCACGGCGTGCAGTCCGGGCACAAGGAGCGGCGCCTGACCGCGAAGGCCTGCCAGAAGTGCCACACGAAGATCTTCGACGTCTACGCCAAGAGCGTCCACGGCGCCGGCCTGCTCTCGGGCAAGAAGAAGCACGTCCCGAGCTGCTACCACTGCCACACGGCTCACAGCAACACGAACCCCCACGTCACGGACTTCCGGAACAACATTCCACACCTGTGCGGCAACTGCCACGCCGACGAAAAGAAAATGAAGTCGGCCGGGCTCTCCACGAAGGTGGTGGACACCTACCTCGACGACTTCCATGGGGTCACCTTCTCCTTCCGGAAGAAGCACCACAGATCCTCCCGAAAGATCGCGGTGTGCGTGGACTGCCACGGCATCCACGACATCCAGTCGACCCGCGGCAAGTCCCGGGCCGAGATCAAAAAGCGCGTCCTCGAGCGCTGCCGGCAGTGCCACACCAAGGCGAGCGCCGCCTTCTCCGACGCGTGGGTCTCCCACTGGGGCCCCGACGCGCGCCGGGCGCCGCTGGTGTTCCTGGTGCACTGGTTCTACCAGATCCTGATCCCCGTCATGCTGTTCGGGCTGCTGCTCCAGGTGCTGCTGCACTTCTGGCAGTACCTGATCCGGGCCCGCCGCCGGCCCTCGCAGCCGGAGCGCACCGCCCCCTGGATTCGGCGGCACTCGCTCCACCGCATCGTCGAGCACCTGGCCGTGGGGTTGCTCTTCGTCGGCCTGGCCGTGACGGGCCTCTCGCAGCGCTTCCACACCCAGGGCTGGGCGCAGTGGACCATCGAGGGGCTGGGGGGCATCGACGCCACCCGCCTCATCCACCGATACCTCGCCCTCGGATTCTCGACGCTGCTCGCCGTGCACGTGCTCGTCGCCTGCTACGGAATCCTGTTCCGGGGCTGGAGGCCGAGCATGATCGTCACCACGCGCGACTTCCACGACGTGTATCAGAACGTCCGGCACTGGCTCTTCCTGGCCGCCAAACCCGCCCCCTACGACCGGTACGACTACCGCTCCAAGTTCGAGTACTGGGGGATCCTGGTGGGCGGACTCCTGATGACGGTGAGCGGTTTCATCCTGTGGTACCCAGTCATGTTCCTCGAGCTTCTGCCCTTCGTTTCGGGGCAGGTCATCCCGGCCGCCAAGGCGGTGCACTCCAACGAAGCCGTGCTGGCGCTGCTCGTGGTGGCGATCTGGCACGTGTACAACACGGTGCTCAACCCCGAGATCTACCCCCTCGACACCTCAATCCTCACGGGCAAGATCTCCGTCGAGCAGCAGCGCCACGAGCATCCGCTGGAGTACGAGCGCGAACACGCCTCGCCGTCGGAGAAAGCTCCCGACTGACCCTGGCCCAGGTCCAGACCGCCCCCCACGGTCCGTTACTACGCCTTGCCTGCCGCAGGCCGAAATGATAAGAACCCCCGGGTAGGACAGCCGTTGCTGGGCGTGGTGAGAACCGGTGATTCAAACTTTCACGATTGAGAAGAAGTCGACGGGAAAGACGGACATCTCCGACATTACCGGGGAGCTGGAGCAGTTCCTCAAGGAGTCGGAGGTCCAGAGCGGCTCGGTGGTCGCCTTCTGTCCCGGGTCCACCGCCGCGGTGACGACCATCGAATTCGAGGGCGGTGTCGTCAATGACCTGCGGCAGGCCATCGACCGGCTCATCCCCCGCAACATCCACTACGACCATGACGCCCGCTGGGGCGACGGAAACGGCTACTCCCACGTCCGCGCCGCGATGATGGGGCCGTCCCTCTATATCCCGGTGATCGACGGTCAGATGACCCTCGGCACCTGGCAGCAGGTCGTGCTGTGCGACTTCGACAACCGCCCACGGACCCGCCGGGTCATCGTGCAAATCACCGGTGAGTAAGCACCACTCCCAAGGCCCCGCCGAAGAGCGGCGAATCGAAATCGACGACAACGGGTTGGCCCTGGCTGTGTTCGGTGAGAGCGGCTCGAATCTCACACGCATCGAGCAGTCCCTACACATCGAGGCCCACGCCCGGGGAAACCAGCTTCTCCTCCAGGGCGCCCCGGACGACGTCGCCCTGGGCGAAACGCTCATCCAGCAGCTGATCGGCCTGGTCAAGCGGGGCGTGCCCATCGGCATCGACGAAGTGACACGCGCGCTCACGGTGCTGCGCCAATCCCCGGGGGCCGACCTCCGGACCATCTTCTGCGACACGCTGCTCGTCTCGTCCCGGGCCCGGCCCATCGGCCCGAAGGGGCTCGCCCAGAAGCGCTACGTGGACGCGATGCGACAGGACGACATCGTGTTCGCCATCGGGCCGGCCGGGACGGGCAAGACCTACCTCGCGGTGGCCATGGCGGTGAAGGCTTACCAGGAGCAGCAGGTCCGGAGGATCGTGCTCACTCGACCGGCGGTGGAGGCCGGCGAGCGACTGGGCTTTCTCCCCGGATCCATGGAGGAAAAGGTCAACCCCTACGTTCGACCTCTGTACGATGCGCTGCATGATATACTCTCCTTCGAAAAGGTGCCGCAGCTGGTGGAGCGCGGCTACATCGAGATCGCCCCGCTCGCGTTCATGCGGGGCCGGACGCTGAACGATTCCTTCGTGATTCTCGATGAGGCGCAGAACACCACGCCGGAGCAGATGAAGATGTTCCTCACTCGTCTGGGCTATGACTCCAAAGCCGTGATCACCGGAGACATCACCCAGGTGGATCTGCCGGGAAGCACCACGAGCGGACTGGTGCAGGCCCGGGATCTACTGTCGGACGTGGACGGGATCAGCATGTGCTATTTTACCGAGGTGGACGTGGTCCGACACCCGCTGGTGCAGAAGATCATCCGCGCTTACGAAAACATGGCCAACGGAGGCAACCGCTGATGGCCGAAAGTGCGCCGCGACAGCTCGAGACCCTCAGCGACATCGTCGACGTGCTGCTCGAGCTGCCCGAGACGCACTACGCCACCGTCGTGGACCGAAACGAGGAGTGCGCTCAGATCGAGCTCGGAGGGCGCATTCTGGTGCTGGCGATGCCGTCCTTCTGGAACGACTCCAAGCGCCTCCAGGAGCTGGTTTCGCTGCTCATGACACCGCCGGTGCTGCTGCTGCTCGGCCGCGGAGACGAGCTCGCCGAGCTGCCCGAGGCGGGCGACGCCACCATCTGGTGTCTGACGCTCCCGGTCTCGGTCCGCCGACTGCAGATCAACGTGCCCGCCCTGGCGCGTCTGTGCGCCACCGAGGACACGGTGGCCCGGGACCACTTCTGGGTGAACCGGTACAAGTACGAGCTGGACGAGCTGATGGCCATCTCTCGGCTCATCAGCTCCGAGCGGAACATCGACAAGCTGCTCGGCCTGATCCTCGAAAAGGCCCGTTACATCACCGGGGCGGACGCCGGCTCGGTGTACGTGATGGAGAAGAGCAAGCAGGAGCAAGCGCCGCCGCTGCTCCGCTTCAAGATCACGAACAACGAGTCTGTCCGGGCGGACTTCACCGAGTTCACGATACCCGTGTCGGACAAATCCATTGTCGGCAACGCGGTGCTTCGGAAAGAGTCCATCAACATCCCGGATCTGTACCGGCTGGAGCCGGACAATCCGTGGGGGGTCAAGCACGACCGCACCTTCGATCAGAAGATGGGCTACGAGTCCCACTCCATGCTCACCGTGCCGATGATCAACGGCCGGGATGACGTCATCGGCGTGATCCAGCTCATCAACAAGAAGCGGAACCCCAAGCATCGCCTTCGCGCCCCTGCCGACTTCGAAGAACAGGTGGTGCCCTTCGACCAACGCTCCGAGGAGTTGGCCATGGCCCTCGCGTCCCAGGCCGGCGTCTCCCTGGAAAACGCGCTGCTCTATGTCGAGGTGCAGAATCTGTTCGAGGGCTTCGTGCACGCCTCGGTGCGCGCCATCGAGTCTCGGGATCCCACGACCTCGGGTCACTCCCAGCGCGTGGCCGAGCTCACCGTGGGGTTGGCCGTCAAGATCGATCGGGTCGACAGCGGTCCGTTCCACGACGTGCGGTTCAGCTCCGAGCAGCTCAAGGAGCTCGAGTACGCCTCGCTGCTGCACGACTTCGGCAAGGTCGGCGTCCGGGAGGAGGTGCTGGTCAAAGCCAAGAAGCTCTTCCACCCGCAGCGAGAGCTGATCCTCCAGCGGTTCGAGTACATCCGCAAGGCCCGGGAGGCCGAGCTGCTCGCCGCGAAGGTGGCGCACCTGCTGGATCTGGATCAAGCAGAGGCGCTGGACCGGATCCGCAGCCTCGACGAGGAGCTCGCCGCGTCCCTCGCCAGGATTGACGGCGTGGAGCAGTTCATCCTGAAGGTAAACGAGCCCACGGTGCTCGACTCCTCCGGCTTTGAGGCCCTGGACGAGATTGCCACGCTCACCTTCCGGGACTGTAAGGGCAACACCCTGCCCTACCTGCACGAGGATGAGATCTCCGCCCTGAAGATCCCCCGGGGCAGCCTGACCGAGGACGAGCGGGTGCAGATCAACAGCCACGTCACGCACACGTACCAGTTCCTGAAGCTGATCCCCTGGACACGGGTGCTCCAGGACGTGCCGCGCATCGCGTGGATGCACCACGAGAAGCTGGACGGCAAGGGCTACCCGCGCGGCATCCCCGGCCCGGAGATCCCCATCCAGTCCCGCATGATGACCCTCAGCGACATCTTCGACGCCCTGACCGCCAGCGACCGGCCGTACAAGAAAGCCGTCCCCGTCGAAAAGGCGCTGCAGATCCTCCAGTGGGAGGTCAACGACGGCAAGTGCGACGCCGAGCTCTACAAGGTGTTCGTGGAGGCCGAGGTCTACAAGTCAGTGCTCAGAGGGTGATCCCGTGACGTCGACCATCCTGCTGACGGTGGAGCCGGATGTCCGGTCGCTGGTGGACCGCACCCTGCGGCGGCGGCTGAAGCGGCGGGCTCACCGGATGTTGACCGCCGTGGGTCTGGAGAGCGCGGAGCTCTCGGTGCTCCTCGCCGGGGATCGGACCGTCGCCCGGTTGAACGAGACCTGGCGACGCAAGCGGGGCACGACAGACGTGCTCTCCTTCGCCCAGGCCGCGCCCGAGCTCCTTCGGCAGTGGTCTGCGGGGGCGAGCGCGGCTGCCGACGCGGACGCTCCGGACCGCGTGCTGGGGGACCTGGTGATCTCCCTGGACGTGGTGCACCGGCGCTCCCCGCGCCCGGAGGGCTACGAGCAGGATCTGGTCACACTCCTCGCGCACGGCCTGCTGCACCTGCTGGGATTCGAGCACGCCGACCTCCACGCGCGGAAACACATGCTGTCCCTCCAGGACGAGCTGGTCCAAATCGCCACCAGTCGCGGCCGCATCCCCCGGTTGGTCACCGCGCACGGCGTAAACGGCTAGGGCCCCCCCCCGGGCAAAGCGCGGGCACCCCCTTGAGGGGACGGCAGGGGCGTCTTCCGCCACGGAGCGGCGGATCTGTCGGTCTGGGTTGAAGCTGTCTACTTGAAGGGTTTCATGCCCAGGGACGCCTTACGGGCGCCGGGCTTCATGGCGCCGGGCTTCATGCCGGGACCCGTCGGGGGCTTCACGCCGGGCTTCCCCGACGGGGGCGCCATGCCGGGTGCGCCCATGCCGTCAGGCTTCTGCTCGGGTTTTGCCCGCCGCATGCACGGAAGCCCCTTCCGGGAGGTCGGCGGCTCCGGGCAGCTGATCCATTCGCCCAGGAGGTAGATCTTGAGGGACGGCTTCCCGTCGGCCTGGCGCTCCACCCGATACACCGTCGTGTGCCCCTGACGCACCCGAATGGCGTCGATCGGTTTCCAGCCCATGAGCTTGGCGAGCAGGAACCGGTTCGTGCCGCTGTGGCCGACCATGGCGATGGTCTGATCCTGCAGCTCGGAAGGAATCGTCCGCAGGAACGCGTCCAGGCGCTTGCTCACGTCCGGGATCGACTCGCCCCCCCCGGCCCACCGGAAGTCGAGTCCGACCTTGAAGCGCCGCTTGTTCTCCGCCTTGAGGAACGCCTCGGCGCGTTTCACCAGCGGATCGTCCAAGGTCTGATCGCACGCCGCGGCCTCTTCGGTCCGCGGGTTTTTTCCCAGCAGGCTGTAGCAGATGCCCTCGCTGACGCCTCCGGCGAACTCGTTCAACGCCGGCGTGGCCCGGATGTTCAGCTTGAAGTGCGCCGCCAGGGGTTTCGCGGTCATCTGGCTCCGTCGCTGCATGGACGTGAAGATCGCCTTGATGGGCTCTCCGCGCAGGAGCAGGTAGATCCCGACCCGCTCCTTGAACCCAAGCGAGTCCAGGGGGTCGTACATGATCTGCCCGCCGATCTGGGAGTACCGGTTCATGACGGTGCTGCCGTGTCGCACCAGGTACAGCACCTTGAAGGGCAGCTTGCCGGGCCACACCCCGGCCTGCGCCGGCACGGGCTTCGAGGCGTTGGTTTCTGGTTGCGGCTGCTGCTGCGGCGGCGCCTGTTTCGGCGGCTTGCAGCCCAGCAGGAGAACCACTGACAGGACGACAATCATCAGCTTGGGCATGGCCCGATCTCTACGACACCAGACGGCCGCGTGACAATCGAATTCTTCAACAGCGGCCCTGATCAGGGCGAGAAGGCGATGCAGACCATGGTCATGTGGCCCCCGCCGCCCGGCTGGTCGTGGGAGCCGAAGTGGAGGTGCTGCCCGACGTACGCGGACAGATCCACCTGCAGCATGAGGCCCGCGCTGGTGCAGTTCAAGGTTGCGATGTAGTCCAGGTAGTCCCAGGCGTTGAGCCCCTGCTCCTCCCAGCCCTGGCACCGGGGGACGCCGTCGCTGATCATGGGCGGTCCGGTGTTGGTGGAGATGTAGGCGACCCCGCCGTTGGCATTGTCGCACACGAGGTAGACCTCCACCGGCGGCGCCGGCACCTGGAACCCCTCGTCGTCGCAGATCTCGCTGCCGTTGCGGGCGCAGCCCTCGGGACAGGCGCCCTCGTAGCAGGTCAGGGTGCCCTGGTCGCACACCCGGCCGCACTCCCCGCAGTTGTTTGCATCGCTCGTGAGGTCCAGACACCCCGAAGCACAGCAGCTCGTCGTCCCCGGGCAGTCCTCCTGGCAGTCGCCCCAGGAGCAGTCCGACAGGCACTCCCGGTTGCCTCCACAGGCGCCCACCTGGCACGTCTCACTGGACCCGGGGCTCGTACACTGCCAGGACGGGCTGTCACAGCCGGACCAGGTGTTGTCGCTCTGACAAGTCTGGGTGCCGGAGCACGCACCATGGGCCGAGCAGGGCTGAATCGCATCCACGGGCGAGCAGTCGACGACGCAGCTGCAGCCCCCGGGATCGCAGCTACCCGCGCAGGTGTCGGGGCACTGCCCACCACACCCATCGTCGCCGCAGCACCGGTCCGTGCACGCGGGCACGCAGCTCCCGGGCAGACACCACCATCCAAGCTGCCCCAGATCCGTGCACGTGAAGTCGCCGACACAGTCCGTCCCCTCGGTGCAGCTCGCGGCGCAGACGTGGCCGCCCGCGTAGGGGACACACTCGCCCTCCAGACACTCCTCGTCCCCGGTGCATGGGTCCCCGGGGTTCCCATTTCCGTTGCTGTTGTTGTTGGACAGGCCGTGGATCACGCCGCTGCCACAGCCCACGAGGCCAATCAACAGCACCAACAACACCGCCGTCGCAGATTTCGTGATCATACCGCCCGCCTCGCACCAGAATCGCGATTATCCACCATCTCAATTCTATGCCTGCAGGCGGAGAGTTACAAGAAAGGCGTCCCCAGCGGGGCCGGACGATGGGCCTACCGACTTCGATCTCGGTGGCCTGGGGCCATTCATTCGTCAGCGCCGAAACCAGCGTGTCCTATGCTAGCCCATCAGGATCGGCTATCCTGTTTGTGGATGCTCGCGTGTGGCGGTGCGGAGGAACGTTGCATGGAGTTGGCTCAGCTCCTACTGGTGGACGATCATCCCATGATCCTGAGTTGGCTGAGCAGGGTGCTCGAGCCGCAGCCCGACATGAAGGTCGTCGGTTGCGCTATCAACGGACTGGAGGCGGTTCACCTGGCCATGGAGCTGAAGCCGGACGTGGTGTTGATGGACTGCGCGCTACCGAAATTGACCGGCGCTGAAGCGACGCGCCGGATCCTGGAGTCGGTGCCCGACGCCAAGGTGCTCGCGCTGTCCCAGTTCTCCGACTACGCGACCGTATCCAGCATGCTCGCCGCAGGGGCGAAGGGGTACCTCACCAAGACCACAGAAAAGGAGGAGCTGTTCCTGGCGATCCGAACCGTCGCCGCGGGCTATCCCTACATCTCGCCGGATCTCACTGTCCAGCAGGCTATACTGTCCGCCGCCTGCACCGAGAAGCAGCTTACCGACCTGGCCGACCTGGCCGTACAGATCGTCGGGCCACCCAAGTCACTCGACCAGCTCTCCAGCAGGGAGCGTGAGGTGCTGCGGCTCGTCAGCGAAGGAAAGACCGCGAAGGAGACAGCCGGCGCGCTGGGAATCAGCCGGCGAACCGTGGAGTTCCACATCTACCAGACCAAGGAGAAGCTGGGCATCGACACCCTCGCTGGGCTCGTCAAGTACGCCATCCGAGCCCGACTCACCAAGCTCTGATCCGATACTGGGTCCCGTCGGCCTGCTACAGACAGAATCGCGGGTAGTCGATATCCCTTCGGCGCATAGATCCCACCCCGCATAGATCCCACCCAAGTTAAACCCCGTAAATGTACCGGCAAGATCACGTATTTTCACGAGTTGTATCTCCCTGTCTCAGGGGATATGAAAGAAATTCGCGTGAGTTCCGTTGTGAAAACTGCGGCGAGCAAGCTCCAATGGGAGCTTGGCGCAGCCACAAGCCGAATGGGGAGGAAGAAAATGAGAAGGAAGATTTTACTCTTGGGGTGTGGCGTCATCGTGGCATCCCTGGTGGCTTTCGCCACAATTCCCAGCATCGTACAGGCAACCGTCACTGGCTACTTCGTATGCGATGAAGACCCAAACCCCTGCGGCGGCGGCATCGTCATCGACAACGGTTCGTCGATAGGATTGAATGTTACCGGGACTGGAACTGGGAGTAGCTCGCCTGTCTATATTACACAAACGAGCACGTCGGCCGTAAACAACTATGCAATCCGTGCGCGAAATAACGGGACGGGCAGCACGGCCAAGTACGGGATCGAGGCATACTCATACAGTACGAATGGGTCGAAGATCGGGCTCTATGGTTATGCGGGCGGAGCTGGAACGTCGAACACGGGCGTTTCCGGCTATGCCACTGGAGCCACGACCAACTACGGAATCGAGGGATACGCAACTGGAGCGGGCAACTACGCAGGCTACTTCACTGGCGACGTACAGGTCAACACTGGTGATTTCATTGCCGCCAGCGGCTCCGAGTACGCCTTCTCAGCTGCACGCACCTTCTACTACAACACACCTGCCACAGCGATGGTCGCAGGCGATGACGACTCGGATGACAAAGTTTCTCGGACATACAGTAGCGGCGGCTACGCATATGTCAGTAGTGGCTCTTCGCCCTATGGGCCGCTCCTTTATCATTCAGTGAATCTCCCGAATGGAGCAACAGTGTCGCAGGTTTACTGCAACGTCTATGACAACGACGATTCGGGCTACGTCTATGTATATCTCATGAGAACGAATCGAACGAGTAGCTACGATACCATGGCGTACGGCTCGACGAGTTCCGCTGGAGTCCCTGGTTTGACGACCATAGACGATACCTCGATTAGCTACGCTGACATCAATAACGCGTCGTACAACTACTTTCTGTTGCTTGCGCTACGGCCAAGCGCGGTAGGGACGGCAAAAATCCGCTTCTACAACTGTCGCATATCGTTTCAGGTCACGGAAGTGAAGTTCTAACGACCGTTTCAGCGCTCCAGCACCGCATTGGGCCTGTTCGCTTCCGTCGTCTTTCCGGGAAGCCTGTGGCAAGAGGCGCAGAGGCGCGATTCCTTTGACAGTTGCGCACAACTAGATCACCATAAATCGATGGAGAGTATAGCAGCAAGGGATGTGAGCATGAAGGACAGTATTATCCCGGACGATGCACGCTTGCGGTCGTTTTGCGCCTTTTTGACCGTGGCGCTTGTTGTCGTTTCGGCCTGCAAGGACAGGTCGGTAGGGAACCCAGACATTGATGGTGGGCAGGACAGTGGACTGGCGTGCGGCAACGGGCTCCTAGACGCAGAAGAGGAATGCGACGGAAACGACTTGGGCGCCACAACCTGCGAAGACCTGGGCTTCGATAGCGGCACTTTGAGCTGCACCTCCGATTGTACCTTCAACCGGCGAGGATGCGTCGGCGGCTGTGGCAATGACCTCCTTGAGCCGCCGGAGGAGTGCGACGGCGCGGACCTTGCCGGTCAGACATGCAATACCTTGACCGGGCACCACGACGGAGCCTTGAGCTGCAATGCCGATTGCTCTCAGTTCGACATTTCGGACTGCCACACCTGCGGCAACGGAACAATCGAGAGCAGCGAGGAGTGCGACGACGGCGACACTGGCAACGGCGACGGGTGCTCGTCGATCTGCCGCATCGAGGAGCACTGGCAGTGCAGCGGTGAGCCGAGTCTGTGTGAGTGCATTGATTTCTACCATGGAGACAACTGCCAGCTGTGCACCGTATTCGTCAACAATGACCCGTCCATTCCCTTGAGGGACGGAAAGAGCTGGGCCTCGGCCTTTGCCGCGATCCAGGACGGCATTGACCAGGCCTTTTCCCTGGCGGATAGCTGCGAGGTCTGGGTAGCCCAAGGAATCTACTACATCTACGAAAGCTCGCCGTCCGATACGGTCCTCCTGAGGAGCGGGGTGGGCCTCTACGGCGGCTTCGCCGGGTCGGAGACGAGCCGGGAGCAGAGGGACTGGCAGGCCAACCAGACCGTGTTGAACGGCACCCAAGCGGGCTATCCACCCAATCATGTCTACCACGTCGTCACCGCCACCAATGTTCAAGACGCCGTCATCGACGGCCTGGTCATCAGGGAGGGTCAGGCACTTGCCGGTGAGCCCGACGATAGGGGTGGGGGGCTCAAGAGCGACAACTCTTCTCTTACTCTGGCCAACTGCACTCTTGCCAACAACGGGGCTACCGGACAAGGAGGGGGAATATACAGCGGTAACTCCTCACTCGCGGTGATCGACTCTCTGTTGCAGGGCAACTGGGCGCTTGAAGGAGGGGGGATGTACAACTCCCCAGGCTCCACGGTGACCGTGACTGGCTCCGTTTTCCTGGACAACCAGGGAAGCGGGATGCACAACGACAATTGTTCGCTCACGGTGAGCGACTGTGACTTTCAAGGCAACTCGGGTCAGGCCAATGGAGGCGGAGGCATTTATAACTACCAATCCTCGCCCATGGTGAGCGGCTGCCTGTTTGACACCAACTCGGGCGGGGGGATGTACAATCTGGAGTCTTCGCCCACGGTGACCGACTGCACCTTCACCGGCAATAACAATATGTTTGGCGGGGGAATGAGCAACTACCAATCCTCGCCGGCAGTGACCGACTGCACCTTCACCGGCAACAACGCCAACTTCGGCGGGGGGATGCACAACGAGCAGTCGTCGCCCACGGTGACTGACTGCATCTTTACGGACAACCTGGCCGAATATGAAGGGGGCGGGATGGAAAACCACAACCAATCCTCTCCGCGCCTGACCAACTGCGTGTTTGCCGGCAACTCGACAACTGGTGTGGGCGGGGGCATGAGCAATTCGACCTCCTCTTCGCCTGCGCTGATCAACTGCGTGTTCGCCGGCAACGTTGCCGGAGGGAGCGCAGGGGCGATGGACAATGTGAGTTTCTCTTCTCCGACGCTGACCAACTGCACCTTCTACGGTAATGAGGCCGGCAGTCTTGGCGGGGGCCTACAGAATAGCGGGGGGTCTTCGCCCATCGTGACCAACTGCGTCTTCTGGGGCAACGTGCCCGACGCGTTCTACAATGACAGCAACTCCTCTCCGTATGTGACCTACAGTGAGGTTGAGGGAGGGTATCCCGGGGCTGGAAACATCGATGCCAACCCAATGTTCGTAGACCCGGGCAATGGGGACTTCCAGGTCCAGCCGGGCTCGCCTTGCATCGACAGCGGCGATGGAAACCTGGCGCCGGCAACGGATATGGCTGGCTTTCCAAGATGTGACGACCCCGGCACAGCAAACAACGGGGCAGGAACGCCACCATACGTCGACATGGGTGCCTATGAGTACCAGGCCGCCGGGTGCCCGTAACCGCCGACATAGCGTGCGACAGCACAGCCAGCAGGAACATCCGGTCGCGCCGAGGTAGGTGGAGCATGGGTGCCGTGCGGCGACCTATTCTCTGCTCAAGAATCGTGTCCCCGGGCATTACACTTGCTTGATCCGCCTCGAGTAGCCCGGGCGGGTTGTCCGCCCGGGCCCTCTCAGAGCCGTACGTGGACATTTCGACCATACGGCTCCTCCGCCGAGAGAGGCTCATGGAGAGCTACGCCCATATCTGGACTTTGATCCTGGGCGCGGGAAGCGGAAACTGCGCCAGGTATGCGCGGAACCGTTTCCATGTCAGACGTTTTCCCCGATGGCTTCTGCGACGCAGCCAGAAGATCCAGATACGGTGCACCTTACGGAGCACCTGCATCAGGCTCCTATAGTTTCCATTGACCGCGAAGTAGTTGTAGTGCCCTCGAAGACGTCTGGCGAGCGCAGCGTGCTGATCTTGCCGCGAGAGGTGCCGGTGACGGCGACACCAATCGTGGAAGGCCTCAGTGTCCTTTGAAGGCGCGCTTTGCGAGTTTTCATTCCGAAGGCCCATGCTCCTGCTTGGTTACGCCGCCAATACAGCGTGAACCCGAGGAAGTCAAAGGTCTCTCCGGACGAATCCTTCGGTGCCCCCTTTCGGGGACGTTTGAAGGGCATCAGTCGGGTCTTGTCGGGATGCAGCTTCAGGCCGAACCTACCCATTCGTTTCCCTAACACCTCCATCACCCGTTCTGCGTCATCCTGGAACTGGAAGCCGATCACGAAGTCATCGCAATAGCGAATCAGTCGCGCATGACCCCGGAGTCGTGGCCGTACCGTGCCCTCGAACCACCTGTCCAATACGTGGTGCAGGTACAGGTTCCCAAGCAGGGGCGACAGCCTCGACCCTTGTGCGGTGCCCTCGTCCGGCGACTCGTATCGTTCGCCGTCCAGAACACCGACCCGTAGACACTTGCCGACGAGCCGCAGTAGTGACCCGTCGACCACCCGAATCTGGAGCATCTCTCGCAACCTGGCTCGCACCAGGCTATCGAAGAATGCCTGGATGTCGGCCTCCAGAATCCACCCGATATTCTCCTGACACACCATGCTGTTCAAGGCGCGCAGCGCATCGTGCGCGCTGCGCTTGGGCCGGAAGCCGTACGAGCAGTCAAGAAAGTCCTCCTCGTAGATGGCTTCCAGCACTTCGGACAGTGCACCCTGGACGATCTTATCCTCGATGCACGAGATCCCAATGGGTCTCGTCTTGTCCGGCGCCTTGGGGATGTGTACGCGTCGGATCAGCTGATGGCGATACTGCTTCGCCTTCAGCCGCGCATGCAGCGCCTGAAGATTGTTCTCCAGGTCCTCAGCGTATTCCTCCTTGGTCACCCCATCCACGCCGATGGCCGCGCCCCTTCGAGTGCGACCGAAGGCCCTCCGCAACGCCTCCACATCCAGCAGGTGAGCCAGCGAGTTGAACTGGGCGTTCGGGTCTCGCTTCGCTCTCTCCACTACCTTCAGGAGTCCAGTTGACATGTGCCTTGTGGTCTGTGCTCGCTCGGTCATGTTTCCCTCCTGAAGCTCTCTCTCGGCACTGGCCGCCTTTGCTCCGCTGGGTCCGGGTGCCTACCGTTCCCCACCATCGTCGCTCATATGCAGCCATCGGACTCCCACGCCTCGTCGACCAAACCCGCCAGACGTGCTTGCGCCTTGATGCGGGACCGCCTCCAGTCTTCCCTTGGCGTGCCTACCTTCGCGTGAACACTTATTCTTAGTCGGCCGGGCAGGTGTCCACTGCCGTCCGGCGCGTTGGGGTTTCCACGCGGGTCCCCTGTCCCGCAACCTGTCGAAGGAAGCTCGTGGGTCTCCCGGGTTACCGGGTGATCCTCTTCGATCCCGCCGCAGTCTTCGACCCCGCCGGTTTCTCTTCGGCTCGCCATATCGCCTCCGAGACTGCTGCTTTCCGGGCACATGACCCCTTGAGCACCGGGAAAATCCGAAATTTCGGGGCTACCATCTGCGGCTGAATCGTTCGCCTGACTACGCATCAACCGTTCCATTACTGGGACGACTGCAAGTCTGGCTACCGGCCTGCTGGCTGGGCTTTGACCGGGTGGGGCTTGCACCCACAGGATCACTTCTCTGAATTTCAAACCGTCATCCTTCAGTTCTCCCTTCAGACCGGCCTTGCCCGGTCGCAACCATGTGCAATCGGTCAAGCGAAAAGCCGCGTGATTACTTTCATGTCCAAATTTGGCCAATTCAGCGGTCAACCGCGGCTTCAGGCCATTCTTGCGTCCCAGCCAAGGCGGCCAAGGTCCAAGCGGAGGCGCCCACGGGGGCAGGCCCTCGTCCAGACCTGTAGCGCAGGACCTGAAGCGGCTTTGAGATGCCGAAATCATTACGGAAAGCCCTTAACCGATCACACATGCTTGATCCGCTCGGGCGTTGGGTGCCGCGGCCCGAGCAGCGGCCGCTGTCGGTAGAGAGCACTCGATCCCGGACGCGGAGGTCACTGTTCCGTCTTGGGATGAAACGATCCCTGCGCGATCAGGCCGGTGATGGCGACATGCACGAGCACGCCATAGCAGGAATGAATGTGGACAAATGTCCTACGATCCATCTCGCACGTGTTACGTCGCGCGCCCTTGCCCAGTGGGACGAATCGCGCGCCGACGAGCTACAGCTTGGGCTTGCGCAGTGATTCCTGTCCCCAGGGCAGCGGCACGCGCCTCACGGCGGGTGGCTTTCGGCGCACCGGGAAGCGAAGCACGAGCGCCAGCTGAGGGGCGAAGATCCAAGGTTTGCTTGGATGGTCGATGATCGGAAAAGCGTCGAAGACGGCGCGTATTCCGACGGCCACGGTCCGGTGGCGATAGACGAACACGCTCAGCCCGGCGCATAGAATCGGAGAGGTTCGCTGCGATCGGCCACCGCCACTGTCCCCCAGACCGAGCATCGACACCACACCGGCCGCAAGATCGAGCTCGAGGGTCTTCCAGAGCCGCACGGTGAACAGCAGGGACACCGAAGGGATGAGGGTCGCCAGGCTCGGGTAGAGCTCGGGATCGGTGTCCGCCTCGTCAGGCCTCAATCCCAGCCAAGCCACACTACCGGGACTGTGAATTCCGTAGGGAGCCACAGTGATGTGCAACGCCACGCGCAGCCCGAGGCGCACCCACTTCCCGAGCGGCCAGGTGGCACGGAGATCGAGCCCGCCGGCACCGTTGCCCCGGAAGTCGGGCAGGCCGTAGGCGATGAGCGCACCGCCCTGGGGCGCAAGCTCGACGCTGAGCAGCTCCGGGTGAGGTTCCGCCTGAGCCTTGGCCGGGCCTGCGCCGATCAGCAGCAGCGCGACTCCCAGCAGCACTGGCACGAACCGCCGCAGACAACCCGACGACAGGACCGAATCAGATACCAACATGAACCCGCAGTATCGTGTGTGGTCGGCGATCAGGTCAAGATCGCTCAACTTGCTCGCTCAGCTTGCTCAGCTTCTCGCTGGGCGCTTGGGCTTCTACCGCGGACGGGCAGAGCTAATGAACGAGGATTTTACGCCCTTGCCTCGCGCTGCCCACCGTTTATTATTCGGAATATGAGCACGTTACGCGCCAGGGTTATCAACGGCCGTTTGCTTGTCGACGAGCCGACCAGCCTCCCTGAGGGGACCGTGCTGGAGCTGGTCGTGGATGACGAGGACGACGAGCTCGATCCAGAGGAACGCCGGCTGCTGAACGCGGCGATCTCCAAGGCCTGGGAATCGGTAAAGGCCGGTCGGATTCGACCGGCCAACGCGATCATCGACGAGCTGCGCACCCGGAGATGACCTTTGTCGTTGTCACGCCGCCGGAGGTCGAGGATGAGATCCGGACGATCTATTCCTGGTAGCGTGACAACAGACCGGCTTCGCCTGATCTTTTCGCCGAGGAGCTCGCCTCCGGCTTCGAGTTGCTGCGTGGTGCGCCCGGGGTCGGTCGTCGATTCCGTCATCCGGACGTTCCAAACGTCCGACGTCTACTTCTCCGATCCACCCGGTATCACATCTACTACACAGTGCGCGATGATGTGATCTTCACACTCGCGCTATGGAGCGCCTTGCGCGGCACAGGACCAGAGCTCAAAGACCTCCCTTGACAACACGCCCTCCCGAGGTGCAGCCCGGAGCACCCCGATCAAACCGTCTTTTCGCCATCGACAACACCGAGCAGCTCCCTGGGAACACGCAGGCCCTGTCGACAATCTTCGGCCGTAACCGTTCACGTGGTAGACGGCACAGGACGAGAGGCTCCTGGGAGGTCTGCACGCGTCCTTACAAACCTGGCAGGCTCTCCGTTCGCGATGTCACGCGATGAAGCCGAGCAGGTGAAGGGGGCGACGCGAGCCCTGTGGGCCGCCGCCGTCGGAGAGTATGATCTTGCGTTCTACGCTGACTCCCTTGAATTGTGTTCGCCCCTTGCCCTTGCCGCCCACCTCGATGACGAGCTCGCCCTCCGGAGTGCGGACGAGATAGTCTGGTGTCTTACCGCCCCGGGTCGACTTGAGGTAGTCGACCTCGAAGGCCGCGGCTTGCAGCATCCCGACGACGAAATCCTCGCGCAAACCACCGATGGCATCCTCGAGCTCACGATACAGAAGCCGGTAGGGGACGCTCATCAGCACCTTGGGCTCGCGCATGACGTTGGTGCCGGCGGGAAGCGTTCGGGTCAGTACGAAGGACCGCTCGAGCAATCCGACATAGGCCTCGGCCTTGTATTTTGTGATGCCGATGTTCCTCGAAAGAGAGGAGTAGTTGATCCCGTCGACCTGCGCGCGGCCGATGAAGCGGAGCAGCTGCCTGATCAGGCCGAGCTCCTCGACGAGCAGGCGCGCCACCGCCGGAATGTCCCGGTTCACGATGCGATCCAGGATGGCCTCGAGCAGCACCGGCACGTCGGGCTCCTCCAGGGCAAAGGGCATCAAGCCGCCTTGTAGATAGTGAGAGAACCAGGGCTCGGCGAGCAGGTGCTCCTGACTCCACCGACGCCCCACGATGTCGTCCAGAGTGAGCTGCGGGAGCTCCTGATCGCGGGTGAAGACGAGGTACTCGCGAAATGAGAAAGGCCTGAGGTACAGCGTCCTCACTCGGCGAGACAGATCCTGGGCCGAGGCGAGCAGCGACAGCGACACAGAGCTTGTGAACACCACCCGCACATCCAGGAAGTCGTACATCCGCTTGAGCGCGGCGGGGTAGTCCGCGGCAAAGTGGATCTCATCGATCAGGAAGCTGCGAGCTCCGTAGCGCTGGACGAGCCGTTTCACCACCTCGAACAGATCCTGGCCGCCGAGGGTGTCGCTGGACAGATAGAAGGCCTCTTCGTCGAGAGCGGCGAGCTGCTGTAACACGACCGTCTTGCCCACGCCGCGCGGGCCGACGATGGCCGTGAAGTGCTTCCCCGATTGTTGCCTGACCAGATCGAAAAAATCCCTCCTGCGCTGGTATTTACTACCTTTTTCGCAGGCGAGGTGGTGGAGCTCGACCAGGCGTTTGTCGGATTCGAGCATGATCCAAGAATGTCCGGCCTCACCACAATCTGTCAAGCGATTTAACGAATTGATATGTAATTCGTCAAATCATACGACTAGATGTATGCGGACAAGCTGCTGTCCAAGCTGCTCAGCGGTGGTTCTCCACAGTGCGCGAGCTCACGCCCAGGAGCCGGGCGACCTCCTGCGTCCGGTGACCCTCAGGTCAAGAACACTCCGTCTGACAGAACGCTCCATCTGACAGAACGCTCCATCTGCCAGCTCGCTCCATCTGCCAGATCGGCCCATCTGCCAGATCGGCCCATCTGCCAGATCGCTCCGTCTGACAGCTCGCTCCGTCCGCTCAGCTCTCGGTGAACCCGTCCGCCACGGCGAGGGCTTCGTCCAGGATGCGGATCCCCTCGTCGATCTCGTCCTTCGTGACGATGAGCGGCGGCGCCAGGGCGATGACGTTCCCGGGGTTGGCCGCCATGGCGATCATGCCCAGCTCGAAGAGCCGCTTGCCCAGGGCGAGCTTCGGGTTGGTGCCGGCGCGGATCTTGGCGTCCAGGGGCATGATGGGCTCCCGGGACTGCTTGTTCTTCACCAGCTCCAGCCCGACGAACAGGCCCAGGCCGCGAACGTCCCCCACGCTGGGGTGCCGGTCGGAGAGCTCCCGGGCCCGCTCCAGCAGGTACTCGCCCATCCGGGCGGAGCGCTCGATGAGCCCGTCCTCCTCGTAGATGGGGATCACCGCGTTGGCCGTGGCGCAGGCCAGGGCGTGGCCGGCGTAGGTGGCGCCGTGGCTGAAGAACTGCTCCCGGAAGCGATCGCCGATGTGCTTCCGCACCACCGTGGCGCCGAGGGGGATGTAGCCGCAGGTCAGCCCCTTGGCGAGGCTCAAGATGTCCGGCACCACGTCCCAGTGATCCAGGGCGAACCACCTGCCCGTGCGTCCGAAGCCGCTCATGACCTCGTCGGCGATGAGCAGCACGCCCTGCTTGTCGCAGATCCGTCGCAGCTCCGGGAAGTACTCCGGGGGCGGCACGATGATGCCGTTGGCCCCGGTGATGGGCTCGACGATGATCCCGGCCACCTGGTCGGCGCCCCCCTCCAGCTCGATGACCTGATCCACATAGGAGGCGCAGAACAGGTTGCAGTCGGGATAGACCTGGCCGGAGGGGCAGCGATAGCAATAGGGCTGCGGGACCCGCACGAGGTCCGTGCCGCCGAGCACCTGCGCCCAGCTCCGCGCGTCTCCGGCGGAGAGGCTCATGGCCGTGGCGGTTCCCCCGTGGTAGGTGCGGTAGCGCGACAGGATCTTGCGCGCCCCGGTGAACTGGTGCGCGATCTTGACCGCCGCCTCGTTGGCCTCGGTCCCGCCGAGGGTGATGAACGAGCGGCTCAGGTCCCCGGGGGTGATCTCGGCCAGCAGCTTGGCCAGCAGCGCCCGCGGCTTGGTCGAAAAGCTCGGCGCGAAGGACGTCAGCTCCCCGGCCTGGCGCTGGATCGCCTCCACCACGCGCGGATCCTGATGCCCGATGTTGTGGCTCACGAAGCAGGAGCTGAAGTCGAGCCGCTCCCGCCCGTCCTCGGTGGTGAACCGCGTCCCCTTCGCAGACACCACCCGGGCCGGCGACACCGTGGGTTGAAAGGACCAGGAGTGGAACAGGTGCTCGACCTCGTAAGCGTCCAGGTCGGTCTTCTCGGTTGGAATGTCTCTTAAGCTCATGGCTGCGTTCTCCTCCGCAATCGGCGTCGGAGTCAAGTGGTTCGAATCGAACCCGTCACGGAGCCACGGAGCTCAGGGGTCGGGAACACCGCGTCGTTTGCCGTTGCCGCATCCACCTGGACACCGGCGTCCTCCCCCCCTCCATCCACCACCACCGCATCTCCCGAGGCCGCGTCCCGGGTGGCGCCCACCTCGTCACCACAGGCCGCGAGCCCCAGGATCGCGCCCGGGCAGCCCAACGCGACGGCCCGCCGCAAGCCCGTCATGGCGTGGGGACCAGCAGGACGCGCCGCACCGAGTCAGAGGCCCCGCTCACGGTGGAGTCGATGAGCACCTCCACGGTGCCGTCCAGACAGTAGTTGCCGTGGAGGTCGAGGGTGAGCGCGCCGGAGCTGTCCTGCTGATCGATGTACTGCGAATAGGACTGCCCATTGGAAGTCACGACGGTCAGCATGCCCGCCGGGTTGCGGTTGTCGGTATGCCGCCCTTCGACGAATACGTCGTACATGCCCCGGCCCGCCGTGAAGGTGAAGGTCGCGCTCCCCTGCCCCGACCCGGCCGAATACTGGCTGTCACAGGCCTCGTGCTCCGCGTACTGCGCCGTGTAGGCGTAGTCGTAGCAGGTCAGCACCCACGCGGACCGGTTGAAGTAGGCGGCCGACGTGTAGTGCTGCTCCTGATACGCAGCCGGGTTCGCTGGATCCGGCGGACAGGTCGGGTTGACGGTTCCCCCCGTGCACACACACCAGTCAGATTGGTGACCGTTGTTCGCCGTGCAGGCGATCACGGTCTGCGGCTCCTGACTGCACCCCGGCTCCCCCCCGTACCGCGCGCTGCACTGCAGCCCAGCGGCAGCGCAGTACGCCACACACCCCTCGTAGTTGGTGAACACCCCGGCGCAGTAGTCCGTCCCAGAGTCACACAGCTCGAAGCTCGCGTTGTTCGCGATACCTGAACAGTCCACCGCCCCCCCTTCGCACGTCCCCCCGTTACAGGTCCCCCCGACGCCACAGCCGCCACAGTCCAGCGTCACGCTGCACCCGTCGTCCCACTGGCCGCACTCGTACCCCAAGGAAGCGCAGGTGGCGGGGACGCAGCCCCCGTCGGGGACGTTCCCCGCATCCGTCGCGGCGTCAGGCAGCAGACTGGCGGCGTCGTCGCCACTGCCCGAACCATCCACCGCCCCGTCGAGCTGATCCCCATGAATCGTACCGGAGCCGCACGCGATCAAGACCCCTGTCGTCAACACGACGACCAGCCATCCACCGACTCTCTGAAGTGACCTCATGATCTCGTCCTCGTACAACGCCGTTCCTCGGCAGCCACCAGGGTATCAGATCCGGGCTCCCATTGGACACCCTCACACTCTACCCGCCCTCTACCAGCCCTTCAGATCGAGGCTCTTCGCCGGTAGCCTCACCGGCTTCACGCCCCCATTGCGAAGCAGATCACGGAACGCGTCGGTGAACAGCGGATCGCGATCGAGGAGCAGGTAGCGTTTGTCACGCAAGAAGCCGGCGTCGTCCGAGTTGCTCACGACGGAAGCGATGCTCTTCGAGCAGGAAGGAGATGACCTTCTACTGCTTGCGGATGACCCACCCCGCGAAGGTGAGCAACAGGAACCGGAGAGCGGGCGGGATCGCGTTCAGGCGTGGATCTTCGATCGCGATGCGCAGAAGCACAAGCGGCCGTTGAAGAGGGATCGGAACTCGGCCAATCAAACGGCTGTCTGGACTGTTCCTCGCCCTCAGTGACAGACAAGCCGAATCGCAGTGACTCCCCATGGTTCCATTTTCCGTACACGACGGCATCGGTCGTTGATCGGCCCCCTACACGATCTACTCTGTCTGCACCCGCTCGCTTGCTGGTGCAGACATCGCCAGAAACGCCTTGCGCGCCTCGTCCGTGCCGATGATCGCCACCAGGTCATTGACCTGGAAGCGGAACTGCGCGTCGGGGTTGGCTGTCAACATGTCGTCCCGGATGACTCCCACCACCGAGGCTCCGGCCTTCTTTCGGATCTCGACCCCGCCGATCGAGCGAGTCACCAAGGGGCTGCCTTCTTGCAATAGCACCCACTGAAGATCGAACTGCTGCTCGGCGGATCGGAGTTGTACGAGCGTCTTGTAGCCCCTGCCTTCGTCGAAGAACGGCGCGAACAGATCCTGACGCAGCGTCTCCGTGCGTTGCTGGATCTCCGTCACGGGAATGGGAAAGTGGAGCAGCGACTTGCGCGTCATTTCGAGGCTGGCCTCGAACTCGGGAAGCACGACGCTGTTGACGCCTAGCTCCTTGAAGATTGGTAGGAACGAGGGGTCGGAGGTTCTGGCCACCACGTTCAGCTCTCCGTTCTGGCGCTTCGCGGTGAGGATGATCGATCGCGCGGTGACCACGTCCGGGGTCGTGAGAACAAGAAGCCGAGCGGAGCCGACCTCGGCCGCTTCCAACACGATCTCGTGCGTGGCATCGCCATAGACGACCGGGATTCCGTCGGCCTGCGCGCTTTCGACCCGTCGATGATCGAGCTCCACGATCACCAGCGGCAGGCCGAAGCCCTTGAGCGCACCGGCGATCCTGGATCCGACCCGACCGCCGCCAACGATGACGGCGTGCTGTCTGAGGCCCGTCTCCGGAATGTTGAGCGTCTCGAGCGGCTCATGCTTGAACAGCCGCTTCTTCAACGAATACAGGCGTGCGGTCTGGCTCGACACGAGCGGGGTGAGGATCATCGACAGAACGGCCGTGGTCAGAATCAGCGCGTAGAGATCGTGGCCGATGGAGTTCGTCGACACGCCGACCGTCGCGAGAACGAAAGAGAACTCCCCAACCTGGAATAGTCCAAGGCCGACGGCCAGGGGGATCACGTTGCCATACCTGAAGACCTTGGACAGCACCGCGAAGATGATGCCCTTGCCGAAGCTGACCGCCAGAACCAGGACCACAACTTCCAGGAGGTGGTCCATTAGAAAGACCGGATCGAGCAGCATCCCGACCGAAGCGAAGAACAAGAGGCCGAACAGATCTCGGAGGGGGATGATGTCGCTGAGCGCCTGGTGTCCGTAGTCAGACTCGCTCAGCACCATACCGGCGACAAACGCGCCGAAGGCGAACGACAGCCCCACCATGTGAGTGACGTAGCCAATGCCTAGACCGATGGCGGTGATGGCCAGCAGGAACAGCTCTCTGGAACCGAGCCTGGCGATGTGCCCCATCAGGCGCGGTAGCAGCTTGGTGCCGAGCAGCACCATGCCGGCGATGAAGGCCGCCGCCTTGAGCGCTGCGAAGCCCAATGAGGGCAGGCCCACCGCCGGGTTGTTGAGCTGTGGGAGGATGATCATCAGCGGGACCACAGCCAGATCCTGAACGATCAGCATCCCGATCATGACCTTGCTGGAGAGGGTGCCGAGCCATCCCTGATTCATCAGGGTCTTGAGGATCACCATTGTGCTCGACAGCGAGATGCAGGCACCCAGCCAGAGCGAGTCCTTCCATTCCCACCCCATCAGGCGACCGATGCCGAAGCCGAGCCCGATGGTCAGGATGATCTGGATGGGCGTGCCGATCAGGGCCACCTTCTTCACGGGCTTGAGATCCTTGAGCGAGAATTCGAGCCCGAGAGCGAACAGCAGCAGCGCAACGCCGATCTCGGCGAGCCGCTCGATGTCGTGGATGTTCGAAACGGTGATACCGCCCGTGTGCGGCCCCAGGATGATGCCGGCGGCGATGTAGCCGAGGATCACCGGCTGCCCAAGCCGCTGTAGCAGCAGCCCGCAACCGAAAGCGGCCACGACCAGAAGGATGATGTCAGTCGCTATGCCCATTCAGTGTTCCTGATCTCTCCACGTTGCTCGGAGATGACCACTTCTTCCGTCGAGCGCGCCGCAGCATCTGCGTCTCGATTCATTCCCGAGACCCTACCTGGCTCCAAAGACCACGGACTTGGCCGTTTCACAGATGGCCACCACGGCCGGATGCCTGATCCGACGCTCGACGGTCACCGCGTACAGCCGCTCGCGCACGTTCGAGGCCTTTCCGATGACCTTCACCTCGTACTGCTCCTGGACCTCCTTGGCGACCGCCATCGACGCCGGAAACACGCCGGCTCCGCGCGTGCCGAAGACCTTGAGCAGGGCGCTATCCTCAAACACGCCCACCACGTTGGGGCGAACACTCAGCAGGTGGGCTATCGGTCACGGGACCTCCAGCGCGTCGGCGAGCAGACGGACGATCTCCGTGATGTCGAAGGGCTTGGCAACAAATCCGCGGGCGCCCTCCTCCAGCAGCTCCTGCACGGTCTCGTCGGCCGCGTAGCCCGACATGATCAGGACCGCCGCCGTCGGGTCCAGCGCCCGGATTTGACGGAAGGCCTCTGCGCCGCCCAAGACCGGCATCCGGATGTCCATGAGCACCACCGCGATGCTCGCTGCTCGCTGACCGTACAGCGTCACGGCTTCGGCGCCGTTGGCCGCCGTGATCACCGCGAACCCGAGCGTCTCCAGCAGCAGCGCGCCGGACTCCCGCACGTCGATTTCGTCATCCACGAGCAGCAGGGTGTGCGAGGGGGCGCGAGAGCAAAGCCGCGCTCCGGGGCGGCGGAGCCCCTCTGGATCAGCCTCGGGAGTGACGCGCGCGCGAGCGTTGGCATCGGTTGGGGCGCAGGCGGGCAGCACGATCCGAACGGTGGTTCCGCGCCCGGGCGCTGAGTCGATCTCGATGGTGCCCTCGTGACCGCGAACGACGCCATAGGCCATGGAGAGCCCCAGGCCGGTGCCTTGGCCTTGAGCCTTCGTGGTGAAAAACGGCTCGTGCACCCGCTTCATGGTGTCGGCGTCCATGCCGACGCCGCTGTCGGCGACCTCGAGCACCACGTGCCTGCGGAAGGGCAGGTCGGGACAGGCCTCGAGCGCGGGGGACGGCCGCGACTCATTGCGCGCCGCTAGGGTCAGCGTGCCCCCCGCGGGCATGGCGTCCGAGCCGTTGATCGCCAGATTGATCAACGCCTGGGTGAGCTGAACGCGGTCCCCCAGCACCGAGTCAACGTCCTCGGAGATGTCGGTCTGAACGCGGACGGTCTTGTCCAGCGTCGGCCCGATGAGCGCCAGAGATTCGCGGATCAACGCGGCAGGAGAAAGTGGCACCGTGGGGCGCTGCCCCCGGCGGGCGAAGTCGAGCAGGTTGTCGGTCAGGTCCCGCCCACGCCGACACCCGGCCAGGATCCGCTCCAGCATCTGTTGACCACGGCTGGACTCGTCGAGCTCAGTCGAGAGCAATGTGGCATAGCCCATGATCCCGGCAAGCACGTTGTTCACGTCGTGCGCCACCCCGCCTGCCAGCCGCCCGATGGCTTCCATCTTCGCGGTCTGGTGTAGCTGCGCCTCGAGCTCCCGCCGCTGCTGCTCCGCGCGCCGCCGCTCGGTCATCTCGGCCTCCAGCCGCGCGTTGGTCCGGAGCAGGTCCTGCCGTGCCTCGGAGAGGCTGGTCACGCTCTCGTACAGGAACCGATTCGTCTCCTCCAGTTGCTCGAGGGCATCGCCGAAGTTCGCGGCTTGCTTCCAGGTCACCTTGAACAGGCGGGCCACGCGTCGTCGAAGCCCAATCAGCCCGTGGTCGGAGTAGCGGGCAATCCTCACATCGAAGACCGCCTCCTGAGCGTCGGCCCAGCGCCAGGTCACAGTGGACTCCGGGTAGCCGGCCATGACTGGCGCGGCGGTGAGGATGCCGCGCACAGTCTCGAGGAAGCGCTCGCTGGGCGGGTAGCCATCCTTGAACCGATAGCGCAGCGTCACACGCTCGGTCGAAAGCTGCTTCACCTCCACCGAGACGAAGGGGAACAGGATCCCCGCCACCCGCGGAATACCGCGGTAGGCTGCACCGGGAGAGAACACCGCCCGGAAGATCACGCCAATCCAACCCCCGGCGCCCTTTCTGCTGAAAGACCGCCCGAACTCGAAGTGGATGTCGGGCTCGCCGGGAAACAGCGCCTCGAAGCGCCGCTCGAGCTCGAGCAGCGTGTCGTAGTCGATGAAGTAGTAGCGGGTGCGCAGATGGCCCGGAGAGTAGGGCAGCCCCGACAGGAATGCGTCCTCCGACATGGAGCGCTCGCGAAGGAAGTCCAGATAGAACGTCAGCGCGGCGCAGGATACAGCGTGCTCGGACCTCATGGCGCTTCCTGCCACGCACGCATGAACACGCCGGCGCGGCGGCACCGCTCAACGAGCGCAGCGCCCGGGCGGGGCGGAGTCGGGGGAAGGTTCATTCAACCTGGTATACCAATGGTGATCCCTACCCGGAAGAAAAAACCGGTGATTTCTGCAATCTGTAATCGAGCCGACAATTCGCCACTGCCGTCGGGAAGCGACCCTTAAAGACCTGACCAGACGCGAGTGCTTGACGCTCACTCTGGACACGCTGGATACTCACGGTGAGCCATGACGCACATAAAATGGATCGCGGCCGGACTCGCACTCGTTGCCCTGAGCATCGGCATCTACGCGGTAGTGGACCCCTTCCGGGCTTCTTGACCGCTTCTTGACCGCTGGGCCGCAACCGCCGATACTTTGTTCAATGGTCGAAAACGCAGGGGAATCTCTTTTACGCCGTGCTCACACTTATTCATAGAATCACCCGTCGTACGGGGCGACGCGCGGGAGCGCTGCTTCTTTGGGGATTGCTCGTTGTAGGCTGCGACCGGGCCGCGCCCGGGGACGGCAACAACAGCAACGGCAACACCAACAGTAACGGCAACACCAACGGCAACGCCAACGCCAACGGCAACGGCAACAACAACAATGGCTACTGTCAGCCCACCTGCTTCGTGGACTTTCCCTGCGCAGTGGGAGCTGCCTGCGTTCTCGACGCCACCCAGGTCATGAGCGCCAACGAGAACTACGGCTGTGAGCAGGTTTGTCCGGATGAGTGCTGCAGCGGCACTGGGTGTACCAGCGCCCAGGTCTATTGCACGGGAGACACGGTCTGCGCCTATCCCGACGTGGATCCCCTGCTGTTCGAGCTCGACACCGGATACCAGGGCGGCGGAGATGAACCCAGCTGTGTCCCACTCCAGCAGGTGTGTGGCGGTCCCGAAGGCCTGCCTTGCCCTGTCGGGCAGTATTGTGAGTTTGTAGGCGCGCTGTGCCCCGATGCGGCGTGGGTCCCTGACGACTGCCTCGGCCGTCACAGCTACGGAGTGTCGAGCTTCTGCGAGTATCGAGACGCCGGCGGGTACGGATGGTGCCGCCCCGTCGCCGATCCCGTCTCGTGCTCCGCCCTGGAAACCGGGCCGGTGTGCGGGTGCGACGGCGTGACCTACGAAAACGACTGCTATCGCCAGGCAGCGGGCGAGGCCTTGCTGGGTCCCTGGGGCTGTCCGGACTAGTCGCTGTCGACGCTCACCCGTGGGGGATTCGCGAGGATTCGTCGCGCTCGGTGCGCTTGTGGTGCAGCGGGAGATCTGCTCAAATACCTGGCTGGAGGACGATGCCATGCGACGCAGCCTGATTGCTTTGACCCTGGTGCTTTTTGCCTGCGGAGGGGATCCCACCGGAGACGACGTGGACGCCGGCGGGGCGCAGGACGCCCAGAGTCCGCGTGACGGACAGCTTGCCTCGGATGCCCACGCCGCGGACGCAGGCGCGGCCGACGGTTCCACAGGCAACGACGCCGGTGCCGGTGCGGTAACCTCCACCTTGACGGCCGCTGGCTGCCAAGCCGAGTTCTCTTCCAGCCGCGTGCTCGTCCACTACAACACGTCGCTGGGTATCGTCTTTACGGACCCCGACGTGCCGTATGCGGTACGGGGCACCATCAGCTTCGACTTCCCCTCCACCTTCACCGGTGTCGTGCCGAACCCCTACAGTTGGGTGGACAGCGGAATCCACAAGGAGGTGGCGGTCACGGACACGGCCTACACCACCTGGGGCAACCACTGCTGGGCCGTCGGCGACGTCCCCACCGGCGGGTCGGCCACCATCGACGTCATCAACGGCCCCGCGGGCATCGTGCGCGCCACCTTCCAGGGCTTTCAGCTCCGCCACTGCATCAACCAGGCTGCCACCTGCACCTTGACGGGCACCATCGAGACCCACGGTACGGGCGTCTTCGAGTAGCCGAGCAGCGGTCCGCCGGCATGATTTCAATAACCCGACTCTACAAAACGCGGCGCACCCCAGAGTCTCCGGGAATTCCGGGGCGGTTCACCGGTGGGGGCTCCGAGTTAGAGTTAGAGTTATACTGGGCCCATGAAATCGCGTGGTGAGACAGTGCTGAAGGCCGGTCTGATCCTGCTGGGGATCCTCGCAGTCGCCACGAGCGGCGGCTGCGATCGCTCCAGCGGGGACACTGGGAATGACAACGGCAATGGGAACGACAACGGCAACAGCAACAGCTCGGTCGTGGACGCGGCGATACCCGACGCGGCGATACCCGACGCGGCGATGCCCGACGCGGCGA
>JBDRSE010000333.1:0-6689 GCA_043825095.1 bacterium
GACCCGGTGCCACCGGAAGCGTTGGCCCAGGCAAAGGTACCGCCGGGCGCGATCTTGGCCACGAAGATGTCCCCCCCCTCGACGTGGGGCACCTGGATCGTGCCGAAGGTCGCCGGGCCCTCGATCGTGCCCGTGACGTAGGCCGCGCCTCCCGGCTCCACGACGAGCGCCAGGGCTACGTCCTGGGCGGCGCCACCCCCCCGGGCGGTCCACTGCACGGCGCCGGTCGGGGAGAGCTTGGAGACGAACACGTCAGCGTCACCCGTCGAGGTCAGGGACTGGGCGCCGAAGGTCGCGGTGCCCTGGAACAGCCCCGCAAGGTAGACGTTGCCGCTGCTGTCGAGGTCCAGCGCCGAGATCTGGACGACCTCCGTGCCGCTTCCTGGCTGCCACGCCTCGGTCGCCTGGCCCTGCGGGTCGAGCTTGAACACCAGGGCGTCGATCTTGCCCTGGGACGTCAGGGTCTTGCTGCCGACGGTGATGGTGCTGGCGAACCCTGCCCCGACCACCAGGTTGCCGCCCGCGTCCAGCGCGCAGCCATAGGCAATGTCGTCGCCCGTGCCGCCAAACACCTTGGTCCACAGGTGTGCTCCGTCAGGAGACAGCTTGGTCACGGCGATGTCCATGCCTCCGGCGGAGTTGTGGCTCTCGGTGCCGAACGTGGCCGAACCACCAAAGAAGGCGGTGGCGTAGACATTTCCCGCGGCGTCTGCGCTGACGCAGGCCCCAAGATCCTGGCCCGTGCCGCCGGCCGAGAAGGCCCAGGCGAAGCTGCCGTCCGGCGCGAGCCTGGCGACGAAGATGTCGTAGCCTCCCTTCGACACCAGCGTCGTCGTGCCGAAGGTGGTCGTCCCGCTGAAGATGCCCGTGATGTACACATCGCCGCCGGGACCGACGAACGCTCCGCTGGTGTAGGGTTCCACGCGGCCCGTGCCGCTCGACGCGGCGGTCGCGATCCATTTCGTCGTGCCGGGGTGGGCGGCGTCGCCCACGGCGACGTCCAGGACAGGCATCTGGTCGCCGGCAACGTCAGTCGTGACGTCAACCGTGGTGTCCGCAGCAACGTCCGGCGGTCCGGCGTCGGTCGCGGGGGTCGTGTCGTCCGAGCACGCTGCCGCGCCGAGCGCGACGAGCAGAACAAGGACCACCACGACGCGGGCAAGTGTGATGTCATTGGGATGCATGCCCCAATGGTCAGGCGCTCCACGCACAGCTCCGTCCATTGCCATCTCCTTGGAATAGTGGTTCCGGGGCTCCACTGCAGATGCCGCGCCAACAGTCGGGGAGCCGGATTCGCAGGGATTTCCGGCGCGGGCTGGAGGTGCGACCCGGCAAGGCTTGCAGGACTCTGGCGAACCGCTGCCAGCTCCTCCGTATGTGGCGCGATCTTCCTCCTGACGGGCGGGATCAAGGCGTTCGGCATCTCCGTCGAGCGCCAGCCTCCGTGATATGATGCGCGTCCCGGGGCAGGGACGGGATGGGACAGCCAGATCCGAGCACAGGCGCAGAACCACGCTGGCTCTTCACGGCCGGCGAGGAGGTCGACCAGTTCCACGTGATCCGGTCCCTGGGCCAGGGCGGGATGGCGCAGGTCTTCCTCGCCCGGGACACCAGGCTCGGCCGCAAGGTCGCCCTCAAGGTCGTCCGGCCCGGGGCCCTCGGGTCGAGGCAGGCCATCGATCGCTTCCTGTTCGAGGCCCGGGCCACCGCCCGCATCAACCACCCCAACATCGTGACGGTCTACTCCGTGGGCGAGCGCGAGGAGACGCCCTACGTGGCCCTGGAGTACGTCCAGGGCCAGACGCTGCGCGAGCGCATGGACCAGGAGCAGCTCGGCGACCGACAGATCCTGCGCATCGCGCTCGCCATCGCGGAGGCGCTCGAGGCAGCCCACGCGGAGGCGATCATCCACCGCGACCTCAAGCCCGACAACGTGATGCTCGGTCGCGACGGCCGGCTGCGCGTGCTGGACTTCGGCCTGGCGCGGATGGTGGAGGCAGCCGCGACAGCCCCGGACGCCGAGACCGCGTCGCTGGCGCACGACTCGACAGTGCAGCTGCCGTTCGAGTCGCGCGACGGGGGAGTGCGCGGCACGCCGAGGCTGTGGGATGTCGCGGGCCGCGGGCCCCGAAGGCCGCCGCCCGTTCCTCCGGCCGTCGGCCTGGTGCGCCTGAGCCCGGACAGCGCCGTCCTGGCCAGCACGAACAACGACAACAGGATCTGGCTCTGGGACGTGGCCACCCAAAGCGTGACGGCGATCCTCCAGGGCCACGGCTCGGACATCACGGACCTGCGCTTTCACCCTGGCGGCGGGATGCTGGCGACATCGAGCCGCGACAGGACCATCCGGCTCTGGGACGTGGGCGCCCGCAGCCACCTGGCCACGCTCGAGGGCCACACCGGCGGGGTCTGGGCCGTGAGCTTCAGCCCGGACGGCCGCCTGCTGGCCTCGGCCGGCATGGACAGCACGGTCCGGCTGTGGGACGTGGCATCTCGCAGGCAGCTCGCCACCCTGAAGCACGCCAGCCGCGTGATGAGCGTGTGGTTCAGCCCCGACAGCGAGCGGCTGGCCTCGGCGAGCTACGACAGGACCGTGCGGCTGTGGAACGTGCGAACGCACAGGGAGGTGTCGACGATCGAGGGCGTGGGCGCAACGCTGACGCACGTGCGCTTCGGCCCGGACGGCCGGCTCCTGGCGCTGATCCCGGGGCGCACCATCGTCCGGATCCAGGACCTGAAGACCCGCTCGGTGATCCGCTCGCTGCCACATCCTCAGAGGGTCCTGTGGCCCGAGTACGTGCCCGGTGCCGAGCTGGTGGGGGCCCCGTGCTCGGATGGCACGGCCCACATCTGGAACCTGGCGACCGGCTCGCACCGGGTGCTGCGGGGGCACCGGGGCCCGGTCGACAGGCTGAGCTTCAGCCGCGACGGCCACCGCGTCGCCACCAGCGGCGAGGACGGGGCCGTGCGGATCTGGGACGCGCAGACCGGCCGCCCCCTGTGGCGGGCGCCGCTGATGCGAGCCGCGCTGCGCGCGAAGCGAGGAGCCTCCCCTGGAGAGCGGGCCGAGCGCGCTGGATTTGCACTGCCGGAGCTCTGCACCCACCGCGGGTGGACCCGGCTCGACGGCGGTGGGAAGGCCTCCACCGACGGCCAGAAGTGGCGTCGGGCGGTGGAATCGAGGGCGCACGCGGCGGACGAGTCTCTGGACGGGAGCACGCTGTGCGTCGCCACCCACGAGGGCGAGCTCGAGCTATGGGACATCGCCGGCGACCGCAGGCTCCGTTCCGTGCGTCTGCCCGGCGCGAGCCGGGTGCTGGCCCTTTCCGGCAGGTGCCTGGTCCTGGCTCGAGGCAAGGCCCAGCTTGTCGACCGCGCGTCCCGGGTGCGCGAGCTCGTGGGCGCCCATGCGCGGGCCATCTGGCGCGACGGCCATTCCATCCTCGTGGCCACCCGCACCGGCGTGCAGGTCTTCTCGACCGGCGGCAGGTTGCGATACCAGATCGACGCCCGTGGGGGCATCACGGCCCTGGGTGGCAGCGCTGACCGCCTGGCCCTGGGCTTTCAGGACGGCACGGTCCAGCTGTTCTCGGCGCGCACCAGAAAGAGACAGAAGCTCTCCCTCGAGAATGTCCCTTCGAGCCAGGTGGAGCGGATCTTGTTCGGCCCGAAGAGCACCCTGATCCTGGGGCACGCCAACGGGGAGCTGGGCATCTGGAGCCTGTTCAGCGGCAAGCGCCTGAAGCACGGTCGCCTCCTCGGACCGGTGGTCCACCTGATGCTGCAGAAGGGCCGGCTCTACGCGGCGTCCGAGCTGGGCAGCCACCTGGTCTGGGACTTGCGGGTCCTGGAGCAGGACTACTGCGAGCTGATGCGCGAGGTGTGGCGCAGGGTACCGGTGCTCTGGGAGGGGGGCCTGCCCGTGCTGCGCGCACCTCCCGGGACCCATCGCTGCACCGCGGACAAGCCCTGAAGGATCTACCCGAGCCTCTGATAGGTGCCACCCACCTGGTCGTATGGGCCGACGTGCATCGTCTGGACCGCCCGGCCCTCGGACCAGGTGATGCGCTTGACCGCGGAGGTGTCGAGATCCTTGGACTCGAGGATCAGCCCGCGCATCCGGTTCAGCTCCGCCGCCTTGAGCGCGTCCGGGATCCGCTCCATCAGCCGCCAGTGCCACTTCTCGATCGGCGTGGCGGGATCGTCGGGCCACAGGCACTCCAGGTTGCAGACGCCGAAGTCGAGGCCGCCCTCCTTCTTGAGCTGGAACTTGGTGGTGTAGGCCAGCGTGTAGATCAGGTTGATCGCCTGCTGACAGGCCTCGTCGCCGGGCCGCCCCTGCCCGTCCACCGCCAATAAGGTCCCCTTGCCCGCCCGGACCTCCTTGACCTTCTGCGTGGCGGTGTAGAGCTCCCGGTGCTCCTGCTTCAGATCGATCTTGGCCGCCATCATCTCTACCTCGTGGGTCAACCGTGGCTGCCTATCGAAACAGACGACCCAACGGATACCGAAACCCGGGGATCACCTCCTGTCCGTCCAGGGAGTCGTCGAAGGTCAGCTCGCGGATTCGAGTACGGGAACGATACTCGACCACGGTCCGTGTACCGGGATAGACCAGCCAGATGAGCTGGGTTCCAGCGGTGAGGTAGTCCCGGACCTTCTCCTGGACGTCCTGGGCTGTCTCGGAGGGCGAGATGATCTCCGCGACCAGGTCCGGGGCGAGCTCCCAGAATCCAGCTTGTTTCTCCTCTGGAGGGATCCGATCCTTGCGCACGAAGGCGATGTCCGGCGCCCGTACCACAGGCTCTGGTTCCTGATGGAGCACGAAACCGGGCTCGGCGGTGTAGACCTCGCCCAGGTCATCCTGCTCCACGTGGGTTCCCAGAGCACTCACCAATCGGGAAGCATAGCGTCCGTGACGGGGACTGGCCGGACTCATCATCATCAGCTCACCGCGCACCAGCTCGTAGTGGTTCTCGTCATCGGCCAGGGCCATCAGATCCGCGATGGTCCACGGTCTGCCCGCCTTCTTCAGGCGGACAGGCTCGGCACGTGGCGCGTGGTCAAGGTGGTCCAGGATGTCCGGGGAAAGCGGTTGGGTCATGGTTCGTCCCCTGACTGCTTCATCATCGGTCGCTTCCGGATTCCATTCGGCGAGCTTCTACCGGATCCAGAGCTCGGCCAGCGGGACCGTCAGGCCGGGGAAGAGCACCGGCTCGAAGTCGGTGTCCCCCACGTGCTCGGCAACGAGCCGATAGCCGTCCCCCTCCAGCCGGTACTCCCTGATGCTCCTGCGCTCGGGGTCGACGATCCAGTAGTGGGGCACGCCCGCCGCGGCGTACTTGTGGAACTTGACGACGCGGTCCAGCTCCGGCTTGGAGGAGAGGATCTCCACCAGCAGGTCAGGCGCGCCGTGGAAGCCATCCTCGCGCATGCCGTCCATCCGCCCGGCGGAGATGTAGACCACGTCTGGTCCGACCCCGGTGGGCTCGTCCAGCACCACCTTGAGGCCGGCGGCGAACACCTTGCCCAGCTGGTTGGCACGCACGTGGGCCAGCAGCAGAAAGGTCAATTCCGTCGAGGCCAACTGGTGCGCGTAGGTCGGGAATGGCGTCACAAACAGGCTCCCGTCAATGAGCTCCCAACGGTTGCCATCGTCAGGAGTGTAGTCCAGGTCACGGTGGGTCAGCCCACGCTCGGGCGGATCGTGTCCCGGGGAAAGGGTGGAGGACATATCGCAATGATAGCACACCCCACCCGACATCCCTCGATCGCGCATCATCCCGCCGCCAGCGGGTTCTTGAGCCAACAGATCATGATGTCAAATCGCGATGTCACTGCTGCGCGAGCAGGAGATGGCCTTCATTCTGCGTGAAAATATAATTTCACGCAGAATAGGTCATTCGAGCGAGTTCCACAGCAGTTGTGCCTGCAATATCAAACAACTACCATTGTCTCCCTGAGAGCCGAAGCGAATGGGCACGGCGAAACGGTGTCGATGGATGGACGGTCGTTGTTCGCGTGGGCCAGGAATCTCGAGCTCGATACCCGACAGCAGGGCCGAGAGCATCGCTGCATCGACGACCACGCGGTCTTGCCCCTCGCGCACGGATGGCAGCCTACGACCCAGCCAAACCATGTGAGCCTCTTCATTCAATGTGTTCATCCCGGACTGCAGCGACAGGCGACTTGCGTTCCTTGTTCCCGTCGAATGTCCCGTTGCTATTGGGTCGCCTGCGACCGCCCGGCGTCGGTCCTTTGGGCGCGGTCAATCTCTTCCATGATTCGACGCTGTAGATCCTCCATCCGTTTCTTCTCTTTTTCGAAGAGTTCGCGAAGTCTGGGATGGAAATAGACAGGTTCTTCGAGGAGTTTCTTTATTTCCGGTGGGTCTTGTGCTTCTTTCTTCCTGGGATAAGACTCCGTTGGATCGGCACTCCTTCTCTGATACGTATCGGGTTCCAAGCTCCTTCTCTGATGTCGGCTATCAGGTGCTTTGACCCCCCCCTTCTCAGGAGCATTGACCCCCCTCCCGAGCTGAGCATCGGATCGGAGGCTCAGTTTCTCAGGAGCATTGACCCCCCTGCCCTGAAACGTGACGCCTGATGCTAGGGGGTGGGGCGAACGAGTGTCAAGGAGTCAAAGGGGGACATGCAGACCTTGGCGTCAATCGTTGTTCCCCAAGATGA
>JBDRSE010000334.1:0-33330 GCA_043825095.1 bacterium
GCTGCCGCCAGCCGACAGACGGCGGCCTGCCCCTCGTCCCCGTGCTCGTCATTGGCGTCCTGCTCGGCCTCCTTCGTCGGCGCTCTAGGCGAGTCCGAGCAGACGGTCACGCTGTTTGATTGGATCAGGACGTGACGAACAGGGGGATGGTGCCGTCCTCGAGCAACGAATGGGTCACGCTTCCGAACAAGAAGACCCGCAGCGACGACTTGCCCGAAACGCCGAGCACCACCATGGCGGGCATGTTCTCCCGGGCCACCTCCAGGATGACCTCGCGGGCGTCGCCGGGCACGACCCTGGTTTCGACGTCGTAGCCCCAGGCGCGCAGGTACTTGGTGGGCGACTCGAGGCTCTCGAGCCCCACTTCCACGTCTTCCTCCACCCGGAGCAGGAGCGCGTCGGTGGCCATGGGCACGGTGTCGGTGAGGTTCACGAAGCTGCGCATGGAGCGCGCCGCCTTCTCGGAGCCGTCGTAGGGGAAGATCACCCGCCGGACGGGCATCTTCAGCTCCTCGGGCACGACCATCACCGGACAGGCCTGGGCTTTGAGCAGGGCGTCCAGGGTGTCGCCCGCCTTACGTTCGGTCTCGAAGTGGAAAAAGGTCTGGGCGCCGATGATGATCAGGTCCGCCGCCTTGGCCTCGTCGGCGATCACGTCCGCCGGGCTGCCCGTTCGGAGCACCCGCTCGGAGGTCACGTCGTGCTCCTTGCAGATCCGCTCGAAGGCGTCCAGCATCGCTCCCACCGTCTCCTCGGCTTCCTTGATGTGGTGCTCCCGGGCCTTCTTGGCGAAGTGGCTGGCGCCGACGCCCGCGCCGTGACCGGCCGCCTCGATGCCCGGCAGGTCGATGATGCCCACACCGACGACCGTGCCGTCGTAGATCCTGGCGCGCGCGCACGCCACCTTCAGGGCCGTGTGTGAATACTCAGATGGGTCGAGCCCGACGACAATGCGCTTACTCATGGGACACTCCTCGTCTCTTCTAGAAAAAGAGTCGGGGATTTCCCAGAAAAGTCAAGTACCCGGGGGCAACAGACCGGCCAGGCCGGCGCGTGAGGGTCGCGGTGTGACCACCTCGATGGTCCGGGCGGGGGCCAGGGCCACGCGCTCAGGGCGATAGTACTCGTAGAACCGGGACCCGGGGATGCGGACCTTGAGCGGGTACCGGCTGCGGAGCCGGTACGTGAAGCAGAGCTTCCCGGGCGCCATGCGCGTGAGGTACAGCAGCAGCCGCCCGTGGCGCCGCTCGTAGCGGTCGATGGCGCCCTGGGACAACAGCTGCCGCAGGTCCTCCTCCAACAGCTCGAAGCCGGGTGGCAACCCCAGCTCGATCATGGGGGCCAGCAGAACGGCCTTGGTGGGGTTTCGCAGCTCGGTGGTGACCCGCACCACCTGACCGGTGAACAGCCGCCGGCTCGAGTAGCGGACCGACAGGCGGGGTAGACCCGAGCCGGCCCGCCGCTCTCGCGCCACCTCGTGGAACCGCAGCGCCACGCGGTACAGAGCGTTGCCCCCGCCCACGGGGACGAGCCTCACGCGGTGGGTGCCCGCGCCCAGCCCGGCGCTCAGGTCCAGGGTGTGCGTGACGGCCTGGCTTCCGGGGGCCAGCGTCAGTGCTCCCTGCAGCCGCCCGCCGAGGTAGACGTCCACGCGGCGTGGATGCACCGCCTTGGCCGGGCGCGAGAGCAGGAGCGCCTGCAGGGCGAGCACCGTGGCCCGGGTCGTGGCCCAGCCGCCGTCCGTGCTTCGAGTGGAGAGCAGGTACTCCGCTCCCTGCAGGGCCAGGTCCAGGTTCGCGCGGGCGCGCCGCAGGGCCTGCACCACCAGGGCCGTGCACTCCTGGCGAGAGCCGTGACCGTAGCCGTGAAACAGCGTGGGAGTGCCGGCCGGCGGCTCCCAGGAGGCGTGACCCCGGGCCGTGGTCTTTCTCTGCTCGACCAACCGGCGGAGCAGCACTTCGAGGAACGGTTGGTACTTCTTGAGCTTTGCCGCCGCGACGGCGTTGGCGGCCAAGGCGAGGGCGTAGGAGTTATCCCGGGCCACGAAGAGGTGGGTCCGCAAGAAATCGAGGGCCGCATCCAGGGGCTTGCCGCGCAGGCCCGTCTCGGCCAGCTTCCACGCGACGTAGGCCGTGGTGGTGTAGCGCAGGGCCAGCTCGTCGTTCCGGCCTTCGTAGGGAGAGGAGCCGACCTTCCACGACCCGCTCGCCCCCTGGCGCTTCACCAGCCACTGCCGGGCGCGCAGCACAACCTGGGGATCCACGTACCGGACGGCGGAGAGCTCGGTGAGCTGCGCCAGGCCGAGGGCCGTGTAGGACAGCCCCGCCGGCGCGTCGCCGTACAGCGAAAACCCTCCGCCCTGGACCTCGAAGCCGAGCAGCTTCTGGTAGCCCTCCCGCACGAACTGAGCGGCCCGCGCCCGCTGCTGCCGGTGCCGGCGCTCCTGCCGCAGGTGGCGCAGCACGAGGATGTTCGGGTAGGTGATGGCCGAGCTCTGCTCGAAGCAGCCGTAGGGCCGCTGGAGCAGGCCGTCGAAGCTGCCCTGGGCCATGGCCAGCAGCCCCGGCTCCACGGTCACCTGCAGCCGTTGGCTGTCCGGCACGAAACCCGCGGGCAGGGTCACGGTTTGCGCCACGGGCCCTATGAGTATTCCGCTGCCTCCGCGCCGGGCCTCCCGGCCCTCCGGCAGCACCTGCACGGTCCGCTGCACCGCGTCCGCCGTGGTGCCCGCGTAGGCCTTCACGGTGAGCGTGGCTCGGCCCACCCGGAGCGCACGAATCCGCACGGAGGTCCTCATCACACCCCCCGGAGGAATGAGCAGCACCTGGGTCCGATTGTCCGTGGGCAGGGTCTGCTGAAGCCGCGGCCCGGCAGGCCCCGGGATGAGACGGTAGCCCATCCGCAGGCCGCGCAGCACCTGGAGCGCAGCGGATCCCGACACCTGCAGCCGCACGGTCTGGGTGCGCTTGAGGTAGTTGTGGACCACCACGGGCACCTCCACCTCGTCCAGCCGGGTGAGCAGCGGCGGCAGCCGCACGTCCGTGAAGAAGGGCTGGAAGACCCGGAAGCGCAGGAGCGCCCCGCCCAGGCGGCCCGACCTGCCCGAAGCCAGGGCGCTCACCACCCAGCGGGTGATGTTGTCGGCCAGCTTCAGCCGGACGGCGGCGCGGCCCTCGGCGTCGGTGCGGAGCGCGGGCAGCACGGCCAGGGTTTCGCGAAAGTCTTTGCGCACCCGCGGCTCGGCCTGCCGGGTCGACCAGGTGGGCATCGCGCCGTAGGGATTCGCGCCGGTGACGCTCGCCCGGCTCATGAAGACCCGCGGGCTCCTCGCCCGGTAGTGGCCGATGCTGTAACGACTGCTGCTGTAGCCGCAGTAGCGCTTCCGGGGGAGCGTGGGAATGGCGAGCACGTACGGACCTGCCGTGAGGTCGTCCTCGGTCTGCCAGGCGGCGTCCGGACCGGCGCTCAGCAGTCGCACGCGGTAGTGCTCCGGGAAGCGATAGTGCGCCACCAGCTCCCACCGCAGCGGGGTGCCCCAGAGATCCGTGAGCTCCGCGGGTTTCAGGTTGCTACTCTGGGCCAGGGACCCGGGCGCGTCCAGCTTGGGCGCCTCTCCCGGACAGAGCAGCACATGGCGATGGCGCCAGCGCCACCAGTGGAGCTGCGCCTTCCGGAACGCATCGAACCGGGCGCGGAAGTAGGCCCGCAGCCGCTGGCCGAGTCGCTTCCGCACGCCCTGCCGGTAGCCGGGGAACGCCTCGGTCCCGGACCGGACAACGCTGTCCCCCGCCACGCTGAACCCGGTGGCTCGCAGCAGGGCCAGCACGGCCCCGGCGGCGTGCTGCCGGCGAATCGCCTTCGGGTCCTGCAGCACGCGCAGCGGTGTCCAGCCGTTCAGGGACACGCCCGCCGGGCGAGCCCCGTGCTCCAACAGGAGCTCCGGCTCCCCGGTGCGGGGGGGCTCGCCGGCTAGCAGATACACCGCCTCGTCCACCACGGTGAGCCCCAGCGCTGCGCGGCGGCCCTGACCCTTCTCGTCGGTGACCCGGAGCGCGAGCCGGGCGGTCTGACCCGGGCGGTAGGTCTGGCGGTCGGTGCGCAGCTGCACGGTGAGTCGGCGCGCCGGCTGCACGAAGATGGGGGCCCAGCCCTCGTCCGATCCGATCCGGGCCACCACGGACAACAGGCCGTCCACGCGCCGGTGAAGGGGCACTGCCACCGTGGCCTTCCCGTCTCGGAGCCGCGCGGCCCAGGTCTTCACGGTTTGATCCCGATGCTTGATGTCCAGGTATACGTGCCCCTGCTTCTGCCGCGACCAGACCGTGAGGCGCACGGTGTCGCCCGCCAGGTGGACCGCCCGGTCCGGGCGGACCAGCACGCGGTCGGAAGAGGTTTCGAGCCCCACGCTCTGGGCGCCGCGCCGGCCCTGGCGATCCCGGGCCGTGAGGCTGAGCCACAGGTTTCGGTCTCCCGGAGTCACCACCAACGAGGCGAACCCGTGGTCATCGGTCCGCAGGCGCTGATGCCGCGCCCGCCCGCGCGTCCCGTCGGCCCCCCGTTCCCAATACCGCACGTCGATGCGCCCGGGCGCGGGCGTGCCGTCGGGATGCGCGGCCACCAGGTACAGCCGCTGGGGCAGCCCGGGCACCAGCTTGCCCGCCTCCGGCAGGGCGGCGATCAGCACGTCGTGGCGGGACACCGGCAGGCGGACGATCTTGTTGCGCCGACTTCCCCCCGGCTCGCTGACCTGTGCCGACATGTGCACCTGGGCGCCGCCTCCGAGCAGGATCCGGGGCGCGAAGCGGCGCGGAATGGTCGCGCTGATCCGCAGCCGACCCTGCTTGTCGGTCCGACCGCGGACGGTCGCGAAGGTTTGGGACTCCATCTCGTAGATCCTGCGATACCGCCTGCCGGGAGGGCCTTCGAGGAGTCTCCCATGGGTCTTCGCCGTCACTGTCACCCGCGCGCCGGGCACGGGCTTGCCGTGCAGGTACCGGGCCTCCAGTGTGGCGTGCAGCTTGGCGCCGGGTCGGTAGTAGGTTCGATCCGCGAGGATCTTCACGGAAAAGGTGGGCAGGCGGTATCGAAACACCTTCACCGTGGCCTGGGAGTCGGCCCAGTGCTTGGCATCGGTCCACACCCGGGCCCGCAGCGTGAGTGTGCCGGGATTGAAGCCGCCTGACAGCGTCACCCGGGTCCAGGCCACGCCGTACTCATCGGTCTTCCCCTCAGCGCGAAAGATCTTGTTGCCCCGGCCGTCCACCGCGGTGAACCGCACCCGCGCATTCTCCAGGGGTTTCCGGCTGGGCTGGCGCAGCGCCAGCAGGCGCAGGTGCACGGTCTGGCCGGGCTGATAGATGGGCTTGTCCGTACGGAGCAGCGCCTGGGTGGTCCTCCGAATCGTGACCTCCTGCCGCAGCGTGCGCAGGAACACGTCGGTTCGCGCCGAGATCACCACCTGCGCGCTCCGGCCCGCCCAGGCCGCCGGGATCGTGAACCCCTTCTGCAGGCTGCCCAGCCCATCGGACAACCCCTGCGCCAGCAACGTCTGACCCGCGGCGGTCATGCGGATCGTCACCCGCACGCCCTCGAGCGGGCGACTCTTGAGATCCCGCACGATCACCCGCAGCGCGGCCTGGGAGCCGGCGGTCAGCTCCGACTGTCCGCGCAGCCACAGGAAGGGCATCTCGCCGATCTCGCTCAGGGCCGCCACGGCCGACGGGCGCCCCGCCTGCGACACCCTGAGCAGATCCAACTGCCCCCGCGCCCCCGCCGGCACCCGCAGCCGGAACAGCAGCACTCGAGGCAGCTTGCCCGAGCGCGGGCCCGGGCGCGGGTCCGGGAGTGGGACCGCGCCTAGGCGCAGGGTGGCCTGTGACAGCACCCGGTCTCGAAGGTCCAGCAGTCGCAGGGTCACCGGCCTCTTGGCCTCAGCGCCCTTCCAGGGGGTGCGCACCTCTAGCCAGCCCTGGTGTAGGCGAGCGCGGGCCGCGGTCAGGTCCAAGCGGAAGGGCTCCGCCTCGGCCCGTGCCCACGCCGTGCCCGGGGTCGGGTAAGCGACAGCGGCAGCGACGCAGCCCAGCAGCGTCCCGAAGATGAGCGCACGCGTACGCGCGGCGGCACGTCCCATGACACCTCCTACAGTGCAAGGTCTCGGGTGAATCAGCAGGTCGGGATTAGGACACCGGTTCCTTCAAAAAGTTCTGGGTCCCTCGGAATGGGAGCCGGAGGAGCGGGAACTAGGGCGCGGCGTAGTAGGCGGACCACATGGCGTTGGCGAAGGCGCTGCCGTAGTGGCCGTCGTCGGTGCTTGTGCCGTGCAGGAGGGGGAAGCGGCCGATGCCGTCCGAGGGGTCGGTGTCCGGGATGCAGCCACCGTTGCCGTCGGGGCCGTAGGTGACGCCGTAGTTTGTGTCGTAGCTGACGGTGGTGTCGCAGGAGGCTTCGTCGCCAGTGCAGACGGTGGGGGCGGAGGCGGTGGTGCAGGGGGCGCCGGCGTTGTCGCCGCCTTGGCAGGTGCCGCCGTCCGGGGGGGCGCAGGGGTCGGGTTGGGACCAGGCGCCGAAGCTGACCCAGCGGTTCACGTAGTCGAAGAAGGGCTGGTAGTTCCACACGGGGATGAGCTCGGGCATGAGGTACAGGGCGGTGGCGGTGGACTTCCAGGGCAGGGAGGTGCAGCAGAACTGGTAGCTGCCGCCGGGGACGTGGCCGCCGTCGATGTAGCCGTAGGGATCGGGGATGGTGCGGGAGCCGGTGTCGAAGACGAGGTTGGTCCAGTAGTGGTCCTCGTCGTTCCAGGTCTGGCCGAAGAGCACGGTGTCGGCCGGGGCGAAGTAGTGCATGCCGCCGCCTTCGCCGAAGATGGAGGAGGCAGAGTCTGAGACGGCGGCCTGCATGTCGGCGTCATCCAGCAGGACCGAGGCGAAGGTGAGGGGGAGGCGACGGCCTTCGCCGTGACCTCCGCCGGGGGGCCAGTACACGCCGCCCTGAACCATGTGATACAGGTCGATGCCGTACTGGACGTAGTGGATCAGCGCGTCCCATTTGTCGTCCGCGGTCTCAGAGAGCATGAGGCGCAGGGCGCCCTCGGCGTTGCGGGAGGCGATGGAGGAGCCGTAGTCGGGCAGGTTGTCCTGGGGATGCATGGGGCGGCCGGTCCAGTTCACCTTGTGATCGAGCTGAACGCGTCGGAAGCCCGAGACGATGTCGTCGAGGCCGGGCGGGTCACCCGTGGCGTCGAGGGTGGGGAGGAGGTCGGTGTTCAGCTCGTTGGTCGAGTAGTTGGGCTTGGCCGCGCCGAAGTAGGGCGGGCGGAAGACCGTGGCGCCCTGGTCGGGCGGGGGGACGGCGACCACGGTGAGCACGGCCGCGGTCAGGAGGCAGGGGCGGCACTCCTCGTCGTCGAGGGGGGAAAGGGAGATGGACTTGACCACGGACTCGCCGGGCTGGGCCACATAGGGCAGGGTGGGGATGCGGGAGGCCTCGTAGCTCGCGATCCGGGCGTCGAAGCCCTGGGCGTCGATGTCTGCCGGGTTGACCTCCCAGCCGTGGCGGTCGCCCGCCGCGTCGGGTGCGATGCGCACGATGGTCACCGGGCCCTGCACCCAGTAGTCGCCGTTGGCGTACCGGCCGTAGGGCACCTGATCGTCGAAGGTCCAGGCGATGCCGTACTGCACGATCTGGTCGGTGGTCTGGGTGGTGGAGCTCGGGTCGATGCAGTGGAGGCCCTCGGGCTCGTAGCCGAGCTCGCACTCGCAGGCGGCTTCGCCCGCGGCCTCGACGCAGGAGCCGTGGCCGGAGCAGGTGATGCCGTCGCAGGGGCCGGCGGATTCGGTCTTGCAGCCTGCGCCGAAGAGCATCGCCAGGGTGCACAGTGTGGATATCGTGTATTTCATGATCCCCTCTCGCTGGGGGTGTATTGTACCCCAGGGCGTCGGTGCACCACGAGCAACTTTGACTGGCGTCGGGCCAGGGGAGTGGTTAATTTGATTGCTCGACGCCCTTTGGCGCCTGCCCGCCGACAGTCGTGAGCCACCGATGCCGAAACCCCGAGCCAGCCGCCTGAACGAGTTCCTCGCCGAGCCCCGGCGCGCGGTGTGGGTGCTGGCCGCGCCCATGATGGCCAGCATGGCGGTGCACACGATCTACATGGTCGTCGACACTGCGTTCATCGGGAGCCTGGGCAAGGAGGCCCTGGCCGCGGTGACCTTCGTGGGGCCGCTGTTCTTCGTGCTGATCGCGCTGATCAACGGGCTGGCCACGGCCATCACGGCCCTGGTGGCCCAGGCCTTCGGGCGCAAGGACCACGCCGAAGCGGATCGCGTGGCCTCCAGCGCGGTGGGCGTGGCCCTGCTGCTGGGGATCGTGATCGGCGGGATTGGGCTTTTGCTGGGGCCGTGGCTGCTGCGGGTGCTCGGGGCGAAGGGGCAGACCCACGCGTACGCCTGGGACTACTTTCAGGTGATCACGGTGACCGTACCGCTGTTTTTCACCAGCGCGGTGCTGCGATCGGTGCTGACCGGGGAGGGAGACGCGAAGACGCCCATGGTGATCTTTGCGGCGTCCACGGTGATCAACCTCGGATTCGACGCGCTGTTCATCTTTGGGTTCGGCTGGGGTGTGTGGGGGGCGGCCCTGGCCACCGCCGTGGCGCAGACCTTCTCCTTGGCGACATTTGCCTACGTGCTGTTCGTACGCCGCCGGTCCCTGGTGAAGTTCCGGGCCTCGCAGCTCGGCATTCACCGGCCCCTGCTGCGGGGGCTGTTCACCATCGGGCTGCCCACGGCCGCGGGCCAGTTCATCATGGCGGTGGGCATGGCCGCCTTCAACCGCGTGCTGGCGCACTTCGGCGAGAGCGCGGTGGCCGGCTACGGCGCGGCCTCCCGGGTGGACATGTTCGTGGCGATGCCGATCTTCGGGCTGGCCAGCGCTGCGGTTGCGGTGCTCGGCATGTTCGCCGGCGCGGGGCGGCCCGACCTGATCCGCTCGACGTCGCTGTACGTGTACCGCTGGGTGCTGACGCTGGCCGTGGTGGTGGGCGCGGCGGCGTACCTGTCGTCGGGCTACGTGATCCGCATCTTCATCCAGGAGGCCGAGGCGGTGTCCATCGGGAGCACCTACCTGGGCTACATGCTGCTCATCTATCCGATGATGGCCTTTGGCGCCACGTCGGGCCGGATCCTGCAGGGGCTCGGCTACGGCGTGCCGTCGCTGATCATCACCCTGGTGCGGGTGCTGCTGGTGGGCGTGCCCGTGGCCTACGTCGGCGTGTTCGCCTACGGCGCTCCCATCGAGTGGGTGTGGACCGCGATGATCATCGGCGGGGTCTGCTCGACCATCCTGTCATTCTTCTGGGTGCGGCTCCTGATGTGGAGGCGGGATCCCACGGAGCGGGCGGCCCGGGCGGGCGAGGCCGCGCCCGCGGAGCCGGCCCCGGAGCTGCCCACTACGCTTCCTGCACCCGACGACGCATCTCGGTGATGGTGATGGCGTAGCTCTCGGTCTTGAAGATCCCGGAGCCGGAGACCACGGCGTCGGCGCCGGCGGCGCACACCTCGGCGATGTTCGAAACCGTGACGCCTCCGTCCACCTCGAGGTGGACGGGGTGGTCGGCGGTGTCGAGCAGCTCCCTCGCGTCGCTGATCTTGGGGAGCATGGCCTGGATGAACTTCTGGCCGCCGAAGCCGGGGTTGACCGTCATCAGGAGCAGGAGGTCGAGCTCCTCGAGGACGTGCTGGACGGCGTCGATGGGGGTCGCGGGGTTGAGGGAGACGCCGGCCTTGCAGCCGAGCTGGCGGATGGCCTGCAGCGTGCGGTGCAGGTGGACGGTGGCCTCGGCGTGCACGGTGATGATCTCCGCGCCGGCCTTGGCAAAGCTCTCGAGGTAGCGCTCGGGCTCGACGATCATCAGGTGCACGTCCATGGGGATCGTGGTGGCGCGCTTCACCGCTGCGAGCACGTCCGGCCCGATGGTGATGTTCGGCACGAAGCGGCCGTCCATGACGTCGTAGTGGATCCAGTCCGCCCCGGCGTCGGCCACCGCCGCCACCTCCTCGGCGAGGCGGCCATAGTCGGCGCTGAGAATCGAGGGGGCGATGATCACGGAATCGGACATTTCGAGCTCCTCGGCTGTAGGTACCTTAGGTCTTACAGGGAAACACAGTCGGGGTAAACCGCGAAGGTCCTCCTCTCTCTTCTGGCGGGGGCGGTGTCGGAGCGGAGCCGGATGGGCTCGATGCCTCCGGGGGGATGCGGTGGCGCTTACTTCTTTCGCGGCGGCACTTTTAACTTCATTGCCCCGAGGAGGTCAATGAACTGCTGGATCTGCGCCTTGGTCACCCAGGGGGACTTACCGTACGTCATGTTGACCGTGACGGCATCGCCGAACCGGTGCTTCGGATGCACGCCGAGCTCGCCGCGCCACTCGAACAGGGCGCTCCCGATGTGCTTCGAGTAGCTCACCTTCAGCGCGCCCGTCAAGCCGTGTACGTCGTACTTCTGCGCGAGGAGAACCGTGGAGCTGCACCGCCAGATCTCGATGTATTCGGTGATCGGCTTCATTGTGCCCTCGAAGTCGAGGGTCAACCCGAACTCGAGATTCTCGGCCCGGAGCTCGAGTCGGTTCTTGTCCTTTCCCTTTCCCTTCTTTTGCGTCCAGTCCGCCGGCGCCGTGACGGTCACCGTGTTCCCCTTTTTCCCACGCTTCACCACGTACGCCTTGCCCCCTGCCATCGGCTTCGCGGTGGGAATGACCACCTTCATAACACCAGTCGACCACGGTTTAAAGTGTGGCATCCACAGGTCTCGCCCGATGTTCTTCGGCTTGAGCGCGGTGTCGATGTCCGACCACCATTTCTCCAAGCATACTCTCGAGCTCTTGAGGGTCTTCAGGCCCGACCGGCTCCGGCTCTTGTACCGGATGCCCGACCTGATTTCAGCGAGCGCGTCCAGTCGCATCTGGTCACACTCTCGAAACTTCGCCTTGACCTTGTCGAACGCCGCGATGGCTGCGGCCTTGGCCCCCTCGATCGCCGCGTCCTTCTTGGCCTTGATTTGCTCGGGGGTCAGCTCCGGCGCCTTGGCTTTGCCGCTGCCGGCCTTGTCCGCCTTCTTCCCACACGCCGGTGCGAGCAGCGCGAGCGACAAACACACGAGTATCCATTTTCCAATACGCATGACGAGATCCTCCCATTGAGCTGTGGGCAAAGAATAGGCTTGTAGGCAGGGACGGTCAAGCGAGCCCCTTGCGGCCGATATTCCGGGGAGTCTCGATGGATGACTAAAAGCCTGGCGCCCGCAAGTGAAACCAAAGACCGGTTAGACGAGCGCAGTCGCCACGACACGTTTGGGTGCTCTAGGGCCGGCGTCTGAGGCGTGACAGGAAGAAGGCGTCGGTGTTGTGTTTGTGGGGGAGGGTCTGGATGGTGGTGGGGGTTTCCAGCAAGAAGGTCCAGTTGACGTCGGAGCTTGGGGGGGGCTCCGGGGCGAAGTGGTCGTGACGTGCCAGGAAGGCGGCGAGCTGGTCTGGACCTTCGGCTATGGTGAGGGTGCAGACGGCGTAGACGAGGACGCCGCCGGGGCGGACGAGCCGGGCGACGTTGTCCAGGAGCTGGGACTGCAGGGCGGCGAGCTGGGGGAGTTGCTCGGGGCGGAGGCGCCACTTGGCTTCGGGGTGGCGGCGGAGCACGCCGAGGCCGGTGCAGGGGGCGTCGAGGAGGACCGCGTCGAACGGGGGCTGGCTCGTGAGGGCTTCGCAGGGTTGGCTGAGGTCGGCGGTGATGAGGACGGGGGGAGGGGCGCCGGCGTGGGCGAGGCGGTTGCGGAGTTCGTCGAGCTTTGTGGCGCTGCTGTCTGCGGCCACGAGGGTGGCCTGGTTGTTGGTCAGGGACGCGAGGTGGAGGGTCTTGCCGCCGCGGCCGGCACAGGCGTCCAGGATCCGTTGGCCGGGTCGGGGGGCCAGGAGCTCGGCGACGAGCTGGGAGGCTTCGTCCTGGACCTCCAGGGCGCCGCGCCGGTGGGCCGCGGTTCGGACAGGGTCGGGGACGCCGGTGAGGTGCAGCCCGTCCGGGGCAAAGGGCGTGGGTCGGCAGTCGGCCCCGGGGTGGGTGTCGCGGAGCTCCTGGGCCAGGGCGTCGCGATCGATCTGGAGACGGTTCGCGCGGACCGTGAGCGGGGGGCGCTCAATCAGGGCTTGCCCGAGGGCGATGGCGTCCTCGGGGCCGAACCGCGCGAGGAGCTGCTTGGCGATCCAAGGGGGCAGGGACGCCGCGTCGCGCAGGTAGGCGCGGGGGGAGTCTCGAGGGGCAGGGAAGGGCGGCTCGCCGCGGTCCGAGAGCTTGCGCAGCACCGCGTTGACGAACCCGGCGGTGCGTTGATCAGCGCCCAGCCGCACTGCTTCGACCGCTTCGTCGATGGCGGCCGAGGCGGGGATGCGATCCAGCATCAGCAGCTGGTAGGCGGCCAGTCGGAGGGCTCGTCGGGCCATTGGGTGGGCGCGTTTCAGCCCGCGATCCGCGTGGGCCGCCACGGCGCGATCGAGCCGGGTCTGGTGGCGGAGCACGCCGTAGGTGAGCTCGGTGGCCAGGCCGCGGTCGGCCGGGCTGAGGGTGGAGGCTGACAGGACGCGATCCAGGGCGGTGGAGGCGTAGGCGTCCCCGCGCTCGACCTGCTCCAGCACCTGCAGCGCGGCGTTTCGCGCGGTCGGCGGGGCGCTCATGTCAACCCAACCGGTCGCCCGGCTCGAGGGCGCGTCCGGCCAGGACGGCCCGGGCCGGGAGCCGCTTGCGGCCGGGGAGCTGGAGCTCGGCAAAGGAGACAGCGCCCTCGCCGCAGGCCACGACCAGGCCGTGATCGTCCAACCCCAGGATCTCTCCGGAAACGCCCGCGCCGTTGGTGACCGCGGGGTCGAAGAGCTTCACCAGGCGCGGCTTGTGCTCGTCGTGCTCGTCGCGCTCGTCGGATCGGAGGTGGGCGTGGGCGCCGGGCCAGGGGTCCACGCCCCGGGCGCGGCAGCTCACGAGTCGGGCGCTGAGGCGCCAGTCGAGCCGGCCGTCGGCTTTTTGGAGCATGGGCGCCTGGGTGGCCTGGGCGTGGTTTTGGGGCGTCAGGGGCAGCGCGCCGGAGGCCAGCCTTTCCAGGGCCTCGAGCAGCGCGTCGGCGCCGAGCCGGGCCAGGGTTTGGGACAGGGAGCCGCCCGTGTCCGTATCGGAGATCGGGACGGTGCGCTGCAGGGCGATGTCCCCGGTGTCCATGCCGGCGTCCATCTTCATGATGGTCACGCCGGTCTGCTCGTCGCCGTGGATGATGGACCACTGGATGGGGGCCGCGCCGCGGCCCCTGGGCAGGAGCGAGGCGTGCACGTTGTACGACCCCAGGCGCGGCGTGTCCAGCACGGCGGCCGGCAGGATCCGGCCATACGCAGCGATCACGGCCACGTCGGCGGCGAGGGCGACGAGCTCCTCGCGGAAGGAGTCGGTCTTGACCCGGGTCGGCTGCAGGACGGGGATCTGCCGGGCGAGGGCGCTCGTCTTCACCGGGGGGGCGGTGAGCTTGCGTCCGCGGCCCGCGGGCCGGTCCGGCTGGGCCACCACGGCCACGACCTCGTGGCGCTCCGCCAGCGCCTCGAGGGTGGGAACCGCGAAGTCGGGCGAGCCCATGAAGATGACCCGGAGCTTCATGGTGCCCCTTGGGCCGAGGTCCCGACCACGTGGGCGCGGTATTCGGCGCACAGGGCCTCGTCGCTCAGCACGCCGTAGGCCTCGTCGAGGATCTCGCGGATCTCGTCCAGCTCCCGCCCGTATTGCGCGAGCACGGCCGGGTGCAGGTGCACGGGGTCGAACTGCTCCCGCGCCAGGTCGTAGGCGCGGCGGAGCTCGTGGGGCGTGGCCCGCGGGTCGGTGCCGAGGCAGGCGAAGTAGTCCCCCTCGCGGATCACGGCGTGGCGGCTGATCACGCGATCGCTGTCGACCGCGAAGTCGTGCTCACGCTCGCGCCGGGATTCGCCGAGCTCGTCGGACGGCGGCTCTTTCCGGTCGGTGCGCTGCAGCGAGATCAGCCCCAGGCAGGTGAGCGCCCAGGCCAGGGTCCACACGTCGTGGGGGCGGGCGTCGAGGGTTTCGGCCAGCTCGGCGATGGTCTGTCGACCGTCCATGGAGTCGATGATACGCCAGTCCCGACCGCTCAGATCGGCACCGGCCAGCAGGCCCTCGTCGCCCTCGGGCACCTTGATGGGAGAGACGTTTTCCGAGCCGACCAGCCGGATGATGCGATCCGGGGTGTATTTCCGCCGCACGCCTTCGAGCACGAGCGCGGCGGGTCGACGGTCGAGGTACACGATCTCCTCGGGCGGCTCCTGCAGGGCGTCGAACTCGAAGGCGCCGTCGCGGAGGGCGAACACGGCGAAGATTACGTCCTCGAGGTGGCGTCGCACCGTGGGGATCAGCTCCGCGGACTTCATCCAGCCCCGATCCAGCAGCACGGCCCCTGCCCGCCGTCCACCGGAGGAGATCTCCTGGACACACTCGTCGGCCTGCTCAGCGGTGAGCCGCCCCTGGCGGCGGAGCATCTCCAGCATTCGGTCCTCCTTGCGGGAAGACTGGGCCAGCTTGGGCGCGCCGTGATCGAAAAAGATGTCGAAGCGGGCGCCCGCTTGGGTCACGATCAGCGCCCCGTCCAGCTCGTGCGCGGCGATGCCGTGGAACAGCCGCCCCGGGTCCAGCTCGGACAGCGACCCCCGCCGCAGGTGGGCGGGCACGTCGGGCGGCGGCCGTCGCGGTGGCTTGTCCGCTTCGGCCTCGGGTCCTTCCGGGTCTTCGGACGTGGGCCTGCCGAGGGGTCGCGGCTTTGCCGGGCGCGTGATCTGATCGGGGTTTGGGCGGGGCAGCCCGGGGTTGGCAGCCTCGCCGTCCGGGCTCAGGTGCACGGCGGTGCGCCGCCCCGGCACGGTATCCACCACGTCAGCGAGGGGATCGATGTATTCGAAGCCCTGGGCCGATACCACGGGCGGTAGATCGTAGGGGGAGGCGATGGGAATGAACCCGTCGGCAATGGTTCCGGCCGACGGCGCAACCGCCGCGGCGTCGCCTCGCTGCAGCGCGGCGGAGACGCCGGGATCGCTCCCCGGCTCCGGGGGAGGAATGGTCAGACCCTCGTGAGCAGCGTCGGGCGGGCTAGACGCGAAGCGCCTGGGCGGCGCTGCCCGGGGGCGCTCACCGTCCGAGGGGGGGTGCGCCGAAGAGGGAGTGTCTCCGGGGTAATGTCCGAGCCCGTCCTCGAGCTTCTGCAGCACGCTCTGCGGATCGGCCAGCTCCACACCGGCGATGGTGTCCCGGTCCAGGGCGGCGAGGTCGATCTCGTAGGAAGCCGAGCGCCGCCTCGCGGGTGGGGCTTCCGGGGTGGGCGTGGACAGAGCTGAAGGGGGCGCCGTCCCGGCCTGCGGCTCCGGCCCGGACACCTGCTCCTCGAAGGCGTTGATGGTGCGCCGGATGCGTACGGCCACGGTGTCTCCGTCGCGTCCGGATCCCACGAACTCCTGCACGATGGCGTCCACTGCAAAGGGCTCCTCCAGGGCGGGCGGCGGCGGGGTGGGAGGGGCGGGGGCCTTCGCCTTGCCCGGGGGAGGTTTGTCGGCTTGGGCCTTGATGGAGCGCGCCAAGCCGAGGGGGTCCTGCATCAGATCCGCGGCCAGCGCTTTGCGCAGCAGGTCCGGGCCGTGCCTGCCCGGGGACCCCGGGCCGGGGAGCTCGTCGTCTTCGACCGAGGCCAGCCCGTCCCACGGCATGCCCATGGCGTCCAGAGCGTCCAGGTCGTCCAGCGGCAAGGTCGGCGCGGTTTGCTTGGTCGGCGCGACCGCTTGTCGAGACGGCGCGCTTTGTTCGAGCGGCGCGGCTTCTTCTCGAGACGGCGCGGCTCGCCTGGTCGGCGGGGCGGGCGTCTGCATCGGCAGCGGTGGCGGGATGGTCGGCGCCGGGGGCTCTCCCGCCCAGCGGGACACCACGGCGAGCAGCTCCTCGCCGTCGATGGGGGTGGGCAGGTGCAGGTCGCCGCCCATGGCCACGACCTCAGCGGGATTGGGGCCGGGCGGTGGGCCGAAGAACATCACGGGCACCACGGCGCCATAGGCGGTGGCCTGGATCCGCTGGATGAGCACGTCGGCCTCGCCGGGCTGCGGGCCGACCTCGAAGAGCAGCAGCCGGGGTTTGTACCGGGCGAGATCGTCCTGCACCCGCTCCGGTCGTGTGCGGACGACGCTGTACCCCACATCGGTCAGCAGGGTGTGCACGTCGGCAGCCTCCGGATCGGAGCCGAGGATCATCAGCGGACGACTCATGGCAAAGCAGTGTAGCAGAAGAGAGTTGCGCTATCAGCCCCCAAGCCGTCAGAGCATCGATTGGGGATCGACGTCGATGATGACGCGCAGGTCGGCGGGCTTGGACTCCTCCTTGTACCGCAGCGCGGCCTGGGCCGCATCGTGCACCTCCCGGCGCACGCCCCCTTTGAGCAGGAGCTGCCACCGGGTGCGGCCCCGCAGCCGGGCGATGGGAGCCTCGGCAGGGCCCAGCACGGTCACCTCCCGGGTGGCCGCGCGACAGATCGCGCCCAGCTCCTGGGCCGTGGCGATGACGAGCGCGGCGTCGGCGCCTTCCACGCGGACGGCCACGAGGTGGCCGTTGGGGGGGTAGCCGAGCTCTCGGCGAAAGCGCATCTCTGCGGCGTAGAACCCGGCGTAGTCGTGGCGCTGCGCGCAGGCGATGGCGTGGTGCTCTGCGTTGTAGGTCTGCACGATCACCCGCCCGGGCTCCCCCCGGCGGCCGGCTCGTCCGGCCACCTGGGACAGCAGCTGGAAGGTGCGCTCCGACGAGCGGAAGTCCGGCAGGTGGAGCGCGTGGTCGGCGTTGATCACCCCCACCAGGGTGACCCCGGGGAAGTCGTGCCCCTTGGTGACCATCTGGGTGCCCACCAGGATGTCGAGCTTGCCGTCCGCGGTGGCGTCCAGGATCTGCTGCATGCGGGCGCCCCGCGCCGTGTCGCGATCGAGGCGGCCGACCCGGGCGCCCGGAAACCGCGCCGCCAGCGCCTCCTCCACCCGCTCGGTGCCGAGCCCCATGTTGCGCAGGTTCTCGGCGCCGCAGTGCGGACACTTGAGAAGCGGCCTGACCTGATGGCCGCAGTAGTGGCACTCGAGCAGGTGCCGCCGCTTGTGCAGGGTGAGCGACACGCTGCAGTGGGGGCAGCGGTGGGGCTGGCCGCAGGTGACGCAGAGCACGAAGGGCGCGAAGCCGCGGCGGTTCAGGAAGATGATCACCTGGCGCCCGGCCTCCAGGGTTTCGGTGAGCGCCTCGGTCAGGGGCGCGGTCAGCACGCCGTCCCGGTCGAGCTGAAAGGTCTTGAGGTCGACGATCTCCACCTGGGGCAGGGGCTGGGGCGTGGCGCGCTCGGGCAGGGTGAGCAGCCGGAACCGCCCCACCAGGGCGTTGTGATACGTCTCCAGGGCCGGAGTGGCCGAGCCCAGGATCACCAGCGCGCCCGCCTGCTGCCCGCGCACCAGGGCGAGGTCGCGGGCGTTGTACCGGAGCCCCTCTTCCTGCTTGAAGGAGGTGTCGTGCTCCTCGTCCACCACCAGCACGCCGAGGCGGTCCACCGGGGCGTAGAGCGCAGAGCGGGCGCCGACCACCAGCCGCACGTCGCCGCGCCGCACGCGGCGCCACTCGTCCTGGCGCTGGCCGTCGCTGAGCCGGCTGTGCAGTACGGCGACGCCCTCGGGAAAGCGCGCGCGAAAGCGGCCCGCGAGCTGGGGCGTCAGGCTGATCTCCGGAACGAGCACGATGGCGCCCAGCCCACGGTCGACGGCCTCCCGGATGACCTGCAGGTACACCTCGGTCTTGCCGCTGGAGGTGACGCCGTGCAGCAGGAACGGATGGAAGCCGCCTTTGCGGAGCGCCGCGCCGAGCACGGCCACGGCCTGGGCCTGATCCAGGTTGAGCTCCGGGGCTGGGTGCGGCTTGACCGGAACACCGGCCATGGGGTCGCGCCGCTTGTCCCTGGTTTCCAGCTCCACGAAACCCTGGCGCACGAGGGGGTTGAGCCGCGTGCGCACCGCGGGATCCGCATCCCGGAGCGTTGCGACGGGGACCGGATCGTCCGATCTCCGGAGCGCGTCGATCACGGCCGCCTGCCGGGGCGCCTTCCGCCGGAGCCGCTCCAGCTCGGTTTCGTCGAGGGCCCCGGGGACCAGGCGGACGAGCTGCTCGGTCACCCTGCTCGCCTTGGGCTCGTAGGACAGGGCGGTCTGCCTGAGGAGGCCACGTCGGACCAGGCCCACCACGTGGCGGTGGCGGGCGCCCGGGATCCGCTTGAGCAGCTTGACCGCGTCTCGGGGCGCCTCTTGCAGCCCCTGCAGGATGTGCCGCTCCACCGGGTCGAGCTCGAGCCCCTGCACGGCCAGCAACCCGTCGGCCTGGCCCAGGGCCAGCCGCCCCTCCTCCGTGATGCCCACGGTGCGGTGCTCCACCATGTCCATGCCCGCCGGATGGGTGAGCCGCAGCGCCTCTGCCAGGGGGGACATGTAGTACCGCGCCGCGAACTGCGCCAGGGAGAGCTGGGCTGCGGTGAGCAGGGGCTCGGCGTCCAGCACGTCGTTGAGCTCGCGCACCTCGTGATCCTGATCCGGCGCCGGGGCTTCGGCCGGCCCGATCACGTAGCCTACGGCCCGGGCGCGGGCCAGGGGCACTTCCACGCGCACGCCGGGCTTCACATCGGCGACGAGCGCCTTCGGCACCCGGTAGGTCAGCGGGCCCAGGGACTGCTTGACCAGGGACACCGTAACGTACAGCGGCGCGCCTGGGTCGGGTTGTCTAGGTTCGTCCGGTGGCATGGCTACGAGTGAGGGCGGGACACGCCCGTCAAGGTGTGAGCTCGAGGTTCAGCAATCGCCTACCGTGAATCACGGTCAAGACCCACACGGTGTCTGCTTCAACTCTGTAGATGATTCGATACTCACCGAACAGGAGCTCGCGAACGTCTTCACGCTGGGATTCTGGAACGAAGCGACCGAGGAATGGAAAGTCCGTGAGCTTGCCGGCCGACTCGGCGAGCGCCTTTATGAACGCGTACGCTGTCGGCTCGCTATCCTGCGCGATGTAGTCGTATATGCTGTCCAGGTTGGCGGCCGCCCTTTTCGACCATCGCAGCTTCATGCTCACACAGCGGGAGGGAGCTACCGCCGTTTCGCATCCAATCTCTTCATGACTTCGTCATGCTCCAGCACGCGCCCCATCTCCACGTCCTGGAGTCCTGCCTTGATGCTGGCCCGTACATAGATCTCGTACATCACCTCATCCCATGAAACCCCCTCCGGCAGGTTGTCGATGATCGCGATTGCTTGTTGTTTTACGGTCTCCATCTGCGCACCCGAACCAGTGAATAGATCGACTGTAGGAGTGGGCCGCCTAGACGTCAAGGTCAAGTTGGGAGTAAGAGGCTCACCTTCGTTGCCCGGGCCGGCGCCGGGCTGCGCCGCGCGCACCGCTGCCGAGGCGCGGCGGGGCCAGCTAGGTGCCCCCCCGGCGTGCCCGCAAGGTCTATTCACGGAACTGCGAGGTCGCGGTCGAAGGGATTTGACATCCTCGCGGATTGGCCTCACGTTCGTGCGGTGGAGGAAGCCATGACGATCCAAGAGCAGCTCCGGCAGGAGCTACGCGACGCCATCCGGCAGCGGGACCAGGCGCGGCTGGACGTGATCCGCGCGGTGGAGACCGAGCTGACCGAGGCGCGAACCGCCAAGGGGTTCCGCGGCGAGGTGGACGACGCCCTGTACACGAAGGTGATCAGCGCCTATGCCAAGCGCATGGACAAGGCGTGCCGGGAGTACGCGGAGCTGGGGGAGCGCGGCCGGGAGATGGCCGCCAAGCTCGGCTTCGAGGTGGAGTACCTGGGCCGTTGGCTGCCCAAGACCCTCGGGGAGCCCGAGACGCTGGCCCTGGTGCAGGAGGCCGTTCGGGAGCTCGGCGCCACGGACCCCAAGCAGGCCGGTCGGGTGGTGGGGCAGGTCATGAAGGCCCACGGCAAGGCCGTGGACGGCGCCCTCGTCAATCGTCTGGTCCGCCAGGCGCTCGCGCCCCCCGAATGACCCGCCAGAGCTCGGCCACGGAGTCGTAGAGCGCCTCGGGGATCTCGTCCCCGCTGCGGAGCGGCCACAGGGCGCGGGTCAGCCCGGCGTCGTGCACCAGGGGCACGCCGCCCTTCCGGGCCAGCTGCTTGATGCGCTCGGCCACCAGCCGGCTGCCGCGGGCCAGGACCTGGGGAGCCCCGTGGCGCCGGGCGTCGTAGCGCAGCGCCACGGCCATGTGCGGTGGACCGGTCACCACGAGATCCGCTGTCAGGACCTGCTCGATCCGGTGGTGGCGCAGCGCCTCGACGTGCAGCCGCGCGCGCTCGGCCTTGCGGTGCGGATCGCCTTCGGTGTCCCGCTGCTCCCGCCGGACCTCGGCCCGCGTCATCATCAGGTCCCGGCGCAGGCGCAGCCAGCGCACGCCGTAGTCCGCGGCCGCTGCCGCCAGCAGCACCAGCCCGCCGCGCCACGCCAGGGTGGTCGCCTGGCGGAGCAGCTCGGCGGCGATGACCGCGGGTCCGGCGCCGGTCAGCCGGAGCAGCGGTCCGGCCGCCTCTGCCAGGGTCCAGCCCACCACAATCAGGAGCGCGCCCAGGAAGATCCCCACCCGCGCCAGGTCTGTCGCGCCCTCCCGCGCCCGCCGCCCCAGCCCGACCCACGGGCTCAGTCGACCGAGCTGGAGAGCGAGGGGCTTCGCAGTGAAGCGGAGGCCGACCTGGAGGCCGCCCACCAGCGTGGCCGCGACCAGGGCCGCCAGCAGCACCGGGCCGGCCGTCACGGCGACGACGGTGAGGCCGCGCTCGAGCGCGGCGAAGCCTGCCGAGTCGGGCAGGCCGGGCGCCGCGGCGAGGCTGTCTCTGACAAAGCCGGCCAGCACGGCCGCCCCGGCCGCGCCGGTGGTCAGCAGCGTGACCGCGGCCGCGGCGAACCCGGCAACGCCGGACAGCTCCGGGCTGCGCGCGACCTCTCCCCGGGCGCGTGCCTCGCGCAGGCGTTTGGGGGTCGGTCGCTCGGTGCGCACGGGTCTTCCGGGGAGCGCCCGGCCGGGCTACAGTCCGAAGCCGACGGCGAAGGTCCAGCTGTCGGCGAACATGGTTTTGGCTCCGATGTCCACGATGGAGCGCCGCCAGCCCACGGAGAAGTTCAGGTTGAAGTGCCCGGTCAGGAACACCTCGAAGCCGGCCTCGATGCCGAAGGAGTAGGCGAAGTCGATGAAGTCCTTGTTGTAGATGTTCCGGTGCAGGGCGCCGAGGGTGACCAGGAGCTCGACATAGGGCGTGAACCGGTACGGATACTGCAGCCCCACGGCGAGGATCACTTCGAGGCCGAAGTTGTGCTGCCACCAGGTGGTGCGCTCCTGGGTGGACTCGCCCGCGCCGGCCAGCCCGATCCCCAGGCGGAGGGCGCGCCAGAACCCGGTGACGTCCAGGAACGCCGTCGGGTAGGCGACGATGCCCAGGCCGTTGTACATGCAGGGCTTGTCCACGCAGCGGAACTCGTAGCCGCGGTAATAGAACCGGAACCGGCTCCCGTGGGGCGTGACGGGCTCTTTCTCCAGCACGCCCTTGCGGGCCTCGTCGAGCACCCCCTCGATGGACTTCTGGATGCCGGGATCGTCGGCGTACTGCCGATGGGTCGGCGCCTCGCGGGCCGGTCCCGCCAGGGCGGTGGACGGAGCCAGCAGCAAGCCCGTCAGCAGCAGGCCCGTCAGCAGCAGGCCCGTCGGCCGCAGACCCGTCGGCCGCAGGCCCGTCGGCCGCAGGCCCGTCAGCGGAAACCTGACGGGGAGTGCGTGCAGCGGGAGCGCCGGAGCAGGGGAGCGTTGATTTTTCATCATGGTATTGGCCTAGCCTAGCCTAGCAGTCCGTCGGTCCCGCGGGGTCGTGCTCGTCCCGGCAGGGGCAGTCGGGCGCCGTGCCGTCTTCGGTTGGCCCTTCCCGGAAGCTCGACATTAGAATGTCGAATTCCGGCTTGTTCATCTCCTCGATCGAGAAGAACTTGAGGTGGAATACGTAGCCGCTCGGCGAGGATAGGAAGCTGTCCCGGCGATACCAGTTGAAGGTGGCGCCCTGGAAGGAGCGCTCCTGGCGCCAGAGGATCTCGTGCCCGGACAGGGCACCGTCCCCGCCGAGGATCTCCCGCGGGTAGTCATCGGCGGTGCCGTCGTGGTAGGTGGCGTTGGAGCCGGGCTGCCCGATCCCCTCCGAGGCGATGAGGTTGTACACCAGCGAGGCCGTGTTTCCCGAGGTGCGCTCCACGTCCAGGCTCGCGATGATCTCCGAGTCGTAGTTCACGAACGGCGCGTCCGACACCACGAACACGTACCGCCCGGTGGGGCTCCAGACACCCACGCACTGCCCCGCCGCCCACTGGGAGCAGCGGTACTCCTTGTTGTACTTCCAGGGCGGCACCAGCACCTTGAAGTGGAACTGCCCGCCGATGTCCTGGCAGTCGCTATAGCTCGCCTCGTCGCCGTTCCGGATATTGATATCCCCGCAGCCCGCGCTCACCACGAAGGCCAGCGCCAAGGCGACGCTCCCCAGGGGCACACACGTACGTAGCTTTTTCATGCGGGAAGTGTAGCGCCCGATCCCCCCCATCGTCAACACGCTGCAATCCAATCCAATCCAATCCTCGTACGCCTCGTTTCAGCCCTGCATCACATTGCTCGACCGACACTGAGCGCCCTACGGCGGAGGGAGCACCTGCACCGGGACGTACGAATCTGCCATGGATCCGTCACCGAGCAGGCCTCCTCCACCCCAGCACCAGGCGGTGCCGTCTGATGCTACCGCGCAGGTATGACGATCTCCGGCCGAGATGTCCACGGCATTCGTCAGGCCTGTCACAGGCACAGGCGTGGATGACTCCGTCCACGAGCCGTTGCCGAGCAGGCCTCCTGGACCCCAGCACCAAGCCGCTCCGTTCGACTCGACTGCGCAGGTGTGAAACGAGCCCGCAGAAATGACCGTAACGTTCGTCAGGCTCGCCACCTGCACTGGTGTGTTGGAGCTCGAAGAAGAGCCATTGCCAAGTATGCCACCGTCGCCGCTACCCCAGCACCAGGCCGTGCCGTTCGAGGCCACCGCACAGGAGTGCTCGCTCCCGGCAGAGACAACCACAGCGTTTGTCAGTCCGGATACCGATACTGGTGTGAGAGAAAATGAGTTGGATCCATCGCCGAGCTGCCCCCAGACTCCCCCCCCCCAGCACCGGGCCGTACCGTCCGCAAGCACTGCGCAGCTATGTTCACCCCTCAGGTCCCGGTCGTACTCGCCGGCTGCGATGTTCACGACACTCGTGAGGCCGGACACAGCCAAGGGCGTATTGGAGTACAGCTGGGATCCGGCTCCCAGCGCTCCGAACTCGCCCTCACCCCAGCACCAGGCCGCGCCGTTTGACTCCACTGCGCACGTATGATTGTATCCGGCTGAAATTGCTGTCACGCCTGCGATCCCAGTGACCAACTCAGGTGTAGTGTTGATGGGCGACTGAGAGCCGTTGCCTAGCTGGCCATCGATGCCATTTCCCCAGCACAAAGCCGTTCCATCAGACAACAGCGCGCAACTGTGAGCTGTCCCGGCCGTGATGGCCACGGCGTCCGTGAGGCCGGTCACCTGCACCGGTGAATCTGAAGATGCCGTCGAGCCATTGCCCAGCTCGCCGACGGATCCGCCTCCCCAGCACCAGGCCGTGCCGTCCGGCGCCAGCGCGCAGCTATGTGTCCCACCGGCGGAGATGGCCACGTACACCGAGCAGTCGTCCGGGCAACCTGCGCGGCTCTCTCCGTCTCCAAGATCGCAGACTCCATCTCCGCAGTATCCTTCGCAGCCCGAGTCGTCGATGCTCCGGCAGTCCGGGCCGCAGCTCAGGTTGCCCGAGTAGAAGCCACGCGCCTGGCAGCTATCGCTGCCAAATACCGTCCCGTCGCAGGTCTCCGGGCCGTTGACCACGCCGTCGCCGCACCACCCGACGCAGCCGCTCGTGTCGAAGCCCGTGCAGCCGGCCAAACACTCCAGGTCACCGGAGTAGTGGTCCAGGGACTCACAGGTCGCCTCGCCCAGGTTATAGCCGTCGCACGGCTCGGGGTACGTGATCGCCCCGTCGCCGCACTCCGCCTGGATCTCGCAGCCTGACACGTCGAAGAGCCGACAGTCGGGCTCGCAGCCGATGGTCCCGCCGCCCAGGCCGAGGCCCTCGCAGGTCTCGCCTCCCAGGTCGTCACCGTCGCAGGCCTCGTCGGGCTCCCGCTCGCCGTTGCCGCACACGGACACGCAGCCGCGGTCGTCCAGCTCACACCGCCAGTCGCACCGCAGCGCGCCCCCGCCCGTGTATCCCAGGCTCTCGCAGCTCTCACCGTCCAGGTTGGTCGCGTCGCACTCCTCTCCCAGGTCGACGTCCACGTAGCCGTTACCGCAGGTTTCGTCCGACCGACAGTCCGCGCTGCAACCATCCCCCGAATCCTCATTGCCGTCGTCGCAAACCTCCCCCAAGTCGTAATCGACGATGCCGTTGCCGCATTCAATGTAGCAGCTCTCCGCGTCCCCCGTGCAGCGCCCAGGTTTGGCGCCTTTGCAGCCTAGCCCAGGACCGACTGTGGCCGCTGTCAGCACGATAGCCAGGATCGTGGAGCAGAAATTTGAAGGAGACAGAATGTCGAAGAAAAACCCAGAACACTCCGATCGGCCCAGGGGAAAGCGGTGCCGCCAGGTTCCAGAGTCACTTCGCCTGGACGGTCCAGCGTTTCGCTCTCGCGTGTACTTCTGCCACATGGGCTCCTCCTCTGGATCACATGTGTCGAAGTTGATTATCGAATGGATCGCAGCCGCAGACAACCGGGCAATCAGCGCTCCTTCCGCGGCTGGTCGGGAATCGGGGAGTGTCGCAGGTGTCGTTTGGCCTCTCAACAGCCGTGCTGTGTGCAACTCGCGCCGATCTGATCTTGGGCGAGCGAACATCAAACGTGCCGAGTCCATTATTCATCTGCTCCAAACCTTGTTGAATCAGAGATCGATGATGAACTTGACCGCACCAGAGTGAAAAGCCCAATTGTTCGGAGTCAGGTAGGGCTCGCCGACGATCGCGTCGACATTGCCAGGACTTTCGTCGTCGCCCCAGGGGTCACCGGCAACGCCGACCGAGTGGCCAAAGCGGTTCCCAATGGAAGGTTTCGAGCTCCACTCTGTGAACATATGGGTCCACCAAGGCCAAGCGCCTGGTGGACACGTCACAACTGGACAAGGCAGCCAGGGGTCACAGGTAGGATCAATGCACGGCGTCCAGTACCGAAAAACGAATGCAGCGCCAGCTTCTTGGTGATAGCTGATCTCGGGAACACCGTTTACAATCTCACGAAAAGGACGGTCCATCCCAGGAGCTCCGACCAAGAGGTAGCTATTGTCCAATGCGACGGACCAGCCGAACCTGGCGCCCTCTTGCGGGTGATCCTCCCCGTACGGGTCCTTCCAAGGGAAAGATACATTTTGGTGGTGCAGCCAAGCACACTCCAATTCCACGAGCCCCGTCGAAACCGGGTTTCCCACGTCTGGTTGCCTTACCCAGAATGGTGAGCCGACGACGAGGCACTGATCACTGACTCCGGGTTGCTTCTCTCCGATCCCGGTGGCAATCGCGTAGCCATATTGGGCTCCGACCTGCGGGTAGTACGATACCAGCGGAGGCCATTGTGTTCTCCATTCGGTCCCGGTGAACCCGCATGTGTAGACGGCCCCTGTTTCGCTATTCCACCCCGGAAAACCGACATAGGCTTTGTACTCGCCTTCGACCATGGCGACGGAGTGACCAAAATTCAACCCTTGTGGATTATTGTTATCGTGAAGATTTTCACAGGTTCCCTCGGCTCGCCATGGTTCGCTATAATCATCCGGCCTATAGCGGAAAATGTGGGCCTTGCCCAGCCGGCCGAAGGAATCATTGTCAGGCTCTCCAACAATCAAGTGCATCCTCCCGCGACCCAACGAGGCGTGCCTGACGATGTCCACTGAATGCCCGAATGTTTTTTCAGTCCTGGGATCCGGTGACGTGAGGCGTTTCTCACACACCCAGTCATCCAATTCGTCGCCTTCACCTCTATTTGTGAGGTGGAGAACCCAAACAACCCCAATCTTCCTCTGGTCGGGAGGATTATCGTTGCCAATATCGGCCGTCGGACATCCCATTACAGCCCAATCTCCTCTGATGTCCACAGAGTATCCGCACTGCCGTTCCAAACCATGCGCGTAGTCATATTCATACGGACACGTCACCTTGACGGGCTTGCCCCACGCGAAATTACTCTCTAGACCCGCCTTGGAGTAGATATACACGGCACCTCTGTCGAAATCTACCCAGGGAACACCGACGATGGCTCTGTCACCGTCCATGGCCACCGCCCATCCGAACCTTGCATCAAATGAATCGACGGGATTTGACTCATCTGGAAATGGCGCTGGCGAGGGTAATAGATCTGCTCCAGTGAAGTCATGGGAGTTGAAATCTACGACAATTTCCAATCGACCGGTTATCGACTCCTGTCCGAGAGCGCGTACGGTCCCACTGATCGCGAGGTGTTCGGAGGCCCGGAGCAAGACATTCCCCCCGTACTGCTGCCCGCCGCCGGAGCCGCCGTTGGCGTCGATGGCGCCGGAGATGGTGACGTTCGTCGCCTTGACGTTCACATAAGCGCCGTTCGGCGCGCGGATTCCGTCTTGCCAGACCCAGTTTTCCTGGCCGGAGACGTCGATGGCGCCGGAGATGGCGACGTCGCCAGCGGTCAGGAGCTTGGTGATGCCGCCGTTTTGCTGGAAGGCGCCGGAGCCGGCGGTGCAGGTGATCACGCCTTGGATGTCGGCGTCGCCCATCACGTGGGCGACGAGCGTGCCGCCGCCAAGGCGACGCACCCCAGGGGCACACACGTACGTAGCTTTTTCATGCGGGAAGTGTAGCGCCCGATCCCCCCCCATCGTCAACACGCTGCAATCCAATCCTCGTACCCCTCGTTTCAGCCCTGCCTTACTTTGATCGACTGACACTGAGCGCCCTACGGCGGAGGGAGCACCTGCACCGGGACGGATGAATCCGCCGTGGAGCCGTTGCCCAGACGTCCGTGGCCTCCCCCTCCCCAGCACCAGGCCGTGCCGTCCGACCTGATCGCGCAGCTATGACCATTGCCGGCTGACACAGCCACGGCGCCTGACATACCGGAGACCGCCGGCGTGGCCGATCCCTCTGTGGATCCGTCTCCAACCGCTGCGTTGCCCCAACACCAGGCTGCGCCGTCCCGAGTCACCGAACAGCTGTGCGAGCTCCCAGCAGTAATGGAGGCGGCGCCCGTGAGGGCAGACGCCTGGACCGGTGTGAATGAAATAGACGTGGAGCCGTTGCCCAGTTGACCGAGGTAGCCGGCTCCCCAGCACCAGGCCGAGCCGTCCGAAGTCACCGCGCAGCTGTGTGATAGACCCGCTGAGATGTCCACGACGTTCGCGAGGCCGGTCACCGGCTCGGGTGTGCCGGAGCTGGTAGTCTGAATGCCGGTGCCGAGGCGGCCTTCGCTGCCACCGCCCCAGCACCAGGCCGTGCCGTCCGACGTGACCGCGCAGCTGTGCCCACCTTCCAACCAAGCATCGTCACCGCCGACAGAGATTGCCACGGCGTTCGTGAGGTCGGATACCGGCACGGGCGTGGATGACGACATCCAGGTACCGTCACCCAGCTCTCCGTTCCACCCCCCTCCCCAGCACCAGGTTGAGCCATCCATCAGGACCGCGCAGCTGTGGCCATTCCCAGCCGAAACGGTCACGACGTCCTCGAGGTCGGTCACCGGCACGGGCGTGGGCGACTCCGACAAGGAGCCGTTGCCAAGACGACCATCGCCGCCAAGCCCCCAGCAAAAGGCCGAGCCGTCCGACGTGGCCGCGCAGCTATGAAACTTCCCGGCGGAAATCGTCGTCGTGTTGGCGAGACCGACCACCTTGACCGGCGTAGATGAATCCGACGTAGAGCCGTTGCCGAGCTGGCCGGAAACGCCGTAGCCCCAGCACCAGGCCGAGCCGTCTGCAGTGAAGGCGCAGCTGTGAAGATAGCCGGCCGAGATGCCTACATACCGCGAGCAGTCCTCTGGGCAGCCGGTTCGACCTTCACCTTGGGCGGGATCGCAAACCCCGTCACCGCAGCGTCCCCCACAACCGCTCGGGTCAAAGTCCGAGCAGTCTGGGAGGCACAGCAGGTCGCCGGCGTAGTAGCCCAAGGACACGCAGGTCTGCCCACCATGGTTGTCGCCGTCGCAGTGCTCGGGGTACGATATCGCCGCGTCGCCGCATTCGGCTTGAACGTCACATCCCGAGACGTCGTAGCGGAGGCAGCCAGGCCCGCAAGCGAGGCTGCCTCCGCCCAGTCCGAGTCCCTCGCAGGTTTGTCCACCCAGGTTCTCTCCGTCGCAGGTCTCGCCGGGCTCCAGTTCGCCGTTGCCGCAGTCCTCGTCGCAGCCTTCCGCGTCACCCAAACACTCGCCTGGCTTCGCTCCTCTGCAGCCGATCAGGCTACAAATCATGGCTACGGCAACCAGGGCCACCAGGCCCTTGGGTATTGCACCGACCCGGCAAGCCCACGCGGAGAACGATTTGGTGTGGCATGGAAAGACCTGGTGCGCGGGAAGAGTCTCGGTCGCCGGATCCCGACGTTCATGCATGGCAGTTCCGTCTGAGGTATGCCGAAACAGCCCAGAGTGCACCTCTGAACCGATGGCAGCCACTTTCATTGTCGCAAACGTCGGCCCAATGCACAATCGGCACGATGTGCTCGTGCGGCCTACCCTATCATTCACGGCAGGACTGGCGCCGTTGTATCCGAGGTCGGCTGCGCGTTCCGGTTCGAGTTGGCTCAGCTTGGAGTTCCGACTGAGTGAGCGCTCAATGCCTATGTGGGACTGCGGTATGGCCACCATCGTTTGCTTGGTCAAAGATCTATGTAGAAATCGACGCCACCACTTTGGTCATCCCAGTATTGAGGTGCGCCAACGACCGCATCGATGTTGACAAACGGATTTCCCGAGACGGCTACAGCAGCGCCATAACGAGAATCGTTGTACGGTATCGGCGTTATTGTGAAGGTGTACGCCCTGTCCCAGTATGGCTCGAAGTACCCTGGCCAACCCGGTTCCCAGTACCGGTAGGCATAGACAATGCCAGTTTGGGGAGGGACGGGGATGTCGGACGTGATTTGTCTGGGAGCCCCAATTAGGAGAAGACTGTTGTCCAAAGCGAGAGATCCGCCGAAGCGCGATCCCCGTTGGGCCTCTGGATGGTGGAACTGCCAGGTCTCCTCGCCTCTATGACCATAGCACTTCATCTCCACCAACCCGATTTGATTCACTGGTATTCCGCGTTCTTCGGCCCAGAGAGGCGAGCCGATGACGACGCACTTCTGTACCTCCCCGTTGTAGGGATTTTCCGTGATCCCTGTGGCGATTGAATAGCCAAATCGGGCTTGGATACGCTGCTCACTTGAGATCCAGCTTTGCGCAGTGGAGATCTGCCAGGCAATAACATCGCGATTGCAGACGTACACTCTTCCGACTTCCTCACCTTGACCTTCCTCCTCATAACCAGGGTATCCTATGAAGGCCGTTTCCTCCCGTCTCATCAGGGCGACCGAATACCCGAAATTTAGGCGAGCTGTTCTGTTGTCTGGATTTTCGCAGGTCCCTTCAATGTCCCACGGGAAAGATAGGTCTGGATCGTATCGAAAGATGTGAGCTCGGCCTGGTCTCTGGTTGCCTGGATCTGGGCCCGGCTGAGGCTCGCCGACAATCAGCTTCAGCGCTGGCAGCCCCGCAGCGGATTCCTCAAAATCCAGAGAAAAACCAAACTGGTTGTCGTGCGACGGATCCGGTGAGATGAGGAGCCGATCGCACTGCCACTCGTCCTCTCCTGTCACCGCGCCGTCCTGCCGGTGTAGTATCCACACGGCCCCCATGCGCAGGGGTGTATTGGGGCCTCCGTAGTCCACTGTTGCCAGTGGGCAGCCTACCGCTGCCCAATCGCCCTTAATGTCGACAGAGTGCCCACACCTCCAGCCTTCCATGGAATCGTGTGGACGAGGGCATGTCACCCTGGCCTGCTTGATCCAGGCTGCGTAGTTTCCACCTGGGTAACCGATGGCCCAGACCATCTTCTTGTAGATGTAGACTGCACCAGCATCATCACCGAGAACATCGTCGTTGTCCCCTGGGACTCCCACGATAGCGTATTCTCCGTCCATGGCCACCGCAAATCCGAAGTTATCCGTAGACTCCGAATCAGGGATCCGCTCGATCACTGGTGGCGGGGGTGGAGGCCGGATGTCTGCGCCCGTGAAGTCATGGGACGCGTAATCAATGTTGATTGGAGTATGGCCGGATATCGACTCCTCACCGAGTGCGTGCACTGTCCCGCTAATCGTAAGGTGATCGGAGGCACGGAGCAAGACGCTCCCAGCGCACTGGTGTCCACCGCCAGATCCTCCGTTGGCAAAGATTGCTCCGGAAATTGTCACGTCATCCCCGCTGACGTTCACATAAGCGCCGTTCGGCGCGCGGATTCCGTCTTGCCAGACCCAGTTTTCCTGGCCGGAGACGTCGATGGCGCCGGAGATGGTGACGTCGCCAGCGGTTAGGAGCTTGGTGATACCTCCGTTTTGCTGGAAGGCGCCGGAGCCGGCGGTGCAGGTGATCACACCTTGGATGTCGGCGTCGCCCATCACGTGGGCGACGAGCGTGCCGCCGCGGTCCTGGGCGGAGGTGTCGATGAAGCCGGTGGGGCCAAGGGTGAGGGTGCCGGTGACGCCGAGGTTCAGGAAGGCGCCGCGCTGGACGTCCTGACTTTCGCCTCCACGGCCCTCGAGGCGGCCGTTGATCGTGAGGTCGTTGAAGGTCCACAGCTCGGCGTGGCCTCCGTCGGCGCGCTGGCCGCCGGTGACAGAGAGCAGGCCGCCTTCGGCGATGAGGAGGTTGTTTGCGTACAGGGTGATCCGGCCACCGTCCGGTTTGCCGAACGGGCGCTTGGTGGGTCCGCCGTCGGCGCTGAGCCGGCTGTCCTGGCCGATGGTGGCCTGGTCGACGATTGCCGCCATGACCTCGCCGCCCTTGGCGTTGGCGGCCCGGCCGTCGGCCGTGACGCGGCTGGCGGTGCTCACGAGGAGGGTGTCGGCGCGCAGCTTGATCTCTCCCCCATTGGGCTCGCCGAAGATCCTCCACTCGGTGCTGCCGTCGGCGCTGATCGTGCTCTGGTTGGTGACATCGATCGGGCCGGTGATGTCGAGAGAGACCGCGCCGCCCTCGCTGTTGGTGGCCAGGCCGTCGGCGCTGATCCGGCCGCCGGAGTCCACGGAGAGGGAACCGGCCTCGATGGAGATAGTGCCGGCTTTGGGTGCCGGGACGTGTTGCTGATCGTCAGTTCCGCTGTTGGCGGTGATTTCCCCGTTCACTGCCACGGCGGCGGCCCGGATGTGGATCGACCCGCCGGGCTCCTCACCCTGGCCGTCGGCGGTGATGAGCCCGCCGGGCTCGACGACTACGGCGCCGTTGGTGATGATGGTGGCGTCTCCGGAGCCGATGGTGATCGAGCCGCCGTTCTTGATGATGATGTCGTAGCCGGTGAAGTCGACCACGCTGCCATCGCTCACGTCGATCGGCAGGTCGATGTCGAGGGGGACAGCCGGATCACACACATCGCCGATGCCGTCGCCGTCGGTGTCGGACTGGTCTGCGTTGTGGTCGTTCGGACAGTTGTCGAGGTGGTCCGGCACCTCGTCTCCGTCGGAGTCCTCGATCGGCGCGCAGATACAGTAACGGATCCCTGCATACTCGACCTCGGCGCCGAGCATGGCCGCGGCGAAGGCGCCGTCGTAGTCCGACTGGTCTTCGAAATCGAGATACGGGCGGGTCATCGGGCTCTGGTCGTTGATCTGCAGGTAGACGTCGCCGGTGCGATCGACCACGAGGGTGTAGCTCGCGAGGTTGCTCTCCCAGTCGAAGGGTTAGCGGTGCTGGGGAGAGGCAGTGGCGGGATCGCCGAGCACCACCTCCTTCACTCCCCCGTCGTACAGGAAGTTGAAGACCACCTCGCGCCCGTTGGCGATACCGGCGCCGAACAGCGTGTCGGGAAAAAGCGGTGCCTCAAAGGAGGTGATGCGGACCTGGACCTGAACCGCGTAAAGCCAGGTGCCAGGGTCGTCCAGCGCTGACTCGAAACGCTCGAATGCTGACCACAGCCACCCTGACGTGCCGGGGATCCGGCTCACCTGGAGCTTGTTATCGACGATCGCGAGGGTAGCGTCATCGGTGGGGTTGTCGAAGATCCACGGCGCGATCGGGTCGTCCTGGGGGAAGTAGCCGTTCTCCGGATCGTAGGAAACCGAGCAGGACCAACTCTGGCACTGGCTCAGCGTGGAGTAGACATCGCTTCCCGGGGCCACGGACGGTGGACACTGGGCGGACGAAGGTGAGGGAAGCAGCAGAAGAACGAACGCCGCCGTGAGTGAACCAGCAGCCAGCTTTGGCAGCAGCAACACCGAGGTCTCAGCCGTGCGACAGCGATTGCTCGACCCGAGGTGGAGTTGTGCGCGATGCAAGTGACAGCCAGGTCTCATGGTCCTGCCCCCTTTTTCGAGTTGGATGTTGACAGTGAGCCGGTGCGAAGGCGCGCTGCGGGTGTGTCGTGTTGGTGACGGAAGGTGAGGTGGGCGGCGGATCCGCCCGGCTCTGTCGGCGGAAGGCTACGGCATGGTGGATCGCCGTTTGCAGGAGTGAGTGAGTGAGTGAGTGAGTGTTGATCACTTCTCAGTACCTCATTGCGAGAGACAGCGGCGCTCTTGCAGGATATCAGGGAGCCGGGGCGCTGATCAAGACAATTCTTGGGCCGACTCGAGGCGCCTGCGCGGCCGGCGAACCAAAAAGAATACCAGCACGCCCGAGCGTGAGCGGTCACAGCCGCCGCTCGGGCCTGCCACCGACGCCCATGACCCCCTTACTTGGCGTGCGCTACCACGAGGATGAAAATTCGACGCCAGAGAGCGCCTGGCGGAGCGCGAGCCGTCCCAACGCCACGATCTGCTCACGGGCGTTCCCCACTCTCCGGATGGCGAATCGGCGGCGGACGCGTTGAAAGACGCCAGAATAGCGCTGGAGGCCCAGCAGCGCAAGTTTCGAGCATCGATCCGCCACTTCGTGGCTCACTTCGCCCCCTCCG
>JBDRSE010000335.1:0-21643 GCA_043825095.1 bacterium
GTCCCCCTGTCCGAGCACCAGGCCATCGCGGCCCGCCGGGCCGGGTGTGAGCTGATCGACGTGTCCGACCTCGGCGCAATCCGTTGCGCCGAGCCGCATGTGCGCTTCCCCGACGATCTGTACCTGTCCTGGGCGATGCTCGACGCCTTTGTGCGGCAGGCCCGGCAGACCCCGGGCCGCCCGGCGGTGCTGTCCCTGCGCCGAACCGCGGACACGGACCGGCTCGCCGCGACCCAGGACGTGGAGCTGACCGACTCCGACATGTGCTACCCCGTCAGGTACGTGGTTCCCGGCAACGACGCGCCCCCGCACCCGACGCGCATCGACGTGGAGGACGGCTTCCGGATCCGGAAGCGTCTCCCCGCCCACGTGCTGCCCGCAGGCGAGGTCACCCACCACGTCACCGCCAAGTCCACCCTGCAGATCGTCACCCCCATGCACCTGCACCTGGCCAGCATGGTGGCCATCCTGAACCGCGTGGCGGCCTGGTCCCCCTCCGGCGTGATGGGCCACGCCCTGAAGCTCGCACAGTGGGTCGGCAGCCGGCTGCCGCGCTCCGCGAGCGAGCCGACCGCGCACGCGTCTGCACCCCCGGCGCTCTTCTACAAGTACCTGGCCACCAGGAACGAGATCGGCAAAAACTGTGACATCCACCCCAGCGCGGTGCTGGAGGGCTGCGTGCTCGGGGACAACGTCCGGGTCGGTGCCGGGTCGTATCTGCAGTTCTGTCACCTCGGCGACAACGTGGACATCTCGCCCTGCGCCTGCGTGCTCAGCTCCTGCATCGGCCACGACACCCAGCTGGTCACCCGGGAGTGGATCTCGCTCAGCGTCATCTACCCCGGCTGTTTCGCCGCGCCCCGGTACATGCAGTTCGGCTTCGTGGGCCGGGACGCGCAGGTCTATCCCTCCATGTACTACGACTTCCGCCTGGACGGGAAACCGCTCAAGACGCGCTTCCGCGGCGCCCTCGTCGACGCCGGCTTCCCCTTCCTGGGCCCCATCATCGGACACCGCGCCAAGGTGGCGGGCGGCCTGAGCCTCGGCCCGGGCCGCATGGTGCCCAACGGCGTCACCGTGCTCCCCAACCCGGACACCGTGGTGGACCGGATCCCGGCCGACCTGGAGGAGGGCGCCGTGATCCACGCCGGGCGCCCCATCGAGCGCTAGCAAACGCAAGGAGCAACGATGCGTGTCTACGTAGAACCCACCGGCCGTCGCATCCAGCCCTTCGACGACCCTGTCGGCGACACACCGGTCTGCAATCGCCCCCTGCGCGCCTGGCAGGCCGAGGCCTTCTCCTCCGCGGGCCTGCAACGCGTCGATCGACTCGAGCCGCCGTGCCTGGTGGTGCCGGACACGCTCCTAGCCTCCGGCGACGCGCTCCGGGACTTCGTGACCCGGGCGGGCGGCCGGGACGCCGTGCTGGTGCTCAAGCACTCGCGCTTCGGGGAGTTCACCACGCCGGTCCAGCCCCGGGTGACCGAGACCGCCGACGGCTGGCGCTTCGAATCCGTGCGGTTCCACGCCGGCGCTGGCGCCGGCGCCTCCGCTCCACCCATGGACGTGGTCGTGGATCCGGCAGAGAAGATCTTCCAGGTGGCGGTGCCCAAGCAGTACGCGGGCACGGACAAGGTCGCGCTGGCCATCCCCCGACGCCCGGTGCTGGAGCTGCACCACTGGGTGCACATCCTCTGGGCCAACCAGCTCATGGGCGGGGTGGAGCTGCTCAACACGCCGAAGTGGAAGCTCGGCCTCCAGGTCGCGACCGCCCTGGTCAGGGCCCGGTCGATGAATCGCTGGAAGGTGCTGGGGAAGCTCAACCGCATCGGACGCGGCTGTGACATCCACCCCACCGCCCTGGTGGAGGGTTGCATCCTCGGCAACAACGTGAAGGTCGGGCCGTACGCGCGCCTGCTCTTCAGCCACTTCGACGACGGCGCCCACGTCATGGCCGGAGCCTACGTGGAGATGTGCGTGCTGGGTCCAGAGGCCCTGGTCACCGAGCAGACCGTGCTCCGGCTCTCGGTGCTCTATCCCGAGGCCGTGGCCAGCCAGTATCTCATGCAGCAGTGCGTCTTCGGCCGCGAGGCCACCACCACCGCCGGCGCGGGCACCTTTGACATGAACTTCGAGCGGGACATCCGCGTCAAGCTCGACGGCAAGCTCTACTCCACCGGCACCCGCTACCTGGGCGCCGCCTTTGGCCACCGCTGCCGCGTCGGCGCCGGCTTCTGGCTCGCCGCCGGCCGCGCCGTGCCCAACGACTACCTCCTCGTCCGCGACCCCAACCAGATCGTCAGCGACCTCCCCGAAAACCTCACCGACGCCGGCCCCCTAAACGCCAGCGCCCGAAAACTCAGACCAATTAAGTAAGAAAGGGGACGGTCCGAGCTTCTCAACCTTTTTCGCACCCGAACACCTCGTCATGACAGCCTCACTCTGGTCACAGCTTCACACCCCGGTGCACCTGACCCTGCACGCCCTGCTGCCCCTCGGCCTCGCCCTCCTGTACTGGCGCCACCAGTGGAAACGCGCCTGGCTCGTCATGCTCGCCGCCAACCTCGTGGATCTCGACCATCTCCTCGCGACCCCCATCTTCGCCCCGGACCGCTGCTCACTCACCACCCACCCCCTGCACGGCTACGTGGCCATCGCCTGCTACGTCATCGCCGCCGCGGTCGCCAAGCGCCACTCCCCCTGGCGCATGCTCGCTGTCGGCCTCCTCCTCCACGTCGGCGTCGATGCCCTGGACTACTACGTGTTACAGTGAGGACCATCATGAGCGCTCTCAAACCCACAATCACGCTCCTGCTCGTCGGCGGCCTGGTCGCGCTCTGCACCCCGACGCCCAAGCCCAAACCCACCACCCGGCCCACGGCAGCGCCCCAACAACGCGCGGTCAAGCTGGGCCAGCAGGCCGCCTCCAAGCTCCGCGCCGCCCTGGGCCGCCGGGTCCGCGCCGCCATGCAGCAAGGGGGGCCGGCCCAGGCCATCGCGGTCTGCGCGGGAGACGCCCTGAACATCACAGCAGACGTGAACCGCCAGCTCTCAAAGGGCGTGACGATCAGGCGCACCAGCCTACGCTACCGCAACCCCAAAAACGCCCCTGACGCCGCCGAGAAACGGGCGCTCAGCAGGCTGGCCGTCGCCGGCAGCTCCGACCACATCCTCGAACAAGAGCACCACCCCGGTGGCACAGTCTACCGCTACTACCAACCCATCCGCACCGTCGGCATGTGCCTCCGCTGCCACGGCCCCGCCAACAAGCTCGCGCCCCCGGTCCAAGCCATCCTCAAGCAGCGCTACCCCGACGACCGCGCCACCGGCTACAAGCCCGGCGACCTCCGCGGCATCTTCAGCGTCACCATCCCAACCTCCGCGCTCGAGTAGAAAGGGGACGGCCCGAACTTCTCAACCTTTTCGCACCCGCACGATTGTTCTCGCAACCGCAAGTGCCGGCCTACCGATAGCGTAGGCATGCCACGTTTTGCTAGAAGTCACATCCCTGGGACAGTCGTTCACGTGATCTCCAATTCTGCCAACGGAGAGTCTGTGCTGGATTCTGCAGAAGCGCCTCCGCCCTGCTCCGTCGGTACCCCAAGAAGGTCGCTGTCGCCGTAGAGCTCGCCCGTGTGCTTGCCAACCTGTGCTGGGCAGGCTGGGCAGGGCTAGGCCGATTGAAAGGTTGAATAGTTCGGACCGTCCCCTTTCTTACATAGGACTCCAGAAAGGGCGAAGCGACCCGGCCGCCGGGGCGGCCGGGTGAGTGAAGGACGGTTCGTGGAGGGAGTGGGACGTGGGTCGCAGGAAGAGCTATGTTAGTTGCTCAGGTCCTGCATCATGGTGGCGGAAATTACGCGGTTGTACAGGTCGGGATTGTGCACACCGAGGCTCTTGTCGTTGCTGAGCGAGAGGTAGTTCCAGACCGCCTTGAACATGTTCCCGGTGTTGTCGTAGACCAGAACGGAAGTTGCAGCATCCGACCAGATGTACCGAATCTGCGCCCCGAGGGTGCTCACCGAGGTGGTGGTGGCGTCACTCCAAGTGACGCTAATTGCGTTGGTGAACGTGAGAACGAACTCGATGCTGCCGTGACTCGTGGTGATCGACACACCGGTGACGGGGTTCGCGTTCGTGTCGATGGCGATGGCCGTGCTACCGGTGCTCTGGCCGGTGAAGGGATCCTCCACACGGGCCCAGATCGTCCCGAGACTGTTGAGCTGGGCCACCACTGCGGTCGCCACGGTGCTGTGCATCATGGTCAACGAGGAGGCGAACGCTGTCTGCACGGTGGCGCCGTCGAGCCCCTCGTGGCAGTTCGCGCAGATGGAGATGTCGGCCTCGAAGGTGTGGTTGGTGCCGCCGAGGTTGTTGGAGAGCTCCGCGGGCGGAGGCGTCTCGGACATGTGGCAACCAGAGCAGGTGTTCGTGATGAAGGAGTGGCCTCCGCGCAGCCCCGGGGTCACGAAGTAGAAGTTCTGGCCCATGAGTACGTCAGCCTGGGTGGGGCCGTGCGGACCACGACGATAGTCGGCCGCCGAGACGGGCAGATAGTCGTTGCGCATGCCGCGGCGACCGTTGTGACAGGTCATGCAGACCGCGCCCTTGCCAACACCGGCCGCTACGTAGCCGGACAGCAGCATCGGCGTGTCGCCCATGACTCGGACCGTGGCCGTGCTCGGGTCGCCCGAGGTGGTGCCTTGGGCGTGGGGGTCGTGGCAAGCCACGCAGGTCTGGGGCTGGGCATTGGCAGACGTGAGCCCGATGGCGACGTAGTCGATGTCCGCGTCAGAGAAGCCCTGCCGGCTCCACTCGATGAAGCCCTGGGCGGTATGGCAGCGGGAGCAACTCCCATCCTCCGCCTCGCTGATGGCGAGCTCGAAGGCGCCGTGCATGCTCTCCTGCCACTGCTGGTAGCGGGCGTGCCGCGTGGGCTCGCCGTGGCAGCTCCCGCACACACGGGAGTCATAGGAGATGCGCGGTTTGCCCGCAACGCCCTGGTGCGCCGCGGAGGTGTTCGGACCGTGGCAGTTCTCACACTGGATGTTGGAGAACGACGCCGTGTCGCTATAGTTCGTAGCCACGTTGCCGAAGTTGCCCGGATCCGGCACGTTCAGGATGCCGGCCGCCATGAAGGCCGCGTAGTCGGTGGCAGAGTCGATCCCGCCGGAGCCGAAGCCCACGGTGTGGCAGGCGAAGCAGCCGTCGCCGTAGTGGGTGCTGGTGTTCAGGTTGACCTGGAAGATCTCCGCGTGGCCGGATTGCCGCCACTCATTGAACTTGCTGACCGTATTGGCGGCGTGGCAAGCCGGGTTGCAGCCGGTTGCCTCGACCCGACCGTCGGTGCCAAGACCCGAAACCGCGCCGGCCCAGGTACCGGCGTAGACCGTGAAGGTCTCGCCGCTGGTGGCTTCGGCCAGGGTATACATACCGGCCACGTCGGGCGTGAACATCGGGTTCTGGATCGCCGTATCGTCCAAGGCCGCCGAGGAGCCACCAGGCGGGGTCAGGGTCCAGGTCCAGGTCGACTGGGTGCCGCCGACGGTGCCGCCGTGCAGGAGCACGGGCTGGCCCACGGGCACATTGCGGACGCCGGTAGTGACCACCCACGGCAGGGTCACGTGGAGCAGCACGGTGTCGGTGTAGCTTCCGCTGCTGGTCGTCACGGTAAGCTTGAACTCGGCGACGCCGGTTTCCTCGAGGGCGAAGGGGTCGATGCCCTGGACCTGGAACCGGTCCTCGGGAATCAGGTGGGCAAACAGCGCCGCACGGTAGGTGGCCGCGTCGGCTGCGGTCACGCCCGCCGTGTCCGTGGTCGCGCCGGTGATGGCGACGGTGGGACCCGAGAGCTGCGCCCAGGAGTAGGTCGTGCCAGTGGAGCCGTCCAGGATGGTCACGGTAGCGGCAAAGGTCCCCGCGGCACTGATCGCCACGGTCTGATCCGCGCCCGCGTCCACGAGCACGTTGGCCACAGGGTCGAGGGCCATGTCGAGGGTGGCCGCTTGGCCAGCAGCCAGCGACACCGTCCCCTCGGCTGTTTCATAGTTGGTGCCCTCGAATGTGACTGTGTACATGCCGATAGGCAGACCGGTCGTGTAGTTCCCATTGGCGTCCGTAGTCAGGGTCACGCCGGGGATGGCCGGATTGAGCGTGACCGTGATCCCTGCCGCCGGGGCCGAGGTGAATGCGTTGGTGACGGTCCCACTGAGGGTTCCGGTAGTGACCCCGAGGCAGTCGGCAACAGTGCAAACGCCGTCGCCGTTCGCATCCTCGGTGGCAACGTCGCAAACAGCGTTGCCGTCCAGGTCCCAGCAGGCCTGACCGGGATCGCCGGGATCGCCGGGATCGCCGGGGTCACCGGGATCGCCCGGATCCCCTTGGTTGCCCTGCGGCCCCTCGGGCCCAGTCGCGCTCTCACCACATCCGCCCACTGCACCCAGGAACAGTGAGACAGAAATCGCCAATACCACTCGAAGCGTTCTCATTTCCGAATCCTCCTGTTGGTCCGCGCGCAGCCTGCGCCGGAATATACGAAATCACCAAGGGTCAACTCAGTCCTCATTTTGAAGGCAGCTTAGCCTGGGCGATAGGCCATGGCCATCGGCTGAAGACACGGCGATTTCGGTGCCAGCACTACGGTATAACCACGTGCATTGTCACCGACAGGGGCAGATTCTACGGAGATTAAGTGCGGCTTAACGACAAAGGCGATTCGGTGGACCACTGACATCATGCGATGTCTGCTAAGCGCGCTCACTCAGCAAATCTCTGTCTTGATGGCGTTGGAACCGAATCAACTCTCCGAGAAGATACTGAGCGAGCGCGCGGGGACGGGGAAGGGGGAGCCGCCGGTTTGTTGGGTTTCGGAGATAAGCTCGGTGTAGGTGCCGGCGGGGAGGCCGGACCAGGACATCATGCGGCGGTGGTCGGGATCACCGCCGCCGCCTGATCCTCATCGTCGACCACGAACACGTGCTCATGGGGGGCGCCGAAGACGTCCCGGAAAACCGCGTCGTGGTGATCCGCGAGGAGCCGCTCATCGAGGTCGCCCGCTCAAATCTGGTGCTGGACGTGACGCTGTAAGGCGAGCGGACCGACACCGACACCATACTGGTCGTACAGAAGCTCACTGCGCCCCTCGCGCCGGTGGAGCGGCTCGTCGCGCTGCCCCTCGACCGTAAAGATCATCAGGTAAATTGGGTCGAAGTCTTCGTGATTTCGCACCGTACCCTATGTTACCAATATATTCCTACCAATTCGGTAGACTTTTGGCGATTGCGACATAAAATATGGAAGCACGGAGGAACACCAATGGCCAAGCTTGTTATCGAAGTCAGTGACGAGCCGCTCGTCGTGCCGCTGAGCTGGCAGCCGGTCTCCATCGGGCGTGCCCCGGACAATGTGGTCGTTCTGGACCGCTCGAACGTCTCCCGGCGGCACTGCCTCCTGGAGCCCCTCCAGAATGGAACCTGGCGCGTGCTGGATCTGACTTCCACCAACGGGACATTCCTGAACGGTGAGGCGGTGAGCCGAATGGCGCTGGAGTACGACGACCGGATCCAGATCGGCTCGGTGATGATGATGTTCGTCGAGGACGCGACGGACCCCCACGACGCGCTGCAGACCAGCGGGAAGGTGTTCCCCTGGAGCCCGGTCCGGCGACGGGACGATCCGACCCCTGTCTTCGGAATCGGGTCCGTCGACACGCCCGGCGAGAGGACCTATGACGACCGCGCAGCCTTTGACGCAAAGACCCGGCAATACCCCCTGGTTTCGCGGCCGCGGCAGGAGCGTGAGCGCTACCTCAGGGAGCTCCTCACCCGCCTGACGCGGGTGGGGCAGGACGTGGCCAGCAACCTCGACCTCGGGAACCTCATGGCGACCATCCTCGCCGAGCTCGTGGGATGGACCGGCTGTGACCGCGCTCAGCTGCTGCTATACGACGACGACACGGGGATGATTCAGCCGGCCCTCGGCCACCACCTCGACTACGAGACCGTGTCCGGTCGCGAGCGCCGGTTCATCGAGCGAACAGTGAAGCAGACCCTCGAGCGTAAAACCATCTTCCTGCAAACGGGCATCTACCTGACCCGGGATCCCTTCGACGACGGCACGGCGATTCCGCCGAACGTCGACACCGCGATCTGCCTCCCGCTCACGGTCCCGCTGCGTCTGCCGAACGGGGACCGGCGGCGGCCGGGGCGCCAACGTCGCGCCATGGGGGCGATCTACATGGACAGCGCAGAGCCCATCGCTGAGCTCGAGTCCGAAACGCTGCAGCTTCTGGAAACCGTGGGCGCCCAGGCCGTGTCCGCCCTCCAGAACGCCCAGCTCCACTACCAGGCCTCCACGGATCACATGACCCACCTGTACAACCGGATGTTCATGTGGCAGCTGCTGAGCGAGGAGCTCAAAACCGCCCGCCAGGACGGCTCCTCGGTGGGGCTCATCCTGCTGGACCTCGACCACTTAAAACGCATCAATGACACCTGGGGGCACGCCATGGGCGACGAGGTGATCCAGCGCGTGGCGCGCCGGCTCAATCACGCCATCCGCAAGGACGACATCGCGGCCCGCTGGGGCGGGGAAGAGTTCCTGATCCTGCTGGCGCATCAGCCTCCCCACGGCATCCTGGCAGTGGCGGAAAAAGTTCAGGAGGCCATCAGCAACCGCCCCATCGGCTCGCAACAGCTCCGCGTGAGCGCCTCTTTCGGCATCGCGCTCTTCCCCGACCACGGCGACACCGCCGATGAGCTACTGCGGCACGCAGACGAAGCGCTCTACCACTCCAAGCACGCCGGCCGAAACCAGATCACCATCTATCCCCCCGGCAATGAGCTTCACTGAGGGCCTTCCCCCTCTTTTCCGACGACTACCTTTGCCGGCCTGCGGTCGACCCGGCGTGACTGCTACGAGCCCTTGACAGGTGAGGTGTGGACCGAGTTCCCGCAGTCCACGCACACGGCCAAGCCCGCCCGGTGCTGAACGTTCACCGAGCCACACTTGTCACAGGCTTCGTCCAGCTTCGGCTCGTTGGCCGAGCGAACGTGCTTGATCACCCCCAGCGTTACGATGATCGCGATGACCACCACGCCCACGACGACCATGATCCAGTCATTCTTACTGAGAAAAGAGTCCTCGCTCCAGGCGGTAACCACCCACCCCACCGTACCCAATAGTTCTAAAAAAGCAGGCATTCCAACTTCCTCCCTTCGCCAATTCTTTTTAGGCACTCTTATGCTATTTCGGAGAATCAGGTTTGTCGATACTATTGTTCACTATCAACGTGTAGCGTGTAAAATTACGTTACTATAGCGTTTTTGGCGATCACCCCGCCCGGGGGCTCCTGCCCGCTCCCAGAACCTGCCACCTGCTGGATGACCAGGCCTGCCAGGAACATGCCGAAGCTTGCGGTAATGTGAACGACCGATCCGTTGATCTGGGCCTTGCTGCTGCACCACTCGTGGGCCTCCGGAGCCCCTTCCTCCCCCTGGGCTGCCCGTGGACAGTAGCAGCGCTCGGTCCCGCAGATCGTGTCCACGTGGTGGGGAGGTCGCACGGGCTCGTCGCTGTACACACAGAGAAAATCCCCGTCAAAGCCCCGACGCCGAAGCCGCTGGCGCACCAACCGCGCCAGCGGACAGCGCGCCGACCGCCAGATGGAGTCGACTCGGATGCGGGTCGGATCGAGCTTGCACGACGCGCCCATGGAGGACAGCAGCACCGGACGGGCCGCGTACGCGCTGACGATGAGGTCGAGCTTGCTGGCGAGGCTGTCAATGGCGTCGATGACATAGTCGTAGCTGTCGAGGGCGAACTCGTCTCGGGAGTCCGCGTCATAGATCTTCCGGATCGCGAGCACGTCGGCGTCCGGCCGGATCGAAAGCAGCCGGCCGCGCAGCTCGTCCACCTTGCTCCGGCCGATGTTGACGGCCGTGGCCTGCACCTGCCGATTGAGGTTGGTCACGCAGATCAGGTCGGAGTCCACGACCGTGAGGTGACCGATCCCGGAGCGCACCAGCGCCTCGGCGCACCAGCTCCCCACGCCGCCGACCCCGAACAGGATCACCCGGGTCCGGCCGAGGCGTTCCAGGGCCTCGGGGCCGAGCAGCAGCTCGCTGCGATGATTCATGGGCGAACGGTTCATGGTCAAGGGGCTGTCCTTCGCGAGGAATCTTGCGATCCCCACGGCACTCCGTCAGACGTGTGAGGTGCGCGACGCTATTGTCTGCCTTTCCCGTCTGAATGATCCCGGTCGGCGTCCGGCGCCGAGGCCGGCAGGGCAATTCGAAACGTCGAGCCCTGGCCCTCCACGCTGTCGACCTCGATGCGGCCGCCGTGCTGCTCGACGATCCCCGAGCACACCGCGAGCCCAATGCCCGAGCCCTGCCCCTCCTTGGTCGAGAAAAACGGATCGAAGATCTTGTCCAGGATCTCGGCCGCGACGCCGACTCCGGTGTCCACGAACTCGAGACGGATGACTCCGGCGCCCTCGTCGTAGCGCCCGCCGATGGAGAGCCGCCCGCCATTGGGCATCGCCTGGGCGGCGTTGATCAGCAGATTGAGAAATACCTGTTGCAGCTGGCTCGCGTCGCCACGCACCGTCGGGAGTCTCGGGTCCAGGTCCACGACGATCTCCACGTTCTGAAAGTCGGGGTGCTTCCGCACCAGGCGGATCGGCCTCGCCACGACGTCGGACAGCCGCAGCTTCTGCATCCGGGGGCCCTCCCGGCGGCCGAAATCGAGGAGATTCTTCACGATCTCCCGGCACCGCAGGGTTTCCTTCAGGATGATCTCGTAGTCCGCACGCCGCGGATCGCTCTCGTCGGATTCCTCGTACAGATCCTCGGCAAAGGTGAGCACGCCGGTGAGGGGGTTGTTGATCTCGTGTGCGACACCGGCGGCCAGTCGTCCCATGGACGCGAGCATCTCCTGGACCATGAGCTGCTGTTGGCTCGAGCGCAGCTTCTGCTGCATGAGGTTGAAGGATCGGGCGAGCTCTCCCAACTCTGCCACGCCCTCTGGTATCTCGTGGCTCAAATCGCCCTCGGCCACGGTCCGCGTGCCCTGCACCAGCACGTCCACGGGGCGAGACACCCAGCGTCGAATCAACAGCACGACCCCCACGAAGAGGATCACGATCACGGAGACGCTGAGCAGGATCAGCCAGCGCTGGAACGTCCGAATCCCCCGGGCCGACTCGTGGTACGGCACCTCCAGGGCCAGGACTCCGAGCACGCGCTGGGACTTTGGGTGCGCGTGGCAGGCCGCCTCGTAGCACGCCGGGGCGGTGTAGATGGGAAGGACCGCGGTGGTGTACTCCCGCGCCGGGTGCACCTGGACTCTGACTCCGGGGCTCACGGCAGGACGCGCGACCTTCTTGCCCCCCACGTGACACAGGGCGCAGCGCACATCGGTGAGGCCTAACCGCCGACCGATCAACGACGGCTCGGACGCGTGACGAATCTCCCCCCGGTGATTCGTCACCGTGACCTGATCGACACCTCCGGACCGGGTGATGCGCCGGACGGCATCGCCGAGCTGGGAGTCGCCCTGCAGCATCTGCACGCGCAGGGAGCCCTCCAGGCTCTCGATCAACCGCTGCGTCTCGTGCCGCACGGAGGCCGTGGCCTGCCGCCGTTGCAGCAGAATGCTGCCCACGCCGACCACCGCGAGCACCACGGTCAGCAGCGTCACGAGCATCACCGCAAGCCTGACACCGATGGAGACGCCCTTGAGTCGATCCCTGAGCCCACCTGCCATGAAACACACCCTACAACGGCACGCGCGACCGGTCACGAAAATCCAAACAGGATCAACTGTTTATTGCTGACGGAGCCCAAAGACCCGATTTCCGACCTCTGCCAATCATTCTCCACGGGTGACGCATGTGGTCAGTGTTTATTACGAATGAAAGAGCCGAAATACCACATTAGTACCCATCGGAGGCGTCTTCAAAATAGGTGATCACGCCGATGGTTGGAGGTGCTCGCCCATGGGATGCTCGATCATGGAAATCTGTGGATTGGAGGAACCACAAAATGAAAAAAGCAACCAATCGGCTGCTGCGTGGCGTTCGTTTTGCGCTGATCGGCTGCTTCCTGGGAGGTCTGTTGGGGCTGGTGATCGGCTGGATGATCCACCTGCTGGCAACACTGATCCTGACGGGCAAGGGCAGCGCCTGGACTCCCACCAGCGGGATGGTGATCGGAGGGATCACCCTCGGCGTCGTCAGCATCGCCCTCGGCTTCTACGTTGGGTTCTTCCGGATGGAGCACGCCGACCCCGCGCGGGAGCAGAGCGCGGGTTGAAGCCCGGTCCGTAGCGCCACTTTCCCGCCCCGGGGCCACGCCCCTCAGAGTCGCATTTTCATTCTCACAGCACCCGGATTGCAGTACTGTCGTCCTCACGGTCGAGGTCTGAAGGAACTCCCTTCGCTGAGGAGGTCGCGTCATGTCTTTCTATTCCCTGGAAGAGCTGCGGTCCGTGATCGAAGGAATCCTGGTGCCGGAATTCGGGTACTGGGAGGTGGATGACGACGGCGACTACTTTGTCGACAGAGGCCGGATCCGGGTCTTTGTCACACCCATCGACTGGGGGGACGGGGACACCCTCGTCAAGATCTGGACCGTGGCGGCGCACGGGATCGACGGCAGCAAGAAACTGACGGCCTACCTCAACGATCTCAACCGTCGGTCCGTCTTCGGCGCCTTCTACTACCAGCACGGCATGGTGTTCATGCACCAGACGATCATCGGCAACACCCTGGACCGAGAGGAGCTGCTCTGGACAATCAAGGGTGTCGCAAAGATGACCAAGCAGGTCGACAAGTTCATGGAGAGGGGCTTTGGCGGCGCGTCCTACGACTGGACGTACGACTACGGCGAAGACTGGTACTACAAGCCGCTCACCGCGGCCGAATACGAGGCCGGCTACGGCGCCGGAGCGCTGTTCCTCGGCGCGGCGCTGGGCGCCTCCGCCCGGGAGGCCTGGGCCTGGGCCTTCGACGACGAAGACGACTTCGACGATTTCTTCGATCTGCTCGCCGAGGAGGAGGAGATCGCCGACGCCGCGATGTCGGAGTGGGAGTCGGAGTGGGAGCTGGACGGCGGCGACGACATGGACGGGGACGACTTCGACGACTCGGATGACGACGACTCGGATGACGACGTCGACGACTCGGATGACGACGACGACTCGGATGACGTCGACGATGCGGACGATATCGACGACTCGTTTGATGTCGACGACTCCGATGACGATGGTGACTCCGATGACGATGGTGACTCAGACGACGACTCGGGCGAAGAAGAAGAAGAAGAAGAAGAAAAAGACTAACCCGCTCCCCTCCCCTCCGGAAACATACCACTGTTGTAGTAGTGCTCGAGAAGCTCGTCCTTTTCGCGAAACCTGTCGAGCAGCCAGGTGGACACTTCCTCGTCCTCCCTGGGGATTGTGTCGATGCCATAGCGTCGCACGTGCAGGTGCGCGCGGGGCGCGTAGCCCTTGATGAACTGCCAGAGCGTGGGCACTCCCTGCTCGTAGCCGAGTGTCAGGTCGTACACGGCGTCGACGTGGTCCCGCAGCCCCTCCACCGTGGCGACGAATCCCTTGGTACGCGGCACCTGCACATGGCGGGGAACGTAGAGGTCGTGCTCCTCGGCGTACCGCCGGCTCCGGGCCAGCTTCTCGGGCGTGATCCGGGTGCCCTCGGAAAAGGAGATGAGCCAGACCGGGATGTCGTTGTCACACAGCTTGGCAAAGGTGCGCCGGATGGAGTCCCGATCCGCGGCCCAGTCGCGCTTCACGAACACGCAGTCGATGAACAGCATGCCCCACCCCACGCCGGGGAAATACTTGATGGGATCCTTGACGATCCACTTCATGTCACCCAGCCGACCCTTCTGACGCGCGAAGTCCATCAGGAAGGTGATGTCGGGCATGTTCTGATGATTCAGCACCACGATGGCGTTTTCCCGCATGGGCACGTCGTCCCCGGTGATCACCAGCCTCGCGTCGTTCATCCGCTGAGCGACAGACACGCACCAGCCCCACCACGTATCCGCTGCCCACCGGTTGAAGGCGCGGAAGGACCGCGGTGAGAAAGGGATCAGCCCGGTGGAAAACGTCTGCGCGGCGTTGAAGCCCAGGAGCGCGCTGAACAGCAGACTCGACGCGGGCGCCGCCTTGGCCAGAGCGATCAGGCGCGTACGAATGTCCTCGGGATCGGTCAGTGGCGGAAGCGGCATAGTGGCTCCTGGCTATCGGTCGGTGCGTGGCTCGGGTTCGTCGTCTCTGGTCGTCGGCGACAAATCTTGCGCGTTCGACTCTAAATTTCAACCGCGAAACAGCGGAGGCTTCAGGATCGCAACTCTGGCCGAGGCGGCACACCCAAATAAGGGTGGCCGACCGTCTCGGCACCCGTACAATTGGAGAAAACCCAGTGTAAGCGATCGGCGCCGGCCACGTTGTTGTAGGAGAAGCGGACATATTTCATGCCAGGGCCGGAGGGGCAGCCCCCTCGAAAACGGGAGAAAAAACAATGAGATTCTGTGCCGTTACGGTTTGCTGTGTCGCATTGCTCAGTGCTTCGGGTGGGCCGATCCTGCAGGCCACACCCAGCGGTGCGAGCCGAGCACACTCCGGGTTGGGCACGAGGCGGGGTGAGGTGCTCCGGATGGACGGGGTGATGCAGATCGTGGACCGCGCGTTCACCCAACGCCGCGGACGATACGCCCACCCCGTCGGCCTCCTCACCACCCAGGCTCGGAAAGACAAAACCCTCTCGCCGTACTTCTACCTGCCGGAGGGCAAGCGGTCAGGCTTGGAAACCCTGCCCCTGAAATCCACCAGCGCCACAGTGAACATCGCCGGGGTCATCGCCCGGGTCCGCGTCACGCAGGTCTACAAGAACACCGGCCAGACCGCCATCGAGGCGATCTACGTGTTCCCCGGCTCCACCCGCGCCGCCGTGCACGGCATGCGCATGAAGATCGGCAAGCGGGTCGTCGAGGCCAAGATCCAGGAGCGCGCGAAGGCCCGTCGGATCTACGAGCGCGCCCGTCGCCAGGGCCGGCGCGCCTCCCTGCTCGCCCAGCAGCGGGCCAACGTCTTCACCATGAGCGTGGCCAACATCATGCCCGGCGACACCATCGTGGTGGAGCTGGACTACTCCGAGCTGCTCGAGCCGGAGGACGGCACCTACTCCTTCGTCTACCCCACGGTGGTCGGGCCGCGCTACGGCGGCGGCGCGAACCCGAAGACCTCCCAGTGGATCGCCAATCCCTACCTCAAAGCCGGCAGCAAGGTGCCGTACAAGTTCGGCCTCAAGCTGCACCTTGCCACCCCCATCGGGATCAAACAGGTCACGTCTCCCTCGCACAAGATCCAGGTGATGTACGAAAACAAGCACGCCGCCAACATCGGGCTCGTCGGCGCCCAGGGCGGGAACCGGGACTTCGTGCTGCGGTATCGCCTCGCCGGAGGGAAGATCGAAACCGGCGTCATGACCTACAACCAGGGCGGCGAGCGGTTCTTCCTGATGATGATGGAGCCGCCCACCCGGGTGAGCACCGCGCAGATCCCGCGCCGGGAGTACATCTTCGTGCTCGACGTCTCCGGCTCCATGTACGGCTACCCTCTGAACACGGCCAAGGGTCTCATCCGCACGCTGCTCCGGAGCCTGCGCTCCACAGACTACTTCAATGTGGTGCTCTTTGCCGGCACCTCCGTGGTGATGAGCAAGGCGTCCCTGCCGGCCAACGAAGCGAACCTACAGCGGGCGATCCGGGTCATTGATCGGCAGCGCGGCGGGGGAGGCACCGAGCTGCTCGCCGCGCTTCGGAACGCCTATTCGGTGGAGCCGCCAGCCAAAACGGGGGTGTCCCGCTCCGTGGTGGTGATCACGGACGGCTACGTGGGAGTGGAGGCCGAAACCTTCCGGTTCATCCGCAAAAACCTGGGCCGGTCGAACTGTTTCGCCTTCGGCATCGGCAGCAGCGTGAACCGGGCGCTCATCGAGGGCATGGCCCGGGCCGGCATGGGCGCGCCCTTCGTGGTGCTGGGGCCGTCGGGCGCGGCCACCCAGGCCACCCGCTTCCGCAAGTACATCGAGTCGCCGCTGCTGACCGACATCAAGCTCGAGTTCTCGTCGGCCGGCGTCTACGACGTGGTGCCCCAGCGGCCTCCGGACCTGCTGGCCAAGCGGCCGCTGATCGTCTTCGGCAAGTACCGCGGGCAGGCGGGCAAGATCCTGGTGTCCGGCTACACGGGCGCGGGGCCGTTCAAGCGGGCCCTGTCCCTCACGCCAGGCAAGGTCGGCGCCGCCACCCAGCCGCTGCGCGTGCTCTGGGCCCGCAAGTGGGTGGATCAGCTCATGGACCAGCTGGCCATGCTCCCGCGGAACCGCGACATCACCCAGGCCGTGACCAACCTGGGTCTGACCTACAACCTGCTCACCCGGTTCACGTCCTTTGTGGCCGTGGACCGGGTGGTGGCGAATCGCACCGGCCGGGCCGTGGGCGTGAAGCAGCCGCTCCCCCTGCCCAAGGGAGTGTCCAACCGGGCCGTGGGCGGCAACAGCCCGACCCCGGGCCCCGTCATGGGCGGAGCGACCGGCGCGACCGCCACCCCGCGCCGACCGCCGGCCGTGTACAGCGCGTCCGAGCGGACGGAAAGCGTCGACGAGGAGAAGAACCTTCGCTCCATGCCCGGCAGCGCGCCGCCGGCACCGTGCGCCAGAAAGGTCGGCGGCTGCCGCTGCCAGACGAACACCACGGGCAGCCTGCCGCTGTTGCTGCTGCCCTTGGCGGTCTGGCTGCTCTGGCTGCGCCGCCGGCGCCGCTCGAACGAGGAGTGAGCAAGGAGAACGTTGCCCCGTAGCACTTTCAGTCACCCCTGCGCGCGTGGTCGGTCCGCTGGGCCGGCCGCGCCCGCAGTTCGAACGACGCCCGGCACGGTTTCGCCCGCCGGTCGACCGGGCTGTGGTACAACTCTGCCCATCGCCCGAGGAAGGGTCCTGATGCGACGGCTTCTGCCCATACTCCTGCTCGCCGCGCCGGTGCTCGCCACCGGCTGCGCCGCGTCGGGCGGTCGCGTCCAGCCGAAGGTCAAGGCGTCGCAACCCACGACCGTGCTGACGCCGAAGGCCGACCCGGCGCGGAAGGACTGGCACTCCAGCGGCCGGTACTGGCGAGACGAGCTCGGGCAGCTCGACTCCATCCCCGTGCTCTGGAACGCCATCAACCGGCACCAGGACTCCCTCGGGGAGGCCCTGAATCCCGGCTACCGGTCCTACCGGATCGACCGCCTCGTGGTGACTCGCCGCCCCCCCCGCCGGGTGGGAGCAGGATCCACGACGCCGCGGCCCCGACCGCCCGACATCGATCGCCCCCCAGTGACGCAGCGCGGGGGCCCGCCCCTGTGCCGACGCGCCTGCAACCACGTCCGGGCCATCTGCTACGCCGCCCGCCGCATCTGTCGGATCGCCTCACAGCTCCGCGAGTACCGCGCCCTGCAGACCTGCAAGCGCGCCACGGCCCGCTGCGAAGACGCCCAGCGCGCCGCCGCCCGCAAGTGCCCCGCCTGTCGCTGAGCGCCCCTACGTTCCGGAGAACTGCACCTCGCCGAAGCGAAGCGAGGGGATCCGCATGCTGGAGTAGGGGAAGGGGTCGTTGCCCAGCTCCCGGAGCTGCTTCCAGAAGCTGAGGTGATTGCCGGCGAGGTTCATCTCCGAGACGGCGCGGGTCGGGCGGCCCTTCTCGATCCACTGGCCGCGGATGCCGATGGAGAAGTCGCCCGTGGCCGAGTTGGAGTTGCCCCCCGAAAAGCCCGTGATCAAAACGCCGGTGCCCATGGCCTGCAGTAGCTTCTTCAGATCCCGCTTCCCGGTCGAAAAGACCAGGTTCGAGGTGGAACCCGCAGTAGGCGGGAGGCCGAGCTTGCTGGCGTAGTAGGTGTCCAGCAGGTAGGTCTTGAGCACTCCCTTGTCGAACAGGGGCATCTTCCGGGTGGACATGCCCTCCTGGTCGTAGGTCCCGGAGCCGAGCCCGAACGGGAGGTGTGGCGTGTCGGTGATCGAGAGCAACGGGCTGGTGATCTGCTTGCCGATCTTGCCCGCCAGGAAGGACCGCTTCTGCTGAATGCTCCGGCCGTACAAGGGGCTGAGCAGCCCCCCGAACAGCCGCGACGCCACGGTGTTCTCGATGATGCAGGGGAACATGCCGCTCTTCTCGGGCTTGGCGCCGATACCGACCAACGCCCGCCGCGTGGCCTCCTGGCCCACCGACGAAAAGGACGGCAGCTTGCTGCGCCGGCGCTCCACGGCGTACCACCAGCCCACCGGCTTCCGGTGCCCCGCGTCGCGGACGTAGACCAAGGCGTAGATGACAAAGGTCCCCGCCTGTCGGCTCCCCTCCATGCCGTTGGAACAGACCAGCGCGCTCTCCCCGGCGCTGTCGGAGCAGCTCGACGACACGGACACAATCTTGTCAGATCCCGGCGCCCCCCGGGCCGCCGCCTCGAGCGCCTTGACGGCGTTCTGCCGCTCGGTGGCGTTCACGGCCGCGATCCCGGCACCGTCGTAGAGCTTCAGGTCGCCCTGGAACCGCCCGGTGTACCGGCTCGGGTCCGCCAACACGCGGTGCTTGTCCTTGGCCAGCACCCGGGTCACGGCGATGGTCTCCTCCAGGAACCGATCGATGGCCTCGGGTCGGAGGTCGCTCGTGGAGTTGGACGAGTACCGCCCGTCCACGAACAGGGTGACGCCGAGGCCCATACGGGTCGACTCGCGGAGCCGATCCAGCTTGCCGTCCCGCCACTCGATCCGGCTCCTCCGGCTGCGGTACACCGAGGCCCGCACGCCCTGGGCGCCGCGCTTCTGCGCCCGTCGGATCACGTCCCGCGCCTGATCCAGCAGTGTCCGGCTCATGCTTTCCTCCCGCCGATGGAGATGGCGCCGCAGCGCACCGTGGGCAGGCCGAAGCCCACCGGGATCCGCTGGCCGTCCTTGCCGCAGTAGCCCGCCCCGGAGTAGAGCTCCATGTCGTTGGCCACCATGTCCACGGTTTCGAGCACCTTGGGGCCGTTGCCGATCAGGTTGGCGTCCTTGACCACGTGGGTGAGCTTGCCGTTTTCGATCATGCGGCCGTGCTTGAGATAGAACGTGAAGTCCCCGGCGCCGATATTCACCTGTCCGTTGGAGAACATCTCCGCGTAAAGGCCCTTCTTCACGGACTTGATGAGCTCCTCGGGCCGGTACTTGCCGTTGAGCATGTAGGTGTTGCGCATGCGCGGCACCGGCGGAAACCGGAACGACTGCCGCCGCCCCGACCCGGTGCCCCCGAGCTTGTAATGCCCGGCAGAGATCCGGTCGTGCATGTAGCTGCGCAGCAGCCCGTCCTCCACCAGCACGGTCTTCTGGGCCTCGAGGCCCTCGTCGTCGATGTTGATGGAGCCCCGCAGCCGGGGGTTGGTGCCGTCGTCCAGGATGGTCACGCCCTTGGGCGCGATGCGCTTGCCGATGCGGTTGGCAAAGATGGAGGTGCCCTTGCGGTTGAAATCCGCCTCCATGCCGTGGCCGATGGCCTCGTGGAGCAGGATCCCCGTGACCCCCGGCGCCAGCACCACCGGCAGCGTGCCCGCGGGCGGCGATTTAGCGTCAAAGAGCAGGGTGGTGTAATCCGCCGCCTCGTGGGCCACCCGCCGGAGCACCGCGTCGCTGAAGAAGGCGAGGCCGTCCATGGCCGACACGGACTGGCCGCTGGACTCGGTCTTGCCCTTGTGCTCCCCGACGCAGCGCACCGACAGCACGGCCATGGGCTGGTGGTCCTCCACCAGTCGCCCCATGGAGTTGGCCACCAGGATGCGCGAGGTTTCGTCGGTCAGGAAGATCGTCACCTTGACGATGCGCTTGTCCCGGGCCCGCACCAGCCCCTCGGCGCGCTTGATGAGCGGCACCTTCTTGTCGATGCCCACCTCGGTCCAGGGCACCTCGACCGCATAGCCGTTGTTGACCGGCACGGCCGCCAGGGGTTTCGGCCGCACGCGAGGCGTGGAGTCGGCCACAGCGGCGGCCGTGGCCGCGGTGGCCAGCAGCGCCCTCTCCGACAGATCCTCACAGTAGGCATAGCCCGTGGAGTCTCCCTTGAGCACCCGGATCCCCGCGCCCAGGGCCACCGTGCTATAGGCGCGGTTCACCTCCCCGTCCTCCAGGCCTACCCAGTGGCTCACCTTGTGCTGCAGGTACACCTCGCTGAAATCACCGCCCCGGGAAAGCCCCTTGGCCAGGGCCCGCCGGATCAACCCCTGATCCACGCCGAAGCGGTCGAAATACGTCGTGTGCGCCCCCCGCGGCGCGCCGCGTCCCCCGGTGACGACCCCGCCCTTGGGCGCGCAGCTCGCGGCCCACACCGGCACGGACACGGCGGCCGAGCCCGCGCCGACCACCTTGAGGAACTCCCTGCGATCGACGCCCTTGTCCAATCCCTCGCTCATGACGACCTCCATTGATACGAACCGACGGCGGAATCATAGACAGCCCAGCCCTCGCCGGTCAAGCGCAAGCTCTACAACGAGCACTCCACTTCGAATATTCCGGGAAACCGTCGTGATGGCGGGTTGCAGACACCGGGGCCCCCAGGGAGTCGATCTCGCCGCAGTTGGGGACGTCGCAGTCATCCGCGGCCGGGGTGGTGCTTCCCAAGTGCACGCTCGTCGTGGTCACCGCAATGGCGTTTGCGCCGGTGTCCCCGTCCAGGACGCACTGGCTCGGCCAGGTCGCGCCGCAGCCGCCCGCCACCGCCGGGTTCCCGTCGTCGCACTGCTCGCCGTTCACCGCGTCCACGATGTAGCTGCCGCAGGTTTCGTCATCACATCTGGCGCCGAAGCACAACACACGCGATATAGTTCGCACGTTAGTCTCTTATCAACTCAATGCTGCGCAAGATGGCATCAAAGCTGTTAGCTTTTAGCTGTTAGCTTTTAGCAAGAGCGGGCACCACCGTTTCTTCGCGGAGTCGTAGGGCGCAAGCGATGGTGCTGCGTCCCAGGCGGGTCAGGTAGTACTTGTACGTCCGGCCGATCTTCTTGATGAGGCCGTGTACGCGGAGCCGTTTGAGTAGGCGAGATACCTGCCCACCGTTTCTGTCGAGCGGGCTTTGGATGTCGCGGTTTCGGAAGCCGCTGATCCGGTGCTCGCCACGGGCGATCGCCACGAAGAGGTCGAGGTCGTCGCCGTGAAACAGGTTGAAGCCGCGGTGGCTGCGCCCCTCGCGCCGCACGGGGCGCGAGATCTTGTCCATCTGCCGTAGCCCGCTGTCCGGTTCATCGAGCTGCGACAGGAAGGCGAGGTAGCGGTGGTTGGATGCGCCGAGCAACTCCCGCATCACGCCCAGGCTGTAGATGGTCTTGCGCACGGGGGCGATCTTCTTCGAGCTCGTCCCGTCGCGATGATCCACCCTCCGGTGGTGTTTGAAAAAGCTCACGTCGGCGGCGGTGGTCTCGATGCGAAGCACCAGACCGTGCTTGTCGTACCTCTTGACCGACGCAGGGCCCATGTGGTGCCTGATCCGTGTTCCCTCGATGCGTGTGTTGAAGTCGTTGCCCAGCTCGTCCTTGAAGTTGCCGTGCTGCTTCCGCCCCA
>JBDRSE010000336.1:0-35147 GCA_043825095.1 bacterium
CTGGAAGAAAACCGCGTCCTGCGAGAGCACCTCGGAGGACGCCGTCCACGGCTGAACGACGATCAACGCCGCCGACTCGCCTCCAAGGGCAAGGCCCTGGGACGGGCGGCACTGCGCAACTTCGCCGGTATCGTCACGCCCGACACGATCATGCGCTGGTATAGTCAGCTCATCGCTCAGAAGTACGACGGCTCAAAACGGCGTGGACCGGGTCGACCAAGGACACGGCAGCACATCACCGAGCTTGTGATCACGATGGCGAGGGCCAACCCGAAGTGGGGGTACACCAGAATCCGCGGTGCGATGCGGAACCTCGGTTACGAGCTCGGCCGCACCACGATCAAGCGGATCCTGAAGGAGGCGGGCATCGAGCCGGCGCCTGAGCGTGGTGGGAAGACGCTGTGGAAGACGTTCCTCAAGGCCCATTGGGAAGCCCTTGCGGCGACGGACTTCTTCACCGTCGAGGTATTGACGTGGTTTGGGTTGATCCGTTTCCATGTGCTGTTCGTGATCGGGCTGAGCACCCGCAGAGTCGAGATCGCCGGGATCTCGAGACAGCCGACCGCGGCGTGGATGATACAGGTTGGCCGGAACCTCACCGATGTGGTGAATGGCTTCCTGCTCGATAAACGCTATCTGATCCTGGATCGCGAGCCGCGCGAAGGTCGGCGAGAGAGACCGCTCGCTTCTCGCCCGCCTTGATGTTCGCGGAGAGTTGAAACACTCGACGATGAAGCCGTCGAAGTTGAAGGTCGCTCTCTTTCGCGAGCTTCTCTGGAGCGTCGATGATTGCGCTGATTCCTAGCTTCTCAACTTGATCCATCTCTCTTTGCCTCCAATTCCTCGACCGCCGCGATGAACGCTTCGTCGTCGTCCATCGAGCGAATGATCGACTCGGCGAGCCACTCGTCGACGTCGTTCGCGTCGATCATTTCTTGCATCAACGCGAGTCCCGTTTCGACGTCGTTCCGCTCGAGGTTGAACACGTCTTTCGCGATTCGTTCGGTCAGTTTCGACATCGTCTTCCCTTTCGTCAGTGTGTCAGTAATTCTTCATCAACTCGTCTCGCAACGCTCGCCCGAAAGCCCGCACGAACTTCTTCACTTGCTCAACTGTCATCTCCATGCCTGAGTCGAGAATACGTGTTGAACCTGCCTTCTTCGACGACTCGCTTGATGAACGCTTGCGCCTTCTCCCAAGAGTCGCGACGAATCTTGATCTCTCCCGAGCTAGTTCACGACCCGAGAGCATTTCCGAGATCCTTGCGAACCTTGATCGCTGTGCGGTCCTTGAACGGCGGTCCTTGATAGACGACGTCTTCTTTCGGTGCTCCGAACGCCCGCTGAATAGAAGCATGATCCGTTTTATCGCCATCCGTTATATCGCCCGGGACGCCAGCCTCGTGCTCGATCGCGTGATCGAGGGTCGAGGCGGAGCCTCCGTCGACCGCGCTCCGATTTATGCGCCAGCGCCGAGTAGGCCTGCCGACCGACGCTCTTGACCGCTGCGAAGAACACACCGATACTCTCTCAATGGCCAAAACGCAGGATGATCTCATTTACGCGAAGAGTAGCCGACGCTGGATTGCCGAGGACGTCTTGGGAGCCCATACCGAGCAGATGCGCAGATTCAGAGCGTTCGTCGTGCCGGCAGTGGCTGTGTGCGCCAGCTTCGGATGGGGGAGCTGTCACAAGGAGTCGCCTTCCCCCATGGTCGTTGTGCGAATGCAGATCGTGTCCATGTCCAACTCGTACCCGGTGGATGACGTGGAGGCATGCATCGTGGGCGAGCCGGACATGCCCTGCATTGAATCGGACGACCACGGCATTCTCGATCTGCGATTGCCGTTGGGGCGGGAGGTCGCGCTTAGATTGACGAGTCCAACGCACGCCGAGGTGATATTTCTGATGCCCGGCTTCGAGGAGGATACGACCTACGCCGATCCCTTCGGTGCGGCGACCGATCTGGAAGCGGATCTGATCGAGGCCACCGCCCCGGTGCCATGGGACGAGACGCGGGGGGGGTTGCTGGCGATGGTCTACGACCGGCCGAACCAACCGGACAGACAGTTCAAGGAGGGCGTGTCGCTGACGCTGACGCCGACCGGGGATGCCTCCACCTTGTACCTGAACAGCAACTGGCTGTTCGACGAGACCCTTTCATCGACCTCCGCATCCGGTACCGTGTTCGTCTTGAATCTGCTGCCCGGAGAGCACGTCGTCCGTTTCGAGCACCCGTCGGCAGACTGTCACATCGAGCTCGGTTGGCCGACGGATCAGACCGGTGAATCACGGGTGTACATCGAGGCCGACTGGCTCACAGGCGTTTGGGTCTACTGCGATTGAGGCACAGCCCCCCTTCGAGTCAGGGCGGCGTGATGCCCTGTGGCAGGAGTATGCTCGCTGCTCAGTCTCCGCAATCCGACAGGTCGAGGCGACAATCCGGACGACACCGGAGCGTCCCGGTGCCAAATCCGAGGTCCCAGCAGGTGAGGGGGTGTGAGCCTCCCAGGTCGCTTCCGTCGCAGACCTCACCGACTGACTGGATACCGTCGCCGCACACGGCGTCGGGGACTTCAAAGCGGTAAGACCAACTCTCGGCAAACAGGACGGCGGGAACGGACCGGAGCACGCCTCCGACCAGCAGCGTCGCGTTCAGCCACGCCACGTGATCGGCGCAGGCTCCGGAGCGCGCGGACGGGGCGAGCGCTGGTGTGAGGCGGGACCACGCAGCCCCGTCGTACTCCCAGGTATCATCGAGGTCCACCCCCTCCTTGGTCGCGCCGCCGAACAGCACGACGGTCTTGCGGTTCGGATCGTAGCTCAGCCCGTGATCCCAACGGGCCGAGGGGCGGACGGCCAACTCGATCTGCTGCCAGGACTGGCCGTCGTACTCCCACACCTCATCGCTCGGCAGAGGGACGAGTATATTGTTTGCCCCACCGAAGAGTACGATGCGTTCCCAGGCCTCCGCGTAGACCATACGGTGATCCCGTCGATCGCCGGGCCTGACGTCATGGACAAACTCCTGCCACTGGGTCCCGTCGAACTCCCAGGTATTTTCCCAGCCTCCCTCGGGAACGTTTCCGCCGAACAGCACGACGCGGCCGCGGCGTCGGTCGAAGGCCATGGCGTGACCCGACCGGGGCGCAGGCGTCGCGCCAGCATCTACAGACCACCAGTCTTCGCCGTCATACACCCAGGTGTCACCGAGAGGCGATTCTTCTGCGGCCGTTGGCGCACCCCCGTAGAGTACGACCCACTGTCGCTCCGAATCGTACACCATGGCGTGACGAGTTCTAGCGGAGGGGAGCGTCGGCGGATGGAGCTGGGTCCAGCCCTGGGGGCCGTACTCCCACAGATCGCCGAGCGTTCCCTCGGCCCCGCTGCCGCCGAACAGGACAATGACCTCACGCGCCGAGTCGCTCACCATCGCGTGCCCGGAGCGGGCCGGCGGGTGAGGGGTCCCGGTAAGGTCGGTCCACTGCGGCAGCTCCTCTTCGCAGCTGCTGGAACAGCCGTCGTGGCCGCGGAGGTTGCCATCGTCGCAGCCTTCACCCTCACCGAATGGCCCCCGCTCCACAGCGCCGTTTCCACAGGCGATGCACAGCACCGTGCAAAGGCTGGTGCAGAAACGATGGCCGTCCAGCTGGCCGTAGTCCCCGCATTCGCCGACGAAGTTGTCCCCGTCACACTGCTCTCCGGGCTGGACCTCGTGGTCGCCGCAGTGATTGTCTCGGCCCGAGTAGCACCGATGCTCAGGTCCCAACGGCAAGCACAACCAGCCGTCGGGACAGCTCTGCTCGACGTCGGGGTCGCAAAAGAACCGTCCCTCTTCCACGCGCGGACGACAGCCGCCGGCGACGCTCGAGCCGATCAGCGCGAGCACCAGGAGCGAGGCAGAGCGGGTAGTCATTTGCGGGTAGTCATTTCAAATCATCTCGCGGAAGTAAATGTATGTATTCAGATATTTGGATGGTACGCTGAGAGGCGGGGCTCAGTCAAGGTTGGCGTCGGCAGCATCCCGCGTTTCATCGCGAAAAGGCCAAGATCTTGCTCGGCCGTGTTTCCGCACACGACGGGGTAGCGGGCAAGACTGTGAATTATCAACAGAGATGCTCGTGACAGCGAGCGACCGTTACTGGAGGAGCCATGCGGGACCAAGACGGATCCCGCACGGCCAGGTGGGCTTGACCCGATCACGGTGTGCCCCCTTTCCCTGCGGCACCTAGCCCGTGTCTTTCGAATCATCCAGGAGCTGTCGCAAGGCCAGTACGTCCATTTTGTCCCGCGGTCGCACGCTCTCGGACTTGACGACCACGAGACCCCTCGCGTCGAGATAGGGGATCGGGACCTGCCCCTCGGACCACCAACGGATGTACGGCTCGAAGTCCTCGTAGGTCTGACCGGCGAGAAGCGTGAACACGTCCAACGGAAAGTCTTCCACAATCCGCACGGCGCCGGGCTCGACGGGAAAATCCGCAGGGCTCAGCTCCCGTGCATGTCCGTCTCCGAAATCGACCAGCACGCGGAGCAGTCGCTCGAGGTTGGCGGGATCGGCCGACACTAGAATGTCGACGTCCTGAGTCGTCCGGACGTGGCCGTTGAACGCACAGGCGATCCCGCCCACCGTCACGTAGTCGACATCACCGGCGGCGAGATCTACCAACAACCTTTCGAATGGGTTCGTCGTCATTGTCACTCTTCCAGGCCTCGGGAGCGATGCGCCTCATGAACTCGTTCAGCTCCACCAACAGATCGAGAGGAGCACGGGGACGACTGCGGCCAACGACCCGCCGGATGTTCTCGGTCTCACGCATCTTCACTTATCATACTCGATCTCGGGCCCTGGTCTGGCCAAACCGGCGGGACAGCAACCAACAAGCCGTGATTCTATGACGTTAGCGCCAGAAGGATAGCCGGCGCCGGTGCACAAGACCGGTGTCTTGGATACCAAGCACATCTGACCCAAGGGTGCGTATCGCCGAGGATTCGAATCAGCGGAAACGGGGGCCCCGGGCAGCACCGACCCCTCCGCCACCGACTTCGTCGCTCTACCTCTACCCTGAAGAGTGCGCGCCACGGTCGGATCGTGTAGGATGGACGGACGAACGCCCAGCATACGATGCCCGGTTTGTTGGGAGTGAGCGATGAGCGACAACGAGCTGCGAACGCTGCTGCGCGGCGTCATGGACGACATTGACAACGGACGGATCGCGATCCGCAAGCCGCGCGGTCGTCTGATCCGGAGACTCGTCGCGCCGTCGCTGCTGGCCGCCACCCTGGGCCTCGCCGCCTGCGAGAGCGAGAGCGTGGGCGCCGGGCCCGACGCCGTGGTCACCCACGACTCGGCGCCCTCCGAGGGCCTGCCTCCCCTGCCGGACGCCGGTCCCGACGCCGACCTGGACGCAGACGTGGACGCGTACTGCTGCCCGGTCTACGCCTCGCCGCCCCCCATCGACCCCGAATAGCCGACCGCTGATCCCGAGGTTCTGCCCCCCATAGGTTCCGCCCCCCATAGGTTCCGACCCCAGGATGCGCTGCTGACGGGCCGCACTGCCCAGGATCTCCGTGTCACAATGTAATACAAAGTGATACAGATTGCTTGCGCACTGTGTTACTTTGTGATACATTCCCCATCTGGAGTTGGACCATGGAAATTACTGAGGAAAACATGCTGCATGGCGTTCCTGCTTCGGCCCCCCTGGAGCGCTCCGCGTGGAATACGTTCGGCTCGGCAATGCGGACAGCCGCTGTTTCGACCGGACGTGGCCTGGCCTCTGCGTTCCGAGTGACCACGGAGAACCACCACTTCCTGAATCCGGTCTTGAACGGGTTCGTGGGGGACCAGCTGGCAGCCGCGCAGCACCCGGCGGCCATTCGAATGAGCTTCCGGCAGAGGGGGCGGGACGTGACGATGGCAGAGCTGGGGCTGGGTAAACGCTTGCAGGGGGTCGGGCGCACGGTGGTGGTGATGGTCCCCGGCCTGATGTGTGACGAGGTGCTGTTCCACGAGATGCGCTGGCAGTCCACCTCGCCGTCCCGGCCCGGCTACGGCCGGATGCTCGAGGACGAGCTGGGGGTGACGGTGCTCTACACCCGTTACAACTCCGGGCTGCACATCTCGGAGAACGGCCGGGCGCTGGGGCTGCTGCTACAGGAGCTCGTCGACGCCCACGGCGGGGACATCGAGCGACTCGTGCTGGTAGGCCACTCCATGGGCGGGCTGGTGCTTCGAAGCGCCGGCTACTATGCGGTCGAGCAGCAGCAGAGCTGGCCGGCCCGGCTGCAGCGGGTGATCCTGATCGGCGCGCCGATGCAGGGCTCGATCCTCGAGCAGGTCGCGAACTTGACAGCGTTCATCTTGAACCGGATCGGCACCATCGGCACCCAGATCACCGGTCGGATCATCGACGAGCGCTCCAATGGTATCAGAGACCTCCGGTTCGGGCTGATGGTCGAGCAGGACTGGCGCGATCATCCCTACGACGAGCGGCTGTTCCTGAAGAAGACGCCCGTGCCGCCGTTGCCGGGTGTCGACTACCACCTCATCGCGGGTACGCTGTCGGCTGACGAGGAGTCCCTACTCTCAGCGACCCTCGGCGACGGGCTCGTGAGCCGACGCAGCGCCACGGGCCGCGCCCTCTTCGGCGCGGACGATCCGCTGCACCAGGCAGCGCCGCAAAAGACCTTTCCGGCCATCGGCCACTTCGGCGTGATGACCAGCCAGCCCATTGGCGAGTACGTGACAGCGCTCGTGCGCAGCGCAATGCAACCCGCGGAGTAGGGCGCGGCGCCGGCAGTTATCTCGTCCTGGAGAACACGGCGCCGGACATCACGCAGACGAAGATGGCCGCCAGCTTCAGGTGCGCGTCTTCGCCAATCATGTTGTCCGTGACGCTCCATGAGCCCCAGTCCTTGGACCACTTCGTGCGTACGGTGATGGACCCCTTGGGGCCCTGGATGCTCCACGAGCCCCAGTCCTTGGACCACTTCGTGCGCACGGTCAGCGTCTTTCGGCCGTCCTGGACCCGCCAGGAGCTCCAGTCCTTGGACCACTTCGTGCGGATCGAAATGGTCCGGCGTCCGACGCGATAGTTCCAGGAGCCCCAGTTCTTCGACCACTTGGTCCCGAGGGTGGCCGCCCCGGTCGGCAGGGTGATCTTCCAGGAGCCCCAGTCCTTCGACCACTTGGTCCGCAGGGTGCCGCGACCGTTGGACAGCGTGATCGCCCACGAGCCCCAATCCTTGGACCATTTGGTCCGGAGCTGCTTGAATTGGGCCTGGCCCCTTCCGGAACGGGCCTCGGCCGTTGCTGACAGCAAGGTGAGTCCGGCCCCGATGACGATGACCGAATGAAAAAGACGTCGCATGCTGGACCTCCTGGTGACGGTTGAGCCGAACCACAGCATGGTAACAGATACCGGCAACGAGAGACACGGGGGAGGGTTCGGGTGCGCTAACGCAGAATCACGGTGTAGTAGAAGGAGTAGCGGGCGGCCTGGAACTTGCGGAACTTGGCGCTTTGCAACGTCCGGGCGACGCAGCGGCCGGATTCGGTGGAGGCGAACCGCCCCTTCGGCGTCGCGCTGACGACCGCGCCGGTGTCGCCCTTCACGATCAGCCTGACACTGACGGCGCCGGAGGTGCCGAACCGTCGGCCGCACCGCAGGGCCGAGCCCATCACCCGCCGCAGGCCGCCGTGGATGTCGGTCCGGCTGAGCGTGCGGGGCATCGCGCCGGCGGCGCCCGGCTTGGGTCTGGTCACCGGGCGCTTGCCCACGTCGCCCAGGATGTCGACGATGCTGCGGGGACCCGGGGTGGGCGGCCGGTCGGGCCTGCGCTCGACGTCCCGGGGCAGCCTGTCCTGGCGGAGCTTCTTCCGGGTCGGACGCCGGTTGTTTCGGTCAGCCCGTCGCTTCGCCAGTGGTTGCCGGTCACGCTCCTGGGCCCGGGAACGCTCGGCCGAGTCGGTCGAAACCGGCTCCACCCGCGCCGCGACCACCTGCGGGGTGCGGGGTTGATCCGCGTTGACGCCGCTCGGCGCCGCGGCGGCACGGCCGGTGTGAGGCGTCGAAGCCCTGGCCGGCGTGAATGTCGACGGGGTCCGAACCTCGGGCGGATGCTCTTGCAGCAGGAGCGCGGCGAGCAGGGCGACCGCGGTGACCACCAGCGCGCCTCCCAGCACCAGAGACGGCACGAGCCACCAGGGCCGATCACCGGGGGCGATGGGCATCAGCACGCCCACCGCGGGAAGCTGGGGGAAACGCCCCGGCGTCGCGTTCACCGCGACTTCGTCAGTGCCGGCCGGGGCCCGCCGCTGCGCGGCAGCGGTCATGGAACGGATGTCGATGAGCCCGGAGCCGGCCGAGTCCCGGACCGGGAATTCGCGCTGCGGCCTGGAGGTCCGCTCGGCAGATCCGAGTCGCTGAAGGTGCGCCAGGGAGAACAGCACCGAGTTCTCGCTGCGCTCTCCGGTCATGGGCTGCTTGGAGTCACTCATGGGATTGCCCTCGCTTCTCGGGCGGCAGGCACGAGCCCGCCCCCCGGGTCAGAATTCGGTGAAACAGCGCCGCCGGAGATCCGTGGACCATCGGGGTCGCTGGAAGTTGGACCGGCGGGGGGAGGGAGGCCTTGGCGATTATTTTGGTCGGGCCGAGGGGGCCGGGAGTGGGCTACCAGTGGGCGTCGTGGTCCTCGCACACGCCGAAGAGATTCTCCACTTCGATCCGCTCACCGCCGTGGAGCAGCGTGCCCTGGAAGGTGCCGTAGGGCTGGTGAAACACGCTGCGGATCACGCCGGCGTTTACGCGCTCGGCGCGCTCTCCCGACGGGTGGAACGTGAGGTCCACACCGCCGTCACCGCTTCGCAGCCGCCACGGAGCCATCACGTTTGTTTTGTCGAAATCAAAGTGCGCCGGCCCGAGGTGGTGGAGCACGCCGTCCACCCACAGCCCGTTCTCGTTGTACCGGGCGTCGTCCTCGTTCACGTTCCGGGTGAGATTGAACGCCACGGACCGCCCGCCCGCCGTCCACCCGGCGCCGGTGGCCCAGTTCCACCAGGTGTGGCGCGGATAGTGCGCCTTGTGGATGTCGAGGATCGCAATGGCGGACGCGGGATCGGCCAGGTAGACCCGGTCGCCGACGCGGAGCCGGCCCTCCAGGGGGAGCGCCACCTTGTGCGAGTACATGCCGCGGTTCGGCCCCACCGGCAGCACCACCACGAGGGGCCGGATTGCCTCGAGGTCGTGCAGGCAGCGCACCGCGGCCTGCACCGCCGGCTTCCCCTTCGCGGCGTCGATGCGGAGTGCTACGCGGTGCACGCCGCCGTACAGGTGGTTGTGCACGTCCACGCGGTACCCCCGGGCGTGCAGGTGGGTGCGGTCGTCCCACAGCTCCCGCGCGATGTGGAGATCCAGCGCCGGGGACAGCCGCTTGTGCTCGAACTGCTCCGCGGTGATGCGGTCCACGACGTGACACCAGCTCGTGCGCAGAAAACCCGTGTCCACCACGGCGACCCCCACGAACAGGTCCGGGAGGATCAGCGCGAAGTGCTGCCACTGCTTGAGCCGGAACGCCACCGCGCGCCGGGGCAGCCGCACGCCCCGCCACCGCAGGCAAGTGTCCACGAGATTCAGGTTTCGAAAGGGCGCGTCGAACACGCCGAAGGAGACCTCTCCACGCTCGTCCACCGCCCGGGCGGGCGTGGGGCTGGGCTCGATCATGATCGCTCCTCTCGCAGAACGTCTACTTCTCGAATCGCCACCCGCGTTTCCCTTGCCGCACTCTTACCACATTCCCTTGCCCTCGGTTCCATCGCCGAGAACCTCGACTGAGCCTGAGCTCCTGATTCCATACCTTGCCCCAGAACCACGTTGACTTCAAACCCGCGCATCCCAGTCTCGCGGTGTGGCGTTATGCCCCGAGGGGCGATAAAAATCGCGAGATGGTGGGGCATTTTACCGCGCCGCAGGCGTTTCGGCATCACCCGGGGTTCGGCTCAGCCAATGAATGAGTTGAGATAAGCCTGTGAATTGTGGGCGGTTATGGTCACAGATCACGGAGTGGCACATCTCGTGCAAGCCGCGCCCGGTCATAATGCCGCGTCCGGTTGACACCCCAATCGGACGCCCCAGAGGCGGCTCGGCCAGGCCGGTGCCGCGAACCAGGAGGACTGCATGAAAACCCGATTCTTGACGGCGGCACTGCTGTGTGGAGGAGCGCTGTGCTTGCTGGCCGTGGGCGCACAGGAGGCCCAGGCCCAGGCGAACGGACGCATCTACCTGACCAAGGAGAAGGTGCCCGACGATGTCAAAGGCGCCAAGCTGCGTAAGCTGCTTAAAAAACAGGGCCTTAGCGTGCTCCAGAAAGAAGGCTCCGCGGACAGCTGGACAGCCAATGGATTCGCCAAGCTGAGTACCCGCCCGTCGGCCAAGATGATGAAGCTGGAGCACAACGAAGGCAAGATCCAGATCATCGTCCGCAAGAAGGTGAAGCGGCGCTGGGTGCAGGTGAAGGTCGGCGATTTCGAGTACACCGACAAAGCCCGAATCGTGCGCTTCGAGCTGAGCCTGACCGACACGCATCAGATCCCGACCGGCAAGAAGCACCAGCTCCAGCTCGTGGTCCTGAACAAGCGCAAAAAGCCCGTCGTCCTGGCCCGCGCGACCTTCTCCGTGAAATAAGCTCGGTCGATCCGCGAGCGGCGTGACCGCAGCTCGCGGCCCCAAGACCCGGCGCTTCGCCCCGGACCGTCCGGCGGTTGAAGCGCTCCGGAGCCGTGATAAGCTCCCGGCATGATGTTGCGTCAGGCCGCGGTGCCGCTCTCACTCGCCCTGCTGTCCGCCTGCCCGTCTGCGCCCTACACGCCCTCGCCGACCTTTGGGAAGCTGGCGCCCTACCGGCGGAGCGCCACGGCCTCTCTCGACTACGCGGCCCTCCACTTCGAGGCGATCTATGGCCGGGGCCCGCTCGGCCTCGGCGGCCTGCAGCCCGTGCGTCCGGTGTTGGGCCTGCCCGCCCTGGTGCGGCGCGGAACCACGCTGGAGGTGGAGTATCTGACGCAGACCTCGGCCCTCGGGAAACCGTTCTTCGAGCGCGGCATGGGATATCGGCTGGTCCGACGCGGGCAGCCCTGCCCCGGGATCCACTGCCACATCCTCGGCAAGGTCCGGCTGATGTCCCGCCGCCCCCTGCCCAACGGCGCGTTCCACATTCGCCTGGAGGTGCAGCTCCCCTACGAGCTCGGCGCAGGATTCTACGATCTGATCCACCAGCTCAATTACACGGCCCAGCTCCGCCGCACCCCCTCGGCCGTCCTGGTGGTGGGCCATGCCCCCGACGCGATCCGCCCCTTCGGCTTCGTGCACCTGACCGACCCGCACCTGGGGCACCGGGGCGGCGACCGGAGCCGCCGCTTCGCGCTGGTGGTGGACTGGCTCAACCGGCTCTCCCCCCGCCCGGCCTTCGTGGTCCTCACCGGCGACCTGACCGAGCTCGGCCCCGTGGAGTCGCACTGGGACGAGGTGGCGCGCCAGCTCGGGCGGTTGGAGCTCCCGGTCTTCGTGACGCTCGGCAACCACGACTACTACCGACCGGGGCTGGGTCGGGTCGAGACGCCGAGGGGAATGGCGCAGGAGGAGGTCGGGCTGCGCCACTTCATGAGCTCCTTCCACCCCTTCCTCGCGTACCGTTTCCACTACGGCGGCTATCGATTCCTCGCGGTGGACACCGGCACCGGCGCCACGCTGCGCAGCCTGTGGCAAGGGAAATGGGTCACCACCCAGGGGCTGCACCCCGCGCAGCTCGCAGACATTCGCGCCTTCCTGGACTCCCCGGCCGGCTCGGGTCACGTGCTCCTGGGTCACGCGCCCAGCCGGGCCCGGCTCAGTCCGAAGACCCGGGGTTGCGAGCCGGGCATGCACGGCGTGTTCCTGGTCGGCCGCCGGCCCTTCGAGCGGGCGCTCCTGGCGAGCTGGCGTCGTCGCCCGCGGCCCATCCTCTATCTGAGCGGACACACCCACTGGAACGACATCTACGTCCGCAGCGCCGACTCGCAGTGCCGCTTCGAGGGGCTCCCGGTCAGGCACCGACACATGGGCGCCCGGCCGTGCTGGCGGCCGCTGCCCACGGGCCGCGCCCCCTGGCTCATCACCACGCAGTCCGCCACCAAGCACAACCCCCTGCGCAGCGGAGGCCTGCTCCAGCGCGGCATGCGCCTCGGGGACGGCGCCGGGGCGGGGTTCGGCTTCCGGGTGTTCCAGGTGCGCGGCACGCGCTGGCTGACCGCCAGCTACCGCTTCTACCACCGCACCGGCGTCATCGCCCGCCGCCACTCCGCCGGGTACCTCGACCCCCGATCCGATCAAATGATCGATCTGCCCACCTGCGGGCGCTGAGCCCTCGTGGTCACCGCGGCGTCACCATTGCCTCGGCGCGGAGGATGGTTCTCATCCCCGGTCTCGAGGGGTATAATCCCCACCCACACATCGCCGCGCCGATCTCTGGTGTGAGGAGCCCATCGCCGTGCGGATCACCTTCGTCGTCGCCATCGCTGCCAACGGCATGATCGGGAAAGGGCGCGGCCTGCCCTGGCCGAAGCTCTCCAACGACCTGAAGTTCTTCAAACGCACAACCCTGGGTAAGCCCATCGTCATGGGCCGCAAGACCTACGAAACCATCGGCAAGCCCCTGCCCGGCCGCGCCAACATCGTGCTCACCCGCAATCCCGGCTTCCAAGCCGAAGGCGTACACGTCGCGCACAGCGTGGACGACGCCATCGCGCTGGCGGAGAAGATCGCCCGCGCAGACGGCGCCGAAGAGCTCGCCATCATCGGCGGCGCCGAGCTCTACGCCCACACCTTCGCCCGGGCAGACCGTCTCTATGTAACCGAGATCCATGCCGAGTTCGACGGCGACACCCGCTTCCCCCAGTGGGACCGCGCCGCCTGGAACGAGGTCTCCCGCGACGAGCAGCCAGGCGACCCCGCCGTGCCCTTCGACTACGCCTTCGTAACCTACGACCGGCGCTGACCAGGCCAGCCCAGCCCCTCTTCGCCTTGTCTCATTCCACCGGGATGGGGGGTCGGGCGGGAACGACGATGAAGACGTTGCGGGAGGAGAGGGTGGTAACCCCGTCGCCGATGACGCGGATGGTGGCGCGGTAGGCCTGGAAGGAGCGCAGCTCCTCGGCAAAGTCGTTGACCGCGGTCACCCGGAACAGCAGGGTCGTGCCGGGGGTGACTTCGTGGAACTCGTCGCCGGCGATGGTGGGCATGGGTGAGCCGGCAGGGGGGATGGCGCCGATGGGCGTGACCGAGACGATGAAGTCGGCCGACGAGGTGCCGGCCGGGAGGGTGACCGGGCTGCCGTCCACGAGGTTCAGCGACTGGGTCTCCCCGGCGGTGGCGGTCGAGACGTCCATGGTGCCGTAGGTGGTGAGGGACGTGATGGCCTCCACGATCATGGAGCCGAGCCCGGTGCCGGTGGAGCCGTCCACGTCGAACACCAGCGGGCACTCGCCGTACACCGGATCCCGGGGGTCGTTGTGCAGGCCCGTGCAGCACAGGCCCGCGCCGCAGGAGCCCACAAAGGACGCCGGCGGCACGTGCGCGGCCGTGGCGAGGGCCATGGCGTCCAGGTCGGGCCGCGCCGCGGCGCCGCTGGACACACCGACCACCCGGATGCCGCGGGCGGCCAGCTCGGCCAGGGCCTCCGCCTGGGAGTGCGCCCCAATGCTGACGTCGTACTCCTGAGCCCGGTGGAACGGAGCGTCGGTGATCAGGATCACCACCGGCAGCGCGCCCAGCCGAAAGCACACGCCGTCCACGGGCGCGCAGGGGCCGGGCCACACGATGTACGTGGAGTCGAGGGTGAAGCCCGCGCCCGTGGCGATCTGGTAGAGCGCCTCGAACTGGCTCTCCGGCAGGTCGAAGCCTCCGGCCGCAGGGGGGAGCAGGGCCACGGCGTCGGCCACGGCGCTGGCATCGGTGGTCACGCTCTGCAGCAGCTCGAACGGCACGTCCCCGGGGTTGCCGAAGGGGAGCCGCGGAAAGTCCTCGAACCGGGTCACCCCGAAGGCGGTGTTGGGGATCTGCTGCCGGATCTGCGGGATGATCACCGTGTTGAGATCCACGGTGAGCGCGTCGATCTCCTCGGAGAAGCTGCCCGAGGTGTCCATGGCGATCACGACGTCCAGGTTGACCACGTCGGTGGAGAAGTCGAGGTCGTCGTCCTGGGGCGGATCCAGGTAGGGCAGCACGAAAAAGAAGTCCCCGGCCGGAATCCCCACGTTGGGATCCAGGGGGTCCGCGCCGACGCAGGCGACCTCCACCGAGTCGGGGATCCCGTCCCCGTCGCTGTCGGCCTCTGTGGGGGACGTGCCGAGAATCACCTCCTCGGCGTCCAGCAGGCCGTCGTCGTCGCTGTCGAAGTCCCGGTAGTCGGGCACGCCGTCGCCGTCGCTGTCAACCGGAGGCGTGCTCGGGTCGAGATCCCCGGCCTCCTCCGCGTCGGAGAGCCCATCTCCATCAGAGTCGAGATCGAGGCGATCCGGCACCCCGTCCCGCTCGGCGAGATCCGGCGCCACGGAGTCGCTGTCCCGGCCGCCCTCGTGCACGTCCAGGATCGTGTCCCCGTCCGCGTCGGGATCGCGGTAGTCGGGCACGCCATCCCCGTCGCTGTCCAGGGGCTGCGCAGGATCTCCGCCGATCTCGTCGACGTCGCTCACGCCGTCGCCGTCGTCGTCCAGGTCGTGGGCGTCGGCGATGGAGTCGCCGTCCAGGTCCCCGACCGGCTCCTGGCTATCCGGGATGCCGTTGTTGTCCGAGTCGTCGTCCATGAAGTCGGGCACCCCGTCGCCGTCACTGTCCCGGGGCGGCGTCGCCGGATCCGTGTCGCCGGCCTCCTCCGCGTCGAGCAGGCCGTCGCCGTCCGAGTCGTCGTCCTCGCAGTCCGGGATGCCGTCCCCGTCCGTGTCGCGCTGCTCCTCGCAGCCCTCGTGCACATCGGCGATGGAGTCGCCGTCCCGGTCCGTGAGGTCGATCGCGCCGTCCGTGTTCTCTCCCCATTTGTACGTGGACAGGGAACAGGCACACAGGGAACCGGCGGTCAGGAGCAGCACGGCCGCGAACGCGACTGACGGAGACCGCGCAGCCCCGCGCCGCCGACGCCGGCGCCCGAGCAGGAACTGCAGGACGAGCAGCGCTCCGAGCCACGGGCCACGACCACTCGTACCGTCGGCCCGGCAGGAGCACCCACCCCCGGCGGAGGTGATCGCACCGGTCCCCGCGTCGCCTCCGGCGCCGCCCTCGCAGGCATCCCCCACGCCGTCCCCATCCCCGTCCAGCTGGTCCGGATTCGCCAGGTCGGGACAGTTGTCGACCCCATTGTCCACGCCGTCCCCGTCCCGGTCGCTGTCGCACGCGTCTCCGACCCCATCGCCGTCACGGTCCGCCTGTTCCGGGTTGTGGTCGGCGGGGCAGTTGTCCACGCCGTCCGGCACGCCGTCGAGATCCGCGTCGCCGTCGCAGGCGTCCCCCACACCGTCGCCGTTGTCGTCCTCCTGCCCGGGGTTGTCCACGTCGGGGCAGTTGTCATCGACGTTGTCCACACCGTCCCCGTCCCGGTCGTCGTCGCACGCGTCCCCCACGCCGTCGCCGTCGGCGTCCTCCTGCCCGCCGTTCTGCACGAGCCGGCAGTTGTCGTCGACGTCTGGGACGTTGTCGTTGTCGTCGTCGTCGTCGCAGTGGTCCCCGACACCGTCGCCGTCCGTGTCCTCCTGCATGGGATTGTGGGTCGATGGGCAGTTGTCCGAGCTGTTGTCATAGCCGTCGGCGTCCGGATCCGCGAGGGGGCCGTCCGAGTGATTGTTGTCGGCAAAATCGGGGATCCCGTCGCCGTCCACGTCTCCGGTGCCCTCGACGCTGTCCGGAATCCCGTCCCCGTCGGAGTCGTTGTCGAGATGGTTCGGAATGCCGTCGCCGTCGATGTCCGGATCCGCGAACCCGTCGCCGTCCCCGTCGGCGAACCACTCCTGCCCGTCCGAGATCCCGTCATTGTCCGAGTCCACGTCCTGGAAGTCCGGGATCCCGTCGCCGTCCGTGTCCACCGGAGGCGTCTCCAGAGTGGCGTCCCCGGCCTCGAGGGAGTCGGGCAGCAGGTCCCCGTCGGAGTCGTTGTCCAGGTAGTCCGAGCTGGGATCCCCGTCGGTGTTCACGGGCGTGGCGTCGTAGGCGCCCTCGTCATGATCGAGGATCCCGTCCTTGTCCGAGTCCACCCAAGCCAGCATGTTGTAGACGAGCTTGTAGTCATAGGCGGGGCGGTTCGGGTTGGCGTAGCCCTGGCACTCCAAGGCGCAGGTGACGTCGCCGGTGGTGGCCACGATCCGCCCCGGGCCCACGCGGGCCGCCAGCACCATGGGGCCGGTGTAGCCGTAGGTCGAGTCCGGTCCTCCCCAGACGATGACTTCATACGCAGGGTCCCAGGCGTAGAACGGCGTGAACCACTGCGCGTCGTTGAGCCCGGGATCGGTGCGGATCTCCGCGGCCGTGATGTCGTACAACCCGGCCACGAGGGGGTGGTTCGGGTTCGGGATCGTGTAGCACCCGCTGCCGGCGCAGGTGCCCCAGTAGTTGTACTGCCCGTACCCGAAGTCGATCTCCAGTCCGAACGGTAGGTTGTCGATCTCGATGCTCCCGCAGTCGTCGAGCCACAGCAGGCCCCCCGCAAGGAGGTACTCCTCCAGGAGCGAGCGCTCCAGGGGGGTGAACTGATGATAGGCGTGGCCCGTGGTGACCACCATGTCGTAGGCGAGCAGCGCGTTGTCACTCGGATCGATGTCGGTGGTGAAGATGGAGCTGTAGTTCACCGTCCAGCTCGCCGGGCGATAGATGGAGTTGGCCAGGCAGTTGGGCGCCTCCGGATAGTCGGCGTCCCAGTCGATGAGCATCAGCCACATGATGCTCACGGTCCGTGGCTCTGCCCGGGCCTCCGGGGCGAGGGACCCGAGGAGCAGGCCCAGCGCGAGCGCTGCGGCCCCCCAGCGATGGACGAATCTCCGAGTAGTGGACATGACCTCGCCTCCTCACGACAGCAAACGTAGGCAACTCGATTCTGCAATCATGACACGTTTCACCACGCTTTTGAATCGCCACGGTGGGCCTTCCCGTTGTAGACTGCGCCGATGTCTGTGACCCTGGCCTTCCTGATCGCCCTGTCTGTCCCGGCCGCGGGGCCGAGCAACACGGTGCTCGAAGCGATTGACGCAAAGCACCAGCGCGGGGAGATCACGGACTATACCCGCCACCTCTACCGCGTCGCGGTCCTCAAACGACCTGACCGGCTGCCGGTGGACCTGCAACAGCTGTTGACCACGCCCCGGAGCGACAGGTGGACCTCCGGGACCCGCCTCGCCGTGGAGGCATGGCAGTGGATCTCGAGGAACAACGCCCAGGGGAGCGAGCTGTACGAGCTCCTGCAGCCCCCGGACGACTATCCGTACGTGATCGACTCCGACGTGCTCCCGCTCCGCATCAGCTACAAGCAGGAGCAGGAGCAGGCCCTTGCCCAAGGCGTGCTCCAGGCTGCGGAGTACTCTTGGACCACCGAGGTGGACGCGCTGGGTTTCTTGCCCCCGCCGATCCAGCCGGGCACCATGCGCTACCGGCTCTACCTCGACGACGCCGGCTCCGGGGCCGCGGCCTACTGCGCGCCCTACGAGGCGAACCCGGTGACACCCTGGACGGACTGCCACAGCTACATCGTGGTGGATCAGAGCAACGGGCTCGGCGCCGTGGACGGCATCGTGGCCCACGAGATGAGCCACGCCACTCAGGCCGCCATGGACTGTGAGGAGATCACCGCCTTCTGGGAGAACACCTCCACGTACATCATGAGCCAGGTCTACCCGGACTCCTGGGACTACACGCTGGCCACCATGGCGTACTTCCAGGCCAAGCCTTGGCACTCCATCGACTTCATGGAGCGGTGGACCGGAAGCGACCTCTCCGAGTACGGCGGTGCGCTGCTCCTCATCTACCTCACGGACGCCTTCGCAGCTCCCGGGGAAGGGGGGGCGATGGTGGCCGACATCTGGACGGCCTCCATGCAGGAGGTCGGCGACTTCAACGAACCGGACTACTTCGACGGCATCGTGTCCGTGGTCGCTGCCCGGGGCGGGGCGAGCTCCTTCGCCGACATCTTCATGGACTTCTCCGAGGCGCGCTACTTCGTGGGCGACAACGACGACGGCGCGCACATCACCGATGCCGATACCTTCTACGGAGCCGAGCCGACCCTGGCGGGCCGGTTCTTCACCCCTTCCCTGCCCGTGGCCTACGGCCAGCCCGACCTGGACAAACGCCCGCAGCCCTATGGCGTGAGCTACATCCTCGGCGACTTCGCCGGGGGCTACCCCTACGGCCTGCAGCTGCGGTTCGACGGGGATGACCGGTCACGCTGGGCCGTGCGTGTGCTGCGCTACGGCAACGGTCTGCCCATGGAGCGGCACGACCTGGCGCCCGACCCCGAAACCGGAAGCGGGGGGCTGGACCTGGAGGCGACCGGGCACCGCTTCCTGCTCATGCTCGCCGCGAGCCTCGGCCCAGAGGGGTTCGATCCCGACCAGTCCGCTCGCCGGAGCTACCTGTTCACCTATGACGTGGATCCCGTGCTGCCACCGCTCGCGGTGCACTCGATGGAGCCCGGCACGGTGGAACGCGGCCGACAGATGGTGGACATGGTGCTGCGCGGCGACGGCTTCGTGGACGGCGCCCAGTTCACCGTGGGATTCGATGACCTCGCGCTGCGGGTGACGTCCATCAAGTCCGTGTCAGCGACCCAGGTGGAGCTCGTGGTCCGGATCCACGAGGAGACCGAGCTGGGTCTGCACAGCGTGACGGTGAAGAACCGGGACGGCGAACGCGCCACGGGCGTGGACCTGCTGGAGGTGGTCGACGAGGGGGCACTCTGGGACGGAGGCGTCGGCCCGGCGAACGACCCCGGGGGGACAGGCTGCGGCTGCGCCTCGGGCGCCGGCACCGGTGTCCCCACGGTGCTGCTGCTGTGGCTCGCCGTTGTGTTGGTCTGGCGACGACGGAGCTCCAGGCTTCCCTACGCCTGAAACCCTTGTCTCTGTGCACGTCCCAGCTTAAAGTCCTGGGTCTGGAGTTGATCGCGGATGGGTATCACGGATCTATTCAGAGCGAGCTGGAAACACAAGGACGCAGCGGTCCGCGCCAGGGCCGTCCGCGGCATGGACACAGACGACACGCCGCTCCTGCTACAGATCGCCGAAACGGACAGTGACCGCGGCGTACGGGAGCTCGCGGTCAATCGCATCGAAGACGCGGACGTCCTGGCCGAGCTCGCCCAGCGCTGCTCGGACGCCTGGCTGACGGACCTGGCGAACGAGCGGGCGAACGGGCTGCGCATCGGATCCGCCATCCAGGGAGACGACCCGGTCCGGGCGGCGCATGCCCTCGCGCGGATCACCGCAGACGCAGCCCTGGCCGACATCGTGAAACGGGCGCAGCTCGAGGCCATCCGCCTGGCCGCTCTGGAGCGCCTTCAAGACGTCAAGGCCCTCGCCGAGGTGGTGCGGACTGCCGCCGACCGGGACCTCTGCCTGACCGTCCTGGGCCGCATCGAGGACCCGTCGGTGCTCCGCGGCATCGCGCTGGCGGACCCGCGTCGGGAGGTGGCGAATGCCGCCCTCGACCGGCTCGATGATCCGGACGCGCTGCAGGCGATCGCTCAGCAGGCCAAGGTCAAGTTCGTGCGGAACCGCGCCAAGAAGCTGCTCAAGGTGGTGCAGCCGCCGGACACGGGCGCGCGGGAACAGGCCCTGGCCCAGAAGAAGCTGCACGCCCAGCTCGTCCAGCTCTGCCGCACCGTGGAGAAGATCTCCGCCTCCACGCACTGGGAGGAAACCGGCCGGCACATCGAGCAGGCGCAGGAGCAGTGGGCCGCGCTGACCCGGGACCGCGACGAGGAAGATCCCAAGCTCGAGCAGCGCTTCAAGGCCGCCTGCCTGGGGTTCAACACGCGCCGCGACCAGGCCCTTGCGCACCACGCCGCACGATCGGCCGTCCCGGAGGCCCGCCGTGCCGACCCGGAGCCCCGCCGCGCGGACCCGGAGGAACACCGCGCCGAGCGGGAGGCCCGTTCCGCCCTCTGCGAGGAGATCCTCGCGCTGGACGGAGAAAATGCCGAAGAGCGCCTGGCCGAGCTGACCGAGAAGTGGGAAGCCCTCGGCCCGGCCCCCGAGCCGATCCGGGAGGAGCTGGATCGCCGGTTCGACAGCGCCGTACAGCAGTGCCGCCAGCGCCACGAGCGGGCGGCCTCGGCCGAGGAGACGCGCGCCGCGTTCGAGGCGCTGCTGCGCGACGCCGAGGAGGCGATCGGCCTGAAGAAGGTGTCACAGGCGGCCCAGCGCTTCGGCCGCATTCAGCAGGAGTGGGGACGGCTGGAGCGGGCGGGGGGCCGTGACGCGGAGCTCGCCGAAGGCCTCGCCGGGCTGCAGCAGCGCTTGCGGCAACGGGAAGAAGAGGAGCAGGCGGCCGACGAGCGGCACCGCGCAGGCAACCAGGCCAAGCTGGAGGGCCTCATCCGGCGGGTCACCGAGGCCGCCGCCGGCCAGGATCTGCGAACCGCCGAGCGTCTCGGCCGGGACGCGAAGTCCGCGCTCCAGAAGCCCGGCCCGCTGCCGAACCGCGAGATCTGGCGCGAGCTGCGCAAGCAGCTGGAAAGCGCCCAGAAGCAGCTCCACGACCGTTTGCTGGAGCTCCGGGAGGCCGACGACTGGCAGCGCTGGTCCAACCTGCCGCGGCTGGAGGAGCTCTGCGGGCGCATGGAGTCCCTGGCCGTGGAGGAGGATCTCGCCACGGTCGCCAAGGTCCTCCGCGCCTGCCAGGCCGAGTGGAAGAAGATCGGCCCCGCCCCCCGGGAGAAGGCAGACGCCCAGTGGACCCGGTTCAAGACCGCCTGCGACGCAGCCTACGCCCGGTGCGAGGAGTACTTCGCGGAGCAGTCCACGCAGCGGGACGAGAACCTGAAGCTGAAAGAGGCGCTCTGTGAGCAGGTCGAGGCCCTGGTCGACTCCCCCGATTTCACGGAAACCACCGAGCGGATCAAGCAGCTGCAGGCCGACTGGAAGGCGATCGGACCGGTGCCCCGCAACAAGTCGGACGCCCTCTGGAAGCGATTCCGCGCCACCTGCGACCGATTCTTCGACCGGCGCAAGGAGCACTTCAAGGCGCAGGACGAGCAGCGCCGGGAGAACCTCACGCAGAAGGAGGCGCTCTGTGAGCAGGTCGAGGCGCTCATGGGCGCCGACGAGTGGGTCGCGACCGCGGACAAGATCAAGCAGCTCCAGGCCGCGTGGAAGGCCATCGGACCGGTGCCCCGCAACAAGTCGGACGCCCTGTGGACCCGGTTCCGTTCGGCGTGCGACCACTTCTTCGAGCGGCGGAAGAGTCACCTCGACGAGGGGCGCGGCGCCAACCTGGCCCGCACGAAGGAGCTCTGCGCCGCGCTCGAGCTGCTCGTCTCCGGGGAAGGGGAATCGACAGCTCCCGCGGATCTCGCGAAGCAGGTGCTCGACGCGTGGACCGAGTGGAAGACCATCGGCCCCATCCCCTTCGACATGGAAGAGCCCATGCTGAAGCGACTGGAGGACGTCACCGCCAAGGCCGTGGCGGCGCACCCGGCTGAGTTCGCCGGGTCTCCGCTGGACGTGGAGGCCAACGCCCGGCGGCTGGCCGAGCTGTGCATGCAGGCCGAGGTGCTGGCCGGGAACGCCGCGGAGAAACGCGACGGGGAGCGCCTGAAGCTCGAGGAGCAGGACGCTGAAACCATGGCCGCGCGCCTGAAGGAAGCCCTCGCCAAGAACACCTTTGCCCAGGAGTCACGGGCCGAGGACGAGCAGCGGTTCACCGACGGCGTCGCCGCCCTCCGCAAGTCCTGGTCCCGGAGCGGCCCGGTGCCGGGCGAGCAGGGGCGCGCCCTCCGGGAGCGCTTCGAAAAGGCCTGCGCCGAGGCTCTCGGTCGGAGGCCCGCCGCCTGAGCGCAGAGCGCGGCCCAGAGTCAAAGAAGCAACCCCCGGGGAGGCCCAGACCGGGTAGCGAACGAGGAGGCACCCGTGACCGAGCTCATCCAGGACCTGGACCTGCATCTGTGGAACAAGGGCACCCACTACCGGATCTACGACAAGCTCGGGGCGCACCCCTGGGAGCAGGACGGCGCGGCCGGCACACACTTCGCGGTGTGGGCGCCCAACGCCGGCTGCGCCTCGGTGATCGGCGACTGGAACAACTGGACCGACGGCGCGCACGAGCTGCGTCCCGTCGGGGACAGCGGCATCTGGGCCGCCTTCGTGCCCGGCGTGGGGCCGGGCGCGCTGTACAAATACGTGCTCCAGTCCCGGGACAGCGGCCTGCGCCTCGAGAAGGCCGACCCCTTCGGCTTCGCCACCGAGCTGCGGCCGCGGACCGCATCCAAGGTGTGGGACCTCGACGGCCACAGGTGGCAGGACGAGGCGTGGCGGACCCGCCGGAAGGCCGCCCAGTCCCTGGACGCGCCGATCTCGATCTACGAGGTCCACCTCGGCTCGTGGATGCGCAACCCGGACGCGCCGGAGCAGTTCCTGAGCTACCGGGAGCTGGCGCCGCGGCTGGCCGACTACGTGGCCGCGCGCGGCTTCACCCACGTGGAGCTGCTCCCCGTGTCCGAGCACCCGCTGGACGCGTCCTGGGGGTACCAGACCATCGGACACTTCGCGCCCACCAGCCGCCACGGCACCCCGGATGACTTCATGCACCTGGTGGACACCCTGCACCAGGCCGGCGTGGGTGTGCTCCTCGACTGGGTTCCGGCGCACTTCCCCCGGGACGGGCACGGACTGGGGTTCTTCGACGGCACGCACCTGTACGAGCACGCCGACCCGCGCCAGGGAGAGCACCGCGACTGGGGCACCTACATCTTCAACTTCGGCCGCCACGAGGTCTCCAACTTCCTCATCGCCAACGCGCTGTTCTGGCTGGACCGCTACCACATCGACGGGCTGCGCGTGGACGCCGTGGCCTCCATGCTCTACCTCGACTACTCCCGGGAGGAGGGCGACTGGATTCCCAACGAGCACGGCGGCCGCGAGAACCTCGCCGCCATCGAGTTCCTGCGTCACCTCAACAGCCGGGTGTACGAAGAGTTCCCCGACACGATGATGATGGCCGAGGAGTCCACGAGCTGGCCCCAGGTGTCTCGCCCGACGTACCTCGGAGGACTCGGCTTCGGCTACAAATGGGACATGGGTTGGATGCACGACACCCTGCGCTATTTCAGCCACGATCCGGTGCACCGCAAGTACCACCACAGCGATCTCACCTTCCGCATGCTCTACGCCTGGCACGAGAACTTCGTGCTGCCCCTCTCCCACGACGAGGTGGTGCACGGCAAGGGCTCACTGCTCGGCCAGATGCCCGGCGACCCGTGGCAGAGGTTCGCCAACCTGCGGCTCTTGCTCAGCCAGATGTTCGTGCAGCCCGGCAAGAAGCTGCTCTTCATGGGCGGGGAGATCGGCCAGTGGAACGAGTGGCGCTTCGACGCCAGCCTCGACTGGCACCTGCTGGATTTCCCCGACCACCGCGGCCTCCAGCAGTGGGTCACGGACCTCAACTGGACGTACCGCTCCGAACCGGCGCTCCACCAGCGCGACACCACGGCCGCGGGCTTCGAGTGGATCGACTGCACCGACGCCGAGAACTCCGTGCTCAGCCTGCTCCGCCACGGCGACGACGGCTCCTGCGTCGTTGCTGTGTTCAACCACACCCCCGTGCCCCGCTACGGGTATCGCGTCGGCGTGCCCTCGGGCGGCGCCTGGAGGGAGCTGCTCAACAGCGACGCCGAAGCCTACGGCGGCAGCGGCGTCGGCAACTGCGGCGTCGTCCAAGCCGACCCCATCCCCACCCACGGCCGCCCGCACTCTCTCCTGCTCACCCTCCCCCCCCTGGGCGCGCTGCTGTTCAAGCCCGAGTAGCCGGGGAGTCGACGCCGGAGCTACGGCTTCGCCCACAGGTCCCGGGTGATGGGGAGGTTGAACTCGCCCTTGAGGAAGGTGCCGCTGCCGCTCCGGAACCCGAGGGAGCCGCAGAGGTGCTTCGGGGAAGAGTGGGTGACGATGGCCTTGCCCCTCGGCCGCTGCCCGGAGACCACCTTGCCCCCGGAGGAGCCGCCGAGATACACCGACACGGAGTAGCTCTGCTTGGGATCCATGACACCGAAGGGAAACGCGCCCGTGGGCACGGCGAGCTTGCCGTAGACCGCCCTCTGCCCGGCCAAGGGGACCTCCTGGTTCGCGGTCTTGATGGACACCACGACGGCCACTTCGCCCGGCTTCTTGGGCAGCTCGATCATGGTCGGCCCGAGCTTGACGTCATAGTTGGCGAAGGCAATGTAGGCGTGCTTGGCCGTAGCCTTGGCGTCGTAGCGCCTGCCGCTGATCCACGCGACGGTCTTGGTTGCCTTGAAGGACGTCGCGAGCGCCACGCCATCCGCCGCTGAAAAACGACTCTTGAGGAACAAGCCCTGCTTGCAGACCGGCCCGGAGGGCTCCTGGCCCCCCGCCCCCCCACCCCCGCCCGCGCTGTCCTTCTTCTCCTCGCAGCCGAGCACCGGCAAGGCGACCAGGGCCGCCGCGAGCAGCAGCCCCGCTCGTCCGTTCAATCTGCTCAATCTGACGACTTGCATCGAGCTTCTCCTCTCAGATAGCACCGCAGAGCTTGTCGCAAAAGCGCCCGGAAATCAATTCCGTACACAATCGGTAGGCCCTTGCGGTGACCAGGCGGAGGTTTTCTTCAGGTGGCGAGACTGCCGGTCCAGTAGAGGTAGTCGGTCCAGGCGTCGGGGATCGAGCGCACGCTGATCTGCAGGGTGACCGAGGGAACCCACTGCGGCATGGTGGGCTTCTTGAGCAGCTTCATGCCCGCCTCAGCCGGCGTGCGGTTGGCCTTTTCGTGGTTGCAGGGCACGCAGGCGGCCACCACGTTGGTCCAGGTGGTCTTCCCGCCGCGGGAGCGCGGAATGATGTGATCGAAGGTGAGGCTGGCCAGGGTTTCGGTGAGGCCGCAGTACTGGCACTTGTAGCGATCCCGGGCGTAGACGTTGACGCGGGAGAACTTCACGTTGCGCTTTTGCCGGCGGAAGACGTTCACCAGCCGCACCACCGACGGCATCTTGAACACGAGATACGTGGTGCGGATGGCCCGGTCGTACTCCTCGACCACCTCCACCTTCCCGAGGGACAGCAGGGTGAAGGCGCGTTTCCAGGAAATGACACGGATGGGCTCGTAGGACTGTGAGAGCAGCAGGGTTCGTATGTGGTCCTCGCCCGTCATCATCTATCGTTCCCTTACACTGCTATTTATACCACCGGATCGAGAATTGGCACCTTTCTCTCGTCTGACCGCCGGGGGCGTCCTGCCGGCGGTGCAGAACCGCGCCGCGGACTGAGTTTCGGCTTGCGCGGCGGGTGGAAACGCCGAACACTAGGATCTCACAGAGAGAGGAGCCGAGGGCCCATGAGAACGCGAGTGATTCTGCTTGGGACCGTGGTGATCCTGGTCGTGGCGCAGACGCAGTGCACCCGCGACAAAAAGCCCGCCGGCCCGAGCCGAGCGGCGCGGGCGGCCGCGTCTACGCCCCAACCAGCGCCCGTCAAGGGGTCGTACACCACCGCGGACTACGAGCGTCACATCCAGCAGCTCCGCAAGAAGGTGCCCGCTGGATTCACCGTGGTCCTGGAGCCTCCATTCGTGGTCCTGGGCGACGAGCGGCCGGACGTGGTCAGGCAGCGGGCCACGGACACGGTGCGGTGGGCGACCCGCCACCTCAAGGCGGACTATTTCAGCCGGGACCCCAAGCGGATCATCGACGTCTGGCTGTTCAAGGACGCCACGAGCTACAACCTCAACACCAAGAAAATCTTCAACGAGATCCCCTCGACGATCTTCGGCTACTACTCGGAGGCGAACGGCGCCCTGATCATGAACATCGCCACGGGAGGCGGGACGCTGGTGCACGAGCTGGTGCACCCCTTCGTGGAGGCGAACTTCCCCGACTGTCCCCCGTGGTTCAACGAGGGGCTCGGCTCGCTGTACGAGGCGTGCGCCACCCGGAAGGGCCGCATCTGGGGGTTGCTCAACTGGCGGCTGCCCGGCTTGCAGGAGATGATCCGGCAGGGAAAGGTGCCGACCTTCGAGAAGCTGACCTCCATGAACGAGCGACAGTTCTACACCGAGGACCGCGGCGGCAACTACGCCCAGGCCCGCTACCTGGTGTACTACCTCCAGACCCAGGGCAAGCTCGTTCCCTACTACAAGAAGTTCCTCGCCAACCGCAAGACCGACCCCACCGGGTACGAGACCCTCGTGAAGATCCTCGGCAGTCCCGACATGCTCCAGTGGAAGGCCCAGTGGGAAAACTACGTGCTCAAGCTCCGCCAAGGCTCCGACGTCACCGTCACTGTCGACTAATCACGCGAGCAGGATCAGCCGCCGCAGCGAAGCGGCCACGCAGCAAGGCGCGACCGGAGCGGACCAAACCAGAGCGCCAGCGCAGCGGAGGCGGCGCCCTGCGAAAGACGAGCGCGATCGCAGTTTCGGATTTCTCGCGCAGCGAGAAACCGAATGTTCGAGCACGCGCCGCCTTCGCAGGTTCAGCCGCCGCAGCGAAGCGGCCACGCAGCAGCGCGAAAACGAAAACCCTTGCCTCCGCCCCGGGGCCCGGCGGTATGATCGGTCCCATGAAGACGCTTCTTTTCGGAATAACGTCGCTCCTGCTCGCCCTCCCCGCAGCCTGCGGCTCCACTCCGGCCACCGGCGAAGACGCCGCCACGGCCGACGGCACGATTCCAGCGGATGCGGTCGTGCAACCCGACGCCGCGGTTCAGCCGGACGGCGCCGTGGAGACCGGCCCCACCGGGTTCATCGGCAGCCCCTGCGACACCGTCGCGGACTGCACCTACGCCGACGCCGTGTGCCTCACCGACGGCTTCCCCAACGGCACCTGCTCCCAAGCCTGTGACCTGTACTGCCCCGACGAGGACGGACACCCCACGACCTTCTGCGTGGCCGCCGGGGAGCTGCCCCCAGCGGGCGCCGCGCTGGGAGACGGGGCCTGCCTGTCGCGCTGCGACTTCGGGTTCTTCCCCGACACCGGCTGCCGTCCCGACTACGGCTGCGTCGCCGCAGCCCGCGCCAACGAGCCGGGCACGGTCACCTACTCCTGTCTCCCGGGGGAGGAGACCGACCTCACCCAGTGCCAGCTCGATCTCGCGGCCCGGGGCGTGTCCTTCGAGCCGACGGTCATCCCGGACGAGCACCCCAGCACTCACCCGAACCTGACCTGCCACATCGAGGATCCGGTCTACGTCAACTCGCCCATCCATGACGTGGAGCTGCGCACCTCGGGGGGCTCGCCCTCGGCGCGCATCCTCGCCTCCTGCATCATGGCCCACGCCGTGGTGGACACCATCGACGACGTGAAGCCCTTCGGAGTGGTGGCCCTTCGCCACATGGGCACGTACAACTGCCGCGTCATCGCCGGCACGAGCACCCTGTCCGAGCACTCCTTTGCCACGGCCATCGACATCGCCGGCTTCGACTTCGACGACGCCACCCTCTACACCGTTTTCGACGACTGGGAGCACGACACCGCGAACCCGGTCACCCCAGGCGGTATCTTCCTGTACGAGGCCGCCCACCGGTGGTTCGACGGCTACTACTGGAACATCATCCTCACGCCCAACTACAACGTGGACCACGACGACCATTTTCACGTGGACATGACCCCGGGATCCCACTTCCTGGGCTTCACCGATGGCCGCTATATCGGCCCGGCCCCTTACGCCGACTGACGGGAAGCCGGTCAAGGGGACTGGCACCAAGCTCAGAAATCTGAGATCCGCGCGGGTCAAGCCATTGAAATCATATACCGTAAGTCCGGCACGGGCATTGCAGATCCAGGCCCTGACTCAAACGACCAGGCCGAGGGCTACGCCATGAAGAAGAAAACCCGCGTCACCACCGCTGTCACTCCGGAGCTCGGATATCCGTCCCTGCAGGAGCACCTGTCCACCCGGCGCCGATTCCTGGGCTTGGCGGGCGCATCCCTGGCCGCCGGCACCCTGGCCGCGGCCTGCAATCGCGCCATGGGCGCGGGTGGGGACGCGGACGCCGGTCCGGATCCCGAGCCCGACGCCACGGTGCCAAACGACGTGTCCATCGAGATCGGCGGCATCGAGCCCGAGCCCGACTACTACACCCTGCGGATTCCGGTGTCGGGATCGAGCTCGGCGTGGCTGATCGACGGCGGCTATGCGGCGTTTCACGTGAGCCTGGTCACCTACGCTGCCGACAGCTATCAGGCCCTGCTCGACAACCTCGGCGAGGCCGAGAATCGCTGCCGGACCACGCTCCAGGACTTCACCTACGACGGGCTCAACAGCGCCACCGGCATCACCGGCGCCGAGGAGGACCTGCTCGAGACCCTGGACCTGTACTGCCAGGAGCTGAACAGCCACACCTACCCGACCATCGAGGCGCTCACGCTCACGCTCACCGAGCTCTCGCCCCCGGCCGAGATCGGCGGCGCCGCGCCGGAGCCGTCCTACCCTTGATCGTGTAGAGAGAATCAGCTCGGCCGAATGAGGGGGTCGTCCTCGAGGAAGGCGAAATAACGCTGGGGCAGGTCGTCGAAGACCAGCTCCCCCCGGCAGCGAGGGCAGGCGAAGTCGGGCAGCTCGGGCGGCCAGGTGTCAGAGCCGTGCAGCGCGGTGGTCTGCATCAGCCGCTCCTCCTCGAGGTCGCACTGTTCACAGGTGTACGGCATCTGGAACGAGTCCACGCGCCCCCTGCCCAGCACCTCGGGCACCATGGAAGCCTGGGTCACGAAGGCCACGGAGCAGCGCACGAAACGGTACGACTCCACGGCGTCGAGGCTGCGCAGGAAGCTCACCCAGTGGCGGACCCCGGCGGAGTTGAGATAGCGGACCCACGCCAGATCGAACTCCACCGTGCCGCGGAGCTGCTCGGCGAGACGGGTGAGCTCGGTGTGCTCGCGGAAGTCCCCCTGCAGCACGACCTGGGTGGAGCCGTCCTCCTGTGGGATGACCTCCCAGAGCGACAGGTCCATCAAGGTGCTGCGGTCGTCGAAGTCCGGGTTCAGAAACTGGATGCCGCAGGTCCAGGCGCCCGACGCGGCGTCCCGGTGTGACCAGACGACCTTGGCCTCGAGGGATAGCGCCGCGGCTCCGGTCCCGGAGTGGATGTGCACGGTGCCGAGCCGACCCTTGTCGACCTCTCGGTCCAGCTCGAGGCGGGCGCCGTCCTGGTTGAGATCCACGATCCGCCCGGACCAGTCCGCCCGGCCCACCGCCATCTCGGCCCGCAGCTCCACGGCCATGCGCCGACGCAGCCGGCGCGGCAGACCGAGCAGCTGGGCGACCTTGTGAAACAGCGCCTCTCCCCAGGCCGGCGTCACCAGGACCTCGTCACAGCGGGACTCGCTGAGGGACCGGATCACCTCCGCGCTCACCGCGCCCTCCACCAGCAGCACCACCCGGGTGCCCGCGCACCCGGGATCGCCCTTGAGCTCCCGGCACAGCTGATAGCCGGACCCGTCCGCCAGCTCGACCTCCAGGATGACGACCGCGGGGGCGTGCTTGCGGGTCTCGACCACCACCTCCCGGCCCGTCTCGACCACCACGTGCCGGATCCCGATGCGCTCGAAGGCAGGGGAGCCGAGCTCACGCAGGATGGTGGGGTGGTCGGACGTGAGAATGGTGATCAAGGGCATACCTCGGAATCCGAGATATCATCCTGCAAAGCGCGGCCCGAGAGAAGCGATTTATCGAAGGCGATTGAGTCACCTGTGGCGGAATCGGGAAAGAGGCTACTGGTCGTGATCCGAGCTCCCTGATTTCCACTTGCGCCGGCTGGGGCTCTTGGGCGCGGTCCTCTGGCGTGGCCTGTAGCGCTTCTGCGGATCGCGGGCCTTGTTGCCTCGGTACCGCTTGTGGCTTCTGTACCGCTTGTGGCCTCGGTACCGCTTGTAGCCCTTCCGCCAGTACCTCTTTCCTTCGGGGAGGCTCCCCTTGAGGTTCCCGATGTCCGCGTTGGGCTGCACCGGCACCTGGTAGCCCTTGTAGGAGGGCGGTGCCGCGGGGAGCGCTCCCTTGGCCTGGGTCGCGAGCTTGCGGAGCCGCTGCTCTTTCTCCGGAAAGAGCGCGAAGTGCACAAGCCGGTTCTTGGCCACGAGCACCGTGCCCGTGAGCTCCTTGGACGCGATCAGGTACTCCCTGCCCATCCCCGGGGTCTGGGTCTTTTTAAACTTGGCGCCCGAGAGCATGCCGAAGAACGCCCGGGCCCGGGCCTGGTGGAAGGGCGAGCCCTTGAAGTGCGGATCGATGGCGTCGAGCACGATGGCCTTGAGCAGCTTGGGCCACAGCCCGGTGAACAGGCGGTGGCTGAGAAACACGTCGAAGCTCACGATGGCCTTGTTGATCACCACGAGCACGCCGACGCTCTTGGGCAGCCCCTTGGCGAACAGCTTGAACACCTTCATGTAGGCCGGGGCCTTCTGGCGCCAGAACTTGCTCCGGTAGGAGGCGTGCATGGTCTGGGTGGAGGTGGTCGCCTTGACCTGCCGGGTCTTCACCGCGACCTTGTCCCAGATCTGACCCTGGCTGCCCTTGCGCACCGCGGACTTGCGAAGGGACTGGGAGGAAACGACGTTGCCCGACTTGAACTTCATCGACGAGCCGTGCCACCGCCCCTGCTCCACGCAGTACACCGGCAGCTTGAAGGTCCCCTTCCTCGGGGGGAGGATGACGTCGTGCTTGGAGATGCGGTCCTGCTTGGCGCCTATGAACATCTCGCCGGTCATCACGAACACGTGTTCCCGGGTCGACTTGTTGAGCTCGATGAACGGCACGCTGCCCGACCCCGCCTCGGTCACGGCCAGCTTCCGTCCCTCGAAGGACTCATCAATGTTGAACACGATCTTGCCGAAGGAGGGCTGCTCCGACAGCACGGGATAGATCGTGAGGTTGTTGTAGGTGACGGGGGCGCCCAACAGCAGCCCGTCCATGCGCCCCTGGAGCGGCGTGCCCGCGAGCCGCGCGGGCATCAGGCTGGCGAGCTTCACCCGCTGGATCGGGGCGAACTTCTCCGGGGTGGGCTCCTCCGGGCGGCGGGCCGCCGCGCGATGCGCCGCCGTCCGCGCCGGCGCGGCCCGGTGGGGTTGTTTCAAGGCCCCCGGCCGGTGAGTCTCACGCGCCAGCCGGTCCGGCGCCGGCTCGTAGTGCACCACCACCGAGTCCTTGTTGCAGCTGAAGATGACCGAAACGCCGAGGAGCAGCCAGAGCTGCCGAAACACGAGCCTTCGCATCGTACCCTCCTGCGACCCGCAGGCCGCGGGGCGTGCCGGTTTTCCCACGCACCGCCCCGCGCGCCTGCAGATCCCATGTTGTGCTTCGGTCAGATGAACCTACTACGCATCGGCGCGGCAGAAGATCCCCGCGGGCAGAAAAAAAACCTCGGAGGGCACCTGCGGAAGGGACGCGCGGAAGGGACCTGCGGAAGGGACCTGCGAGGCTCCGCCGTCGGGAGGCCGACTACTTCATCAGGGCCCAGATCAGGAAAAAGCCCGCGGCCAGGGAGAGGGCGGCGAGGAGGAGGAGGAGCGGGAGGCGAGAAGGGAGCTTCTTCGGGACGCCCTGCGGCGAGCCGACGCGGGACTGGGGGCCGGTGAGCCCCTTGCGCTCGGCCTCGGTAAGCAGCAGCGTCTCCTGATCCGTGAGCCCCAGGACCGGGGCCTCGGCGGACAGGATCGCGGTGGGCGCGTCGTTGAGCGCGACCACCGGCGCGTCGGTCGCAGCCGCGGGGGCACCCACGCCCGCGGGCTGCAGGTCGGTCTGGGTGTCCCGCTCGTCGGGGAGCATCCAGCGCGGGTTGGTGACCACGATGGTGGCGTCGATGAAGGGCGCGTCCGCCGCCCCGGAGGACTCCTCCTCCATCAGCACGCCGGAGATGATCTCCATGGGCTCGGCGTCCCCGGTGGACTCGCTCCAGGCCGCGAGGGTGATCTTGCGCTGGTCCTGGGTGATCTCCGTCCCCAGGGAGCCCGGCTCGTCGCCGAGGAGGGGCGAAAAGACCTCGGCCACCCGGGCGTTGCTGAGGTGGTGCTCATGAATGATGCCGTCCAGGTCGTCCGCCATGGCCCCGGCCGAGGCGTACCGATCCTCGAGGCGGCGCGCGAGCCCCCGCATCACCACCCGCACCAGGGACTCCGGCACGGCCGGGTTCTTCTGCCGCGGGTCCGGGATGGGGCGGGCGAGCACGCTCTGGATCACGGCCAGGGGATCGTCGCCAAAGAACAGCCGCCGACCGGTCAGCAGCTCGTGCAGCACGATGGACGCCGCGAACACGTCCGAGCGCCCGTCCAGGTCGCGGTCCTCGGCCTGCTCCGGTGACATGTAGCCCAGCTTGCCCTTGATGACCCCGGCCACGGTCTGGGTCCGCCGGATGGCGCTGGACGCCTTGGCGCAGCCGAAGTCCAGCACCTTCACCGCGCCGTCCGGCCGCACCATGATGTTGGCCAGGTCGATGTCCCGATGCACGATGCCCAGCGGCCGGCCGTCGGGCCCGGCGAGGTTGTGCGCGTAGTCCAGCCCGCGCAGGGCGTCCCGGATCACCACCGTGGACGCCTCCCAGGGCATCGGCTTGCCGTGGGCCTGGGCGTACCGGACGTGGGCCGTGCGCAGGTCCAGACCCTCCACCAACTCCATGGCCATGTAGAAGTGGCCGTCCTCCTCCCCGAAGTCGAACACGGTCACCAGGTTCGCGTGGTTCAGGCTGGCGCAGATCCGCGCCTCGTCCACGAACATCTGCACAAAGGTCTCGTTCTGGGCGTACTGTGAGCGCACCCGCTTGATCACCACCGGCTTCTCGAAGCCCGCGGGACCACTCACGCTGGCGCGATAGATCTCCGCCATGCCGCCCATGCCCAACAGGCGGTGGATGATGTACCGACCGAAGAGGATCTGCACCGGAGTGCCGCCAGAAGATCCTGTCGGTTTCTCGCTAGGCACGTCGGGCAAGTCGGGCACGTCAGACACCTCGGGTGCTCCCATTCCCAGGGGTCCTGGAGCATACACGCCCCCCGGATCCTCGGCAACCGCGCGCATCGGGATCGGGATCGGGATCAGTAGGTGTAGACGAAGTTCCGCTCGGCAGCAGCGAGCCAGAGCACGTCCTCGGCCAGACCGGCATAGAGCCCGCGGGTCATCTCGTTCCACTCCAGGCAGTTGGGTCCGTGCAGCCGGTGGGCGACCTGCATGTACCCCCCTTCATGCACCCGGTAGCGGGTGAACCCGGACGGATAGTGGAGGGTGGCCGCGGTCTCCACCAGGGGCGCCGGGCCGAGCGGCGCGTGGGTGGTGATGCAGTCCCGGTGGCTGTGGCCGGAAAACACACCCACCAGCGACTCGTGCCCGGCCACGGCGTCCTCCAAGGCGTGCCGGTCCTCGGAGTACAGCGCGAACGGAGCCCCGATCACGGCGTGGTGCAGGAAGATCATCACCGGCTGGGACCCGCTCTGCTGCAGCTCCGAGGCCAGCCAGGCGCACTGCTCCGGGGCGAGAAACGCCTCGCCAGTCTCCAGGTCCGACGAGTCGAGACACAGGAAACGCGTTCCCCCGTGCTCGAACCCGAAGTGGGACTGCCCGCCGGGGAGAAGGTCGCCGAACACCCGGAGGTAGTAGTCGTCCGGGTTCGCCCCCACGCGGTCATGGTTGCCCCGCATGGGATAGTAGGGCGCGCTCAACCCGTCCAGGATCGCACGCGCCGCCTCGAACTCGGCCTCGGTGTAGCCGCAGGTCAGGTCCCCCTTCACGATGGTGAAGTCCACGCCGTGCCCATTGATCTCCCGCACCGCCGCCTCGAGCGCAAAGGTGTAGTGCGGGTTCTCCGGATCCGGCCAGGTGAACGCCTCGCCCCCGCCCTCGATGAGCCCCACCTCGTCGCACCCGATGTGCACGTCGTTCACGGTCGCAAACGAAAAAAGCTGCTCCCCCGGCGGCGGTATCAGCGTGGTGAACCGCCCCGGCGAGTGCTCATCGCCTGCCGTCGGCTGCGCACCAATCGTGGACAGCCGGTAGTGATACTCCGTGCCCGACGTCAGCCCCGGAAGCTCCAGGTAGTGAAACCGCGTAACAGGATCCGCCGACTCCAAATACCGCTCCACGCCCTCCGTCTCCCCGAACCGCACGGCCGTGATCTGCTCCTCCGCCGTCACCCAGCTGAACGCCGCCATGGTGTCGGAGATCGTCACCAGCTCCGCCTTCTCCACCTCCCAACCCAACCCCGGCAGCGGTCCATCCCCCGCCCTGCAGCCAAACCCATGCGGAAACACCATCGACATCCCCACCACCCCACCCGCCCCGGCAACCCCCCGCAAAAACTCCCTCCGCGACGCCCCTGCCCCGAGCGGGCCCGCACGCCCAAATCGCCGCCTTCGCATCAACTCACCTCCAGCTCCTCTCATCAGGATATCACGGGCGCGCTCCGCTCAGATACGGTCGATCAGGAGAGCTGCCTGTTGGGATCTTCGAAGATGCGAGCGGTCGACGATGACGTCGTGGAGCCTAGAGGCCCCGTGAGGCAACTGGCTCTGGTCACTCTGCCGCAGATGTTTTTCCGTCATTGACGGAAATGACGAAATATAATTGATACACACGCCATAATTCTCATAACATGTTGTTATGGCATGACTATCTATCGACACCGATGATCACGTGATCCTCCGCGACAACTTGACGAAAATTCTGACCAAGGGGCGCAGGCGGGTGGCGGCGGCCGTGCCCAAGATCCTTGTTCAGACCTACTTGCGTTGTTCGGCTGGTTCGAATCTCAGCACTCGCCGCAGTCATCGGGACAGCTCGCGCAGGTTTCAGATGGGCCGCAGGTACCGTCGCGGCAGCTGTCGGGGCAAGCGCCGCAGTCGGCCGAGCATGTCACACACGATTCGGATTGCTCGCCCCGAGCTCGGAAGCACTTGACCGACCGGAACTTCAGAGTAGAATGCAGAGTTATGAAC